>NZ_JBEOUD010000078.1:0-19447 GCF_040303865.1 Streptomyces sp. NPDC094034 | reverse complement strand
CCCATGTACTGGACGTACTTGGGCGACTCCGACAACGCGGCGAGGTGCGGTGCCAGGCGTCGCGGGCCCGCGAAGATCGACCGGACAGGACCTAGTCGGGCATTGGCGGGAGGCGCGCGGCCTGAACAGCCGCTGCCAGGTGTTTCATCTGGTGGCTGCCTGCCGAGTATGTAAAGTGACCGGTCATATTCACCTGAGAAGGCTGAGAACCAAGGAGGAGATTGTGTCTACATACCGTGCTTTCGAGGTGACGGAGAACAGGCAGTTCCGCCTGGTCGAGCGGGAGGTCCGGGAGCCGGAGCCGGGGCATGTGCGGCTGCGGGTGGAAGCCTGTGGCGTGTGTCATTCCGATGCCGTGGCGGTGGAGGGATGGCGTGCCGACCCGAACGCGCCGATGGTGCCGGGACACGAGATCGTGGGCGTGATCGACGCGGTCGGTGATGGTGTGCGGGGCTGGCGGGTCGGTGAGCGGGTCGGGGTCGGTTTCCTCGGCGGACAGTGCGGGCACTGCGAGAGCTGCCGACGCGGTGACTTCGCCAACTGCTCCGACCAGCCGCAGACGGGGACCACGGTCGACGGCGGGTACGCCGAAGTGGTCTACGTCAGGAGTAGTGGACTGGTCGGGTTGCCCGAGGGTCTCGGTACGCTGGAGGCGGCGCCCCTGCTGTGTGCCGGGTTGACCATGTACACGGCCTTGGGGCGGCTGCCGATCCGGCCGGGCGGGCTGGTGGCGGTACAGGGCATCGGCGGACTCGGCCATCTCGGCCTTCAGTACGCCGCCCGCCTCGGCTACCGCGTGGCGGCCATAGCCCGCGGTCAGGGCAAGGCCGAGCTGTCACGGCACCTCGGTGCCGACCACTACATCGACAGCACGGACCAGGACTCCGGGCAAGCACTCCGGGACCTCGGCGGCGCCGACGCGATCATCGCCACCGCGGCCAGCGGCGCCTCAATGAACGGCCTGGTCACCGGTCTGGCCCCACAAGGCCAGCTGATGGTGGTGGGCGCCGCCCCCGACCCGATCACCGTCAGGACACCGGACCTGATCTTCGGCACCCGGACCATCGGCGGCTTGCTCACCGGCAGCTCCATCGAGAACGAGGACAACCTCGCCTTCGCCCTGCGGCACAGCGTCCTGCCCATGACGGAGGTGATGCCGCTGACGCAGGCGCCCGCCGCCTACGAGCGCATGATGTCCGGCCAGGCCCGATTCCGTGTCGTCCTCGACACCACCGCCTGACACTCCCGCGGGAGGCACGGACGGAACGCCGGCATCGATGCGGCCCCGTCGTCCGCGTTCGCCGGAACCCGGGCCTCCACCATCCGCCGACAGAACTCACCCTTCGCACAGAAACGGAACACCATCATGAACACGTACCCGTACCCCGCCCTCACCGCCGACGACGCCGCCGCCCTGCTGGCGCGGCTGGGCCGGACCTTTGCCGACGGACGCACCAAGCCGCTGGCCTGGCGCGTGGAGCAGCTCACCCGGCTGCGCGCACTGCTGACCGAGAACCGTGCGGCCATAGCCGACGCCCTGTGGGCGGATCTGCGCAAGGACCGTGCCGCGGTGGACTCCGACGAGATCGGCACCACGGTCGTGGAGATCGACGACTACCTGGAGCACCTGGAGGAGTGGCTCGCCCCGCAGCCGGCCGAGGTCTCCGTGCCCTATCTCCCGGACGGCAGCACGGCCCACACCCGGTTCGACCCCCTCGGCGTCACCCTGGTCATCTCGGCATGGAACTTCCCGATCTACCTGCTGCTGGTCCCCGTGGCCGGCGCGCTGGCAGCGGGCAACGCGGTGGTCCTCAAGCCTTCGGAGCTGGCCGAGCGGACCTCCGAACTCCTGGGCCGGCTCGTACCGGCCTACCTCGACACCGACGCCGTGGCCGTGGTCCAGGGCGGTGTGGAGCAGACGACCTCACTGCTGGCCCAGCCCTTCGACCACATCTTCTACACCGGGAACGGCGTCGTGGGCCGGATCGTGATGCGTGCCGCCGCCGAGCACCTCACCCCCGTCACCCTCGAACTCGGCGGGAAGTCCCCGGTCTTCATCGACCGCGACGCCGACATCGAGACCGTCGCCGCCCGGCTCGCGGCCACCAAGTTCACCAACGCCGGACAGGTCTGCATCGCCCCCGACTACGTGCTCACCGATCCGGAGACCGCCGACGCCCTGACCAAGGCCCTCGCCAAGGCGATCGAGCAGCTCTACGGCGCCGACCCGAAGGCTGCCGACAACTACGGGCGCATCGTCAACGACCGGCACTTCCAGCGCCTCATGGGCCTGACCGGCTCCGGCCGTACGGTGGTCGGCGGAGACCACGACCGAGCCGAGAAGTACATCGCCCCGACGGTGCTGCGGGACGTGCGGCCGGACGAGCCGGTCATGCAGGAGGAGATCTTCGGGCCGATCCTGCCGATCCTGACGGTCGCCGACCTCGACGAGGCCATCGCGTTCATCAACGCCCGCTCCAAGCCCCTGGCCGCCTACGCCTTCACCAACAACGACACCACGCGTGCCCGGCTGGCCGAGGAGACCTCCTCCGGGGCCGTCAGCTTCGGCCTGCCGGTCATGCACGTGACCGTGCCCACCCTGCCCTTCGGCGGTGTCGGCGAGAGCGGCATGGGCAACTACCACGGCCGCTACTCCCTGGAGACCTTCAGCCACCGCAAGGCCGTCCTCGACGTCCCCCTGCACTGACCCTTCTCCCAGCATCGACTCACCCGTGGAAGGGTTGCCATGCCTCCCCAAAGCTCCTCCGCCCAGATGACGGAGAACCAGACACGAGAACCGAAACCCGCATTGGCACGGGCGGTGACAGCAGGGGCACCGGAGCAGGCGAAGAGCCCCTGGCCCGGCTTCACGGTCGTCAGCCTCGGGCAGCTCGGACTGTTCATCAACATCACCCAGACCACCTCCACGCTCGCCTCGGTCCAGGCCGCGCTGCACACCAGCAGCACGCAGCTGGTCTGGATCGCCAGCATCTACGCGATGATGGTGGCCTGCTTCGTCCTGGCCGCCGGCACGCTCGGCGACATCCTCGGCCGCCGCCGGGTCTTCACCGGAGGTGCCCTGCTGCTCGGACTGGGCAGCCTCCTGGTCTTCCTGGCACCCTCGGCGGCCGTCATCATCGCCGGGCAGGCGATCATGGGCCTGGGCGGCGCGGCCATCCTGCCCACCAGCCTGGCGATCGTCACCAGTTCCTTCAAGGACGCCCACGCACGGACCACCGCAGTGGGCATTTGGGTCGCCGTCTCCGGCCTGGGCCTCGCCCTCGGCCCGATCCTCGCCGGCGCGGTCCTGCTGTACTTCTCCTGGCACGCGGCATTCCTGGTCAACGTCGTGCTGGCGGTGGTGATCCTGGCCCTCACCCCCCGCCATGTCACCGAGAGCCGTCAGCCCGGACGGCACCTGGACCCGCCAGGTCTCGCCCTGACCGTCGTCGCCATCGCCCTGCTGAACTTCGCCGTCATCCAGGGCGGCTACGCGGGCTTCGGCACCCCCGAAGTCCTTTGGTCCTTCGCCGGGTTCGTCCTGGTCCTCGCCGCCTTCCTGGGCGTCGAGAGCCGCAGCCGCACACCGATGCTCCACCTGCGGCTGTTCCGCAACCCCTCCTTCACGGCGGCCAACCTGGTCGCCCTGGTCGCCCAGTACGCGTTCGTCGGCATGGCCATCGCCCAGGTCCTGTACTTCCAGCGGGTCCGCCACGAATCGATCCTGGAGACCGGCCTGCTCACCCTCCCGGTGACCGGCACCTATCTGCTGGTCAGCGCCGTGGCGGGCCGGGTCGTCGGCAGACTCGGCTTCAAAGTCACCCTCACCGTCGGCTCCCTGATCGCAGCCACCGGAACGCTGCTGATGCTCACCCAGACCGCACACACCTCCGCGGCACTGATCGGCCTTTACCTGGGGGTCTTCGGCGCGGGCGCGGCCCTGGTCCTCCCGCCCAGCACCGCCGCCGCTGTCGTCAGCGTCCCCCCGGCCGAGGCAGGCATGGCCAGCGGCACCGTCAACCTCTTCCGGCAGATCGGCAACACTCTCGGCGCCAGCGTCACCGGGACCATCGTCACCAGCGGACTGATCAACCGGCTGCCGGACCAGCTCACCCGGCACGGAGTCCCCACCGAAGCCACCCGGGACATCACCGACGGCATAGCCTCCGGCACCCCGATCGCCGCCGTCCCCGCCGGAATCCGCGACGACGTCACGGCCGCTTTCGCGGACGCCTTCACCTCAGCGCTCCACCTCGCCGTCCTGATCCCGGCCGTCGGAGCCCTCCTCGCCGCAGTGGCCGCCGTGCTCTTCGTGCGCAAACACGCCTACAGTAGTACTCCAGCTGTAGATCGCGATCTTGCTGGTCGAGTACCAGGTGCCGGGCCGGTCTGAATCCCCGCCTCGATTGGTCCGGTCCGATGCGCTTGCTGCTGGACTGGTCAGGAGGGGCTGTTGGCGCCGGCCGTGCCGTAGAAGCGGCCCTGGTCGCACAGGGCGTCGATCTCGGCGTTGTCTTCCTCGCTCAGTTGTGCATCCAGAGCGACGCTGATGATGCCTCGGGCGCGGGCCAATCGGCGAGCGACATCCCAGTCGGCGATGAATGTGCCGACTGTGTATTCGTCGGCGGCTCCGGATGCCTGGCGGGATCCGAGTCGGTCGAGGGAAACGACGAACTCGTTCAAGTCCTGGAGTACTTCGACGATCTCGCTGAGGGGCATGCGGATCTCTCGGGAGGACATGTCCATCAGCCGATTCAACTCCAGAGTTGACGCTCGGGCCCAGATCCTGATCTTGGTGGTCGGGGCCGGTCCGGGAACGGGTGCGGCCACCGGTGATCATCGGTGTGTGAAGACAGAAGATCAGTCGGTGGCCGCAGGCCACAGCATAGATCTGCCCGCTGGCAGAAAGCGTTCGAGGTCCTGATGGACCGTATCGCGGGACGGTTCAGCCGGGTAGAACCTCGGCGCCGGGCACGGGCGTTCGTGCTCGGACTCTTGTCGGACCCGCCGCGCAAGAACTGCCGGACACTCGCCGAGCAGGCCGGCGACGCGAACCCGTACGGTCCGCAACACCTGCTGTCGAGGGCCAGGTGGGATGCCGACGCCGGTACGCGATGACCTCCGCGGCTTCGTCGTCGAGCACCTGCACCACGACGATGCGGTGCTGGTCGTGGATGAGACCGGCGACCTGAGGAAGGGCATGGGCACGGTGGGGGTGCAGCGCCAGTACACCGGCACTGCCGGGCGCATCGAGAACTCCCAGGTCGCCGTCTACCTTGCCTACTCGACTCCGATCGGGCATGCGGCGACAGACCGGGAACTGTATGTTCCGCGTTCGTGGACCGAGGACACGGCCCGCTGCCAGGCCGCCGGGATACCCGACAGCCTCGCCTTCGCCACGAAACCCGCCCTCACAGTCCGTATGATCACCCGCGCGCTGGATGCCGGCGTCCGCACATCCTGGGTGGCCGGCGACGAGGTCTACGGAGCCAACCCGCACATGCGCACCGCCCTGGAGAAACGGCAGGGTCGGCTACGTACTCGCCGTCGCCCGTGACCACCAGATCGCCTCCCGCGCACAGGGAACGGTGGTAGGGCCGCAGAACATCATCGGCATCGTCGCGCCCGCCATCGGTGGTGTGGCGATCGCCCTGTGGTCAGCAAACGGCCTGCTGATGGCGCAAATCGGCGCGTTCGTCCTCGCCGCTGTCTGCACCCCCGCCCTGCCTCGGGCGAAGACAACTGCGGGATCCCAGGACGGTGCCGGCATCAGCGCGCTGCGCACCATCCTGCGCGCACGATGGCTGCCGCCGCCGTCACCCGGATCGTGGAGCCCGTCGGGATGGCCGGGGCTGTGCCCGCCACGGCGGTTGTCGGGGTAGGGGCCGTGGCCGGGCTGGGTGCTGTGGTGTTCCTGCTCGCCGGATCCCTTACGCTGCTGGTCCCCGGCTTCAGCCGCTACGGTGAGGCGGGGCCCGTCCGCCGAAGCCCGCTATGCCCGGCCAGCCAGAGCCGTCCCGGGCCGCTGACCGACCGTGACCAGTGATCGACCGTGACCGACACCTCCGCAGGAGATCCCGCCATGAGCGTCAGCCAGGACAGTTCCGTGCCCACCGCCGAGCGGCCGGTTCCCGACCTCGATCTCGCGCGCCGGCTCGTGCGCGAGCAGTTCCCCCGGTGGGCCGAGCTGCCGCTTTACCCGGTCGAGCCGCAGGGCTGGGACAACCGAACGTTCCGCCTTGGCTCCGACCTTGCGGTTCGGATCCCCAGCGCGCGGGGTTACGACGCCCAGGTGGAGAAGGAGCACCGCTGGTTGCCGGTGCTCGCCGAGGTGCTGCCACTGCCGATCCCGAAGCCGGTCGCCAAGGGCGTGCCAAGCCCGCTGTTCGACGGTCCGTGGTCGGTGTACGCCTGGTACCCCGGGCGGACGCTGAACCGCGCCGGTGCCGGAGAATCTGATCTGGCCGCTGTCGCGGTGGGCCTGGGCAAGTTCCTGACGGCCCTGCGTGCCGCACCGACGCAGGACGCTCCGCCGCCGGGGACACACAACTGCTTGCGTGGCGCCGAGTTCACCGTCTACGCCGACGAGGCCATCCTGGCTCTCGCGGGGCTCGCGCCCGAGGTGCGGGAGATGGGCGAGCGGTGCGTCCGCCGCGCCACGAAGTCTTGGTGGGTTGAGGCACCGGTGTGGCTGCATGGCGACATCGCGCCCGGAAACCTGTTGCTGAGCGAGGGGCGGCTCTCGTCGGTCATCGACTTCGGTTGCTCCGCCGTCGGGGACCCCGCCTGCGATCTGGTGGCCGCGTGGACGATGTTCGACCGCGAGACGCGTCCGCTGTTCGTCCGCGCGGCGGGTCTGGATCAGGACACCTGGCACCGCGCTCAGGGTTGGGCGGCCTGGAAGGCGGCAATCACCCTCGCCGGGGCCGACAGCACGCCGGAGGTGCGGTCGCTGGCAGAGCGAACCCTCGCCGAGCTGGCTGAGGACGTTGCGCAGCAAGCCTGAATCGGGGCGTTCACGAGTGCTGCTGAATTGCGTCGAAGCTGAGAGTTGAAGATCGTTACCCTTTCCTTAGCGCTCCAGCAGCGGTTCGTGTCCTGAGCTGGTGGTTGTCGTTGTCCTTGTATGGAGGGGATGTCGGAAGTCGCTGACTGGGCTGATGAGTTGGAGTCGGTGTTCGCTGGGGTGGCGGGCCGGTTCGCTCGGGCGGATCTGCGGTGGCGGATGCGGGATTACGTCCGCGGTCTGCTGGGACGGGCGACACGCAGGAACGGCTGGCAACTTGCTGAGTGGGCAGGTCACCGCACCCCGGACGGCTTTCAGTGACTGCTGAACAGCAGTGTCTGGGCCGCGGCCAAACTGTCCGCCAACCTCATCCTCGATCCCGACCCGCCCACCCATCACCGCTGGGTCATGGCCCGCCGCAGTATCTCCGATCCCGACGACATCGCCTAACTACCATGCCTACGCACTCGCCGGCGTCGAGGCCGCCGAGCTGGCCCGGATCGCCGGCTCCCGCTGGGCGATTGAGGAATGCTTCCAGGCCGCGAAGAACGAATGCGGCCTGGACGAGTACGAGGTCCGCCGCTATGTCGGCTGGTATCGGCACATCACCCTGGCCATGCTCGCCCACGCTGTTCTGGCCGCACCCGCCGCCCAGGCCGGCGGCGAGTCAAAGGGGGCTGCAAAAACGGATCAGCCCTCGTACCGCTCACGGTGGCAGAGATCCGGCGACTCCTGGACACTCTCCTGCCCCACCCGCGAGCCGACCGCGATCCCGTCATCCACGCACTGAATTGGTCGGCCTGGAGAAGACACCGCCAGGCCATCGCCCGCAGCTACCACTACCGAAGACGCAGCTCAGGACACGAACCGCTGCTGGAGTACTAGAGGTGACTTCCTATGAACCTTCGCCCCATGACTGCTCGTTGCGATGCCGCGATACACCACGTGTGGCGGCTTCCCGCTGCCGATGTTGTGCGGGGGTACCGAGCGCTCTGGTGGAGTGTCGGGCCCGCCATGGAACTTGCGGTCCTGCTGGTCCACCGGCGCTCCCTTGCTCGCCATCGCTACCCCAAGGGGTGGATCGGGTGGGGGCTGAAAGTTCCGTTCACAGGTGAATTGGTCACCGTCACCGGCCGGGAGGAGCGGCGCACCCTCGTGAAGGACATTCGGATGCGGCCAGGCCACCTGGCCCTGCTCCCGGATTCCCGATTCCTGTTGGTGAGTGGCCGCATATTCCGGAACGAGGCCGAGAGTCCCTGGCCGGCCAATGCGGTGGTGTTCTCCCCGTCCGGGACACCTGAAGCCGAGTTCTGCGTCGGCGATGACATCCCCGCCCTGGTCACCGATGTCCACGGCGGCATCTGGACGGCTTACGGCGACGAAGGCATCTACGGTGGCCACCCCGAGTCGGGAGCGGGCCTCGCGGGCTGGAACATCCGAGGCCAGGCAGCTTGGACTCCCGACGGGCGGCTGCCCGACCACCCACTGGAAGGCTGCACCGCCGCGACCGAGAAGGAACGGGTATGGCTCGTGTGGTACTCCGGCAGCAGCAGAGGTGGCACCTTCCTGACACAGATCACCCCGTCAACCGGAGACGTGGTCAGCTACCCCAGCCCGGTCCATGCCCCGGACGGATTCGCGGTCCGAGGCAACCAGGCAGTACTTACACGCCGGAACCACAACAAGCGGTCCGTCGAGCTCACACGTGCCGAACTCAACGGCACCACGTGGACAGTGACCAACCGCCGCACGCTTCGCGTTCCCGGTCGAACGGTCATGCGTTGCGGCCAAGGCCGCAACGGCTTCCTCTGGCTCCGCGCAGGCGACACTTGGCTGCGCATAGAAGCATGAACACCCCCGACAACATCACAGCCGGTCGAACTTCGATGGCCGGCGGTCCAGGTTCGACGTCCCAGAACACCGGAGGTTGAAGAACAAGCTCAGAACCTGCGTGCGATCCGAGGTTGGCGGAATTCCTGACACTGGCGCCGTGACTCAAGTCGTGGCCGCAAGCACGAGGCAAGGACGATGCCGGGCGTTCGGCTAGTTGGGTTCAGAGGCACGGAATCCGGTGATCGTGGCCTTCCTGACAGGTGACCAGGTGACCAGGTGATATGCGGATGTGGGGACCTTGAGTGGATGTCCTACCTGGTCAGTCTGTGGAGTCGCTTCCCGAAACGCCGTCGTGCTGCCTGTCAAGAACAGGGTCTCTGCGTGGACTTGCTGATGAAACAGGTTCCTGTTCTCTGGATCGCTTGGGGCCGCGTAGTTGATCTCACGGGTCTCGGCAGGCAGGTCCCCCTCAGGCATCCTTGCGGTGCGTACTTGGCGGGGAGCGTTCTTCCATGGAGACGGCAGGAACTGTACTGCTCGGTGGGCCAGCACGAGGTCGAGCGGCGTCTCGTCCTCGTAGACGCCCCCGAGGTCCTTTGCCGGGGCGCGCATCGGTAGGTAGACCAAGGAGCGCGAGCAGCGCACCGCCTGATCCTCGACGAACTAGGCTCCCGTAGTGCGTTGGCCCCACGACACAGACCCGACAACAGCCCGCCCAGCCCGTATAAGACGGCGTCCTGTGTAGTGAGTTTGAGGGTCGTTTGTAGCAGCAGACGGTGGCGGCGAGCCGAGGAATGCCCAGTAGTCGCGGAGTTGGCGTTCGTAGCGGGCGGTGGAGACGGCGACAGCCGGTCCAGCCAGGACATGGGTCGATGAATCCTCGACCCGTACTTGGGGTTTCGGCGGATCAGGCGCGGGCGTCCCGTGCCTCTCCCTCGCGGGCGCGCCGCGCAGAGCGCTTCCCTCGCGGGCGTGCCGTGTCCAGCCCCCTGGCTCACGGGGCCCCTGTTTTACGGTCCTTCCCTCTTTCCCTGGTTTCGTCCTGTGGGAATGCGATGGTGATGTCGAGTCCGCCTTGCGGTCCCTGTGTGGTGGCGATCCGGGCGTGGTGGGCGTCGGCGATCGCCGCGACGATCGAGAGTCCGAGGCCGTGTCCGTCGGCGTGTGCGGAGCGGTGGCCGAGCCGTTGGAAGGGCTGGTACAGCGATTCGATGGCCTCGCGCGGGATTACCGGCCCGCTGTTCACGACGCGGACCGTGGGTGTCCCGCCGTGCGTATCGGTGGTTACCCGGATCCAGCCGCCGTCGGGGGTGTAGCGCTGGGCGTTGCCGAGGAGGTTGGTCACCAGCCGTTCCAGGAGTGGGATGCTGCCTTCGGTCGGGGCGGGGGCGAGTGAGGTCTCCAGGGTGACGTTGTCGGGGCGGGTGGGTGTGAGGTCGTCGAGTACGCCGGTGGCGATGTCGGCGAGATCGAGTGGCTCGGTGCGGAAGACTCCGCTCTGGCTGCTCGCCAGGGTCAGCAGTGCCTCGATCAGCCGTTCCTGGTCCTCGCCGATCGCCAGGGCGCGCTCGCATACGGCGCGTAGTGTTTTCACGTCCGCGGCCGGTGTGCTGAGGGCGACTTCGATCACGGTGCGTTGCAGGGTCAGCGGGGTGCGCAGTTCGTGTGAGGCGTTGGCGACGAAGCGCCGTTGCGCGTCGAACGCGATGTCCAGGCGGGCGAGGAGTTCGTCGAAGGTGTCGCCGAGGTTCTTCAGCTCGTCGTCGGCGGGGCCGGGCATCGCGAGCCGCTCGTGGAGGTTGTGCGCCGAGATCCGCCGGGCCCGGTCCGTCATCACGCGTACGGGCCGCAGTACTCGTCCGGCCACCAGCCAGCCCAGCCCGCCGGAGAGTCCGGTCATGACACCGAGTGCGATCCCGGAGCGGGTGAGCAGGGTGCGCTGTGCCTGCCGGCGTTCACGGTCGGCGACGTAGGAGATCTCGGCGGTGATCTCCTGTGTCTCCGTGTGGCGGGAGGCGTTCGTGGTGGTGATCATGGTGCCTTTGGACGCGGGGCTCTGCACGACCAGGATGTAGGTGACGGCGAGCAGGCAGGCCCCCGAGACGAAGAACAGCGTCCCGTACAGGAGGGTGAGCCGGAGCCGGGCCGACCAGCGGATACGGACCCGGCCGGCCGGGTCAGATGCGGTAGCCGGCATGCGGCACCGTCTCGATCACGGGCGGGGCGCCGAGTTTGCGGCGCAGTCGGCTGACGGTCACCTTGACGGTGTTGGTGAACGGGTCGGTGGCGTCGTCCCAGGCCCATTCGAGCAGGTCTTCCGTGGAGACGACCGCTCCTTGCGCGGCCAGCAGCAGTTCCAGTACGGCCATCTCCTTGGGGGACAGGTCGAGTCGGCGTCCGCCGCGCCAGGCGGTGTGCTCGGCGGGTGACAACGAGAGATCACCGTGGGTCAGCACCGGCGGTACGGCGGGGTGCGCGCGCCGGGCGAGGGCACGGATCCGCGCGACCAGTTCGGCCAGGGCGAACGGCTTGGTCAGATAGTCGTCGGCGCCCAGGCTCAGTCCGTCGACGCGGTCGGCGACGGTGGCGGAGGCCGTGAGCATGAGAACGCGGGCGCGGCAGCCGTGCTTGATCAGCGCGCGGCAGACCTCGTCGCCGTGCATCAGCGGGAGGTCCCGGTCGAGCACGATGACGTGGTAGTCGTACACGGTGGCCTGCTCCAGTGCCTGCCTCCCGTCCAGTGCCAGGTCGATGGCCATGCCTTCCTGCCGCAGTCCCGCGGCGATCGTCTCGGCGAGTTCGAGGTGGTCGTCGACAATCAGCACTCTCATGCGGGTCAGGATGCCTTGAGGCGCATAACAGGGGAGTAACGCGTAGGGACCTGGCACGGGCCGGGCACACGGGCCGGGCACACAGGGCGGACAGAGGGCGGGCCCGGGGCGGGCCGGTTGTTCCTCGGGTGTAACCGTGTCCGGCGTACAACTCCCTGCATGTTCTCCACACACCGTGGCGCCCTGGCCGGGCGCACGACACACCGCCGCGCCCTGGCCGGGCGCACGCTTCTTCCCGTATCCCTGCTGCTCATCGGCGTGCTGATCAGCGGATGTTCCGACGAGTCCGGCGCGGCCCCGGGCGGTGAGGCGTCCTCGGACTCCTCGCCGTCCGCGGACAGCGCGTTCGACCAGGCTCTGGCGTTCGCCGCGTGCATGCGCGCCGAGGGCGTGCCCTCGTTCCCCGATCCTCAGCAGGCCGATGGCGGCGTCCGCATGGACGCGGGCGGCGTCGACACCGATTCACCCGAGTTCCAGGGCGCCATGGAGGCCTGCCGCGACAAGGCTCCGCAGGCCGAGGGCCAGGCGCAGGGCGGCGAGCCGCTCGATCCGGCGAAGGTCGCCGCCTGGGCGCAGTGCATCCGTGACAACGGCGTGCCGGACTTCCCGGACCCCGAGATCAACGGCGGCCAGATGGCGCTCGACTTCGGCGGCGCCGGCCTCAGCATGGGCGACCCCGCCTTCCAGCAGGCCCGCTCCGCCTGCCAGGACACCTGGCCCGGCGGCGGCATGATGATTCAGGGCGGCGGGGGCCAGTGACCACGCACGAAGAGACGCAGCACCCGCCGGCCGTCGTGGAGCCCGCCGGGTCCCCCGCGGTCGACGAGGCCCGGACACCGGCCCTCACCCAGGAGGCGGCGCAGCAGGCGGTGACCGGGGAGGCCGGCCGGCCGCCGGCGGACCGGCGCAGGCGCCGTACCCGCCGTACGGCCCTGATCGTGGTGGTCGCGATCGCCGTGGCCGCCGCCGCGGGGCTCGCCGCCACGGGCGCGTTGAGCGGTGACGACGGCTCCGCGACGCAGGCCGCCCCCGGCCGGCCGGAGGCAACCGTGAAGGTCCAGCGGCTGACGCTGACCAGCACCGAGACCGTGGACGCCACCCTGGGGCACGGTGAGCCGGTCGCCGTCACCGATGCCTCCGCCTCGTCCGCGTCCTCCGCCTCGTCCGCGTCCTCCGCCTCGTCCGCGTCCTCCGCCTCGTCCCCGTCCTCCGCGTCCGGGCCGGGCGGCGACGGCGGGCCCGGCGGCGACGGTGAGTTCGTCACCTGGGTGCCCCGCGAGGGCGACACGCTCGGACGCGGCGACGCCGTGTACCGGGTCAACGAGCGCGAGGTGCCCCTGCTGTACGGGGCCATCCCCTTCTACCGCACGCTGGAGCCCGGCAGCCGGGGCGCCGACGTGCGGTTGCTGGAGGCCAACCTCGCCGAGCTGGGTTATGGCGGCTTCACGGTGAACGACGAGTACACCTCGGGCACCGCCGCGGCGGTCGAGGAGTGGCAGGACGACCTGAACGCCGAGGAGACCGGAACCGTACGGCCCGGGGACGCGGTGGTCGCAACCGGGGCGCGGCGGGTCGCGGAGCTGAAGACCTCGCCCGGCGCGGTGGCCGGCGGCGAGGTGCTGACCTGGACGGGCACCGAGCGGATCGTCTCCATGGACCTGGACCCGCAGCACGAGGACCTGGTGAAGGAGGGCTTGAAGGCCACGGTCCGGCTGCCGGACGGCAGCACCGTGGTGGGCGAGATCACCGACATCGGCACCGCGCGCAACGACAACGCCGGTTCCGGGTCCGGGGCCGGCGGTGAGAGCCAGGGCGCGGACGAGGCGACCCTGCCGGTAAGGCTGAAGATCGGGGATCAGAAGAAGCTGGGCCGCTACCAGGCCGCGTCCGTCGATGTGATCCTGGAGGCCGACAGCCGCGAGAACGTGCTGGCGGTGCCGGTCAACGCGCTGATGGCCCGGCCCGGTGGCGGCTACGCGCTGGAGGTCCCGGCGGCCGGCGGCGGCCAGGACATGGTGCCGGTGGAGCTGGGAACGTTCGCCAACGGGCTGGTCGAAGTGAAGGGCCCGGGCATCAAGGAAGGCATGGACGTGGGGGTGCCCAAGTGACGTCCCCCATCATCGAACTGACGGAGGTCTCCCAGCGGTACGGGGAGGTCCTCGCGCTGGCCGGCACGAATCTGGTCATCGGGCGCGGTGAACTGGTCGCGATCGTCGGGCCGTCCGGGTCGGGGAAGTCGACCCTGCTCAACATCATGGGCACGCTGAGCCGCCCGACCTCCGGGCACGTCCGGGTCGACGGCCACCCGGTCCAGGAGCTGAGCGACCGTGAACTGTCGGCGCTGCGCGCCGGCACGATCGGGTTCGTGTTCCAGCAGTTCCATCTCACCGCGGGCATCCCGGTCATGGACAGCGTGGCCGACGGGCTGCTCTACAGCGGCACCCCGCGCGCCGCGCGCCGCCGGCTCGCCGAGGCGGCACTGCGCAGGGTGGGACTCGGGCACCGGCTGCACCACGAGCCGCACCAGCTCTCCGGCGGGGAGAAGCAGCGGGTCGCGATCGCCCGCGCGGTGCTCGGCGATCCGCCGCTGCTCCTGGCCGACGAGCCGACCGGCGCGCTCGACTCCCGCTCCGGCACGGCCGTGCTGGAACTGCTGCACGAGCTGAACGGGGTCGGCACCACGGTCGTCGTCATCACGCACGACCGGGATGTCGCCGCGTCGCTGCCGCGCGAGGTGCGGCTCAGGGACGGGCGGATCGAGCACGACTCGGCCACCGGCGGGCAGACGGCGGCGCTCGTCCCCGGGGCGCGGCGGTGACGGGGGCGGGCCGGCGGACGGCCGGCGCACGACCCCGCCCGGCCCGGATGAGTCCGGCCGATGTGCTGCGGGTGGGCGGGCACGGGCTGCGGGCCCGGCCGATGCGGGTGTTCTTGTCCGCGCTGGGCATCGCCATCGGTATCGCGGCGATGGTGGGCGTGGTGGGCATCTCCACCTCCAGCGCGGGAGACCTGGAGAGGCGGCTGAGCGCCCTGGGCACCAATCTGCTGTCCGTCACACCGGGGCCGTCGCTCAGCGGTGACGCCTCCCATCTGCCAAAGGAGTCCGTGGGCATGGTGGACAACCTCCCGGACGTGGAGTCGGTGACGGCGCTCGGGAAGGTCGACGCCAAGGTCTACCGCAACGACCACATCCCGGAGGCCGAGACCAGCGGTATCGCCGTCAACGCGGCGAAGACCAACCTGCCGGGGACGACCGGCGCGAAGCTGGCCGACGGCCGCTGGCTGAACGCGGCCAATGACCGCTATCCGTCCGTGGTGCTCGGTCCCCGCGCCGCCGGACAGCTCGGGGTGCACCGTGCCGGGCCCGACATCCAGGTGTGGCTCGGTGGCCGCTGGTTCACCGTGATCGGAGTGCTCGCGCCCAACGAGCTGATCCCTCAGCTGGACACCCAGGCGCTGGTCGGCTGGCCCTACGCGCAGGAGAACCTTGGATTCGACGGCTACCCGACACAGATCCATGTACGGGCCGTGGAAGAGCACGTCACCGAGGTGCAGGGCATCCTCGGGGCCACCGCCAACCCGGAGAAGCCCGACGAGGTCGCCGTCTCCCGGCCCTCCGACGTGCTCGCCGCCAAGGAGGCCACGGACGACACGCTGAGCGGACTGCTCCTGGGGCTCGGCGCCGTGGCGCTGCTGGTCGGCGGTGTCGGCGTGGCCAACACCATGGTCATCTCCGTGCTGGAGCGCCGCTCCGAGATCGGTCTGCGCCGGTCGCTGGGGGCCACACGCGGCCAGATCCGCAACCAGTTCCTGTGCGAGTCGCAGCTGCTGTCCCTGCTCGGCGGTGCCGGCGGGGTGGCCCTGGGGATCGCGGTGACCATCGCCTACGCCTCCTACCAGGGCTGGCCGTCGCTCATCCCGGTCTGGGCCATGGCCGGTGGCATCGGCTCGACCCTGGTCATCGGCGCCCTGGCGGGCTTCTATCCGGCGGTGCGCGCGGCCCGGCTGCCGCCGACGGAGGCGCTGGCGACACCCTGATCACGCGTTGCCCCTGGGCATCGCCCCGGCGAGGGCACGGGGCCGGTCCGAACGCGACACCCTTGGTACATGGTCCGGCCTCTGGGCGTGACGTCGGCCTTCATCACCTGCTTGTGGGTGGTGAAGGCCGACGTCACGTTCAGGGGAGGGTGTCGGTGTTGGCGGGCTGCCGAGGCGGCCCGTGTGCGGATCGACTGGTTGTGCCCTGGTTCCTGCCGCGGGTATGGCTCAGGCTTCGGGAATGACACGGCCGTAGTCGGCGAGTGTGACGGCCTCGGGCTCGGGTCCGCCTCGCCGGTTGGTCTCCAGCGCGTCGAGGGCGGTGAGCTCCTCGGCGGTGAGTTCGAAGTCGAAGACGTCGATGTTCTCGGCGATACGTGCGCGCTTGGTGGACTTGGGAATGACCGAGCGGCCCTGCTGGAGCCCCCAGCGCAGCAGCACCTGGGCGGGGCTCTTGCCGTGCGTCCCGGCGACGCGGGTGACGGCGGGGTCCTGGAGGACGCTCCTGCGGTTCTCGCCGTAGCCAGGGTAGAAGGTGATTCCTCCGATGGGGGACCACGCCTGGTTGAGGATGCCGTGCTGGTCGTCGAAGTCGAGTACGGCGTGCTGCTGGAAGTAGGGGTGGATCTCCAGCTGGTTGACGGCGGGGACGACGGAGGTGGCGTCGAGCAGGGCGGTCAGGTGGTCGGTCATGAAGTTGCTGACGCCGATGGCGCGGACCTTGCCGTCGGTCAGGAGTGTCTCCAGGGCGCGGTAGGCCGCGAGCGTCCGGTCGAAGTCCGAGGGCAGGGCCTGGTGGAGGAGCAGCAGGTCGATCTGGTCGACACCGAGCTTGGAGGCGCTCTTGTCGAAGGCGTGCAGGGTCTCGTCGTACCCGTAGTCGCTGATCCAGATCTTGGTCTCGATGAAGATCTCGTCGCGGGGCACCGTGGAGTCCCGGATGGCCTGGCCGACCTCGCGTTCGTTGCCGTACGCGGCAGCGGTGTCGATGTGCCGGTAGCCGAGCTCAAGCGCCGCGGTGACGGCCGCTTTGGTCTCCTCCGGCGCGGTCTGGAAGACACCGAGCCCGAGTGCGGGCATCTCGATGCCGTTGTTGAGTGTGAGCGTCTGCATCAGACGGACCTTTCGTCGCGGGTGGCCGGTGAGGGCACGACGAGCGATACCACGGCCACGACAGCGGGCCTCGGCGGTACGGCGGAGCCGGCCCGGGCTGCACCCGAGCGGGCCGCGAGACCGGCGGCCGTCTGGCCGCTGGAGACCGCGGTGCCGACGGCAGTCAGGGTGCTCGGCCTGTTCACGGCCGCACCAGTACCTTCAGGGCCTCCCGCGCGTCCATGGCCCGGTACCCCTCGGCGATGTCGTCGAGACCGATGGCGCGGTCGAAGACCAGGCCAGGCTCGATACGGCCTTCGAGGACGTCGGGGAGAAGCTCGTCGATGTAGGCGCGGGCCGGGGCGGGGCCACCGGTGAGGGTGATGTTGGGGCCGAAGAGGCTGCCGAAGCCGACCGGGGCCTCTTCGTACTGGGGCACGCCCACGCGGCTGATCGTGCCGCCTGGGCTGACCACGCCGTACGCCTGCTCGTAGGCGGGCCGGTGCCCGACCGCTTCGAGGACAATCGGGCTGCCCCCGCCGGTGAGTTCACGTACCTTCTCGATGCCTTCGCCGCCGCGCTCGGCGACGACGTCGGTCGCGCCGAACGACCGGCCCAGGTCGGTACGGGCCTGGTGCCGGCCCATGAGGACGATCTGCTCGGCGCCCAGCCGCTTGGCGGCGAGTACGGCGAGCAGGCCGACGGCGCCGTCCCCGATCACCGTGACGGTGCTGCCACGCCGCACCCCGCCGCGGACGGCCGCGTGATGTCCGGTGCCGAGCACATCGGACAGCGTGAGCAGGGACGGGATGAGCGCGTCATCCGCGCCGACCGGCAGCCTCACGAGGGTGCCGTCGGCCAGCGGTACGCGGACCGCCTCGCCCTGGCCTCCGTCGACGCCGTCGCTCGCCCAGAAACCACCGTGCACGCACGAGGTCTGCAGCCCGGCCCGGCAGAATGCGCAGGTGCCGTCCGAGTAGGCGAAAGGAGCGAGGACCAAGTCGCCCTCCCGCACGGTGCTGACCTCGCCACCGGCCTCCTCGACCACGCCGATGAACTCGTGGCCCATACGGACGGGGCCTTCGGAGCCGGGCATGGAGCGGTAGGGGTGCAGGTCGCTGCCGCACACGCAGGCCGTGGTGATGCGCACCAGCGCGTCGGTGGGTTCCTTGAGAGTCGGATCGGCGACGTTTCCGACACGGACGTCGCCTGCTCCGTACATCAGTGCTGCGCGCACATTGTTCCTTCGGGTCGATTCCGGGTTCAGGGCCCCGGCTTCGCACCGTCGGCCCTTGACCTTCCGTATCCAAACGGGCAACGGCGCGCTGGTGGGAGTCACTGCTCTTCCAGGTAATGGCAGTACCTCGCAGAACGTCAGGGGCGGATCTACGGTGAAGGAACCGGCACACGACTCACGGCCATGAGGAGGAACCACGCGTGCTCCCGGACACCCACCCCGCATCAGCCCGAAGGCGTATCGCAGCGGTATCGCCCGACCGGGTTCGGCTCGGTAGCGCAGCGGGCGGGCCGTATCCGACGAGGTCGGCCGAGTCGGCCAGGTCGGCCACGACGTCCACGACCAACCCGGGATCTGACCATGGTCGGTGCTGACAGAAGAGACCTGGCGGCCGAAGCCCGCGAGTTCCTGAGCACTCGTCGTGCGCGGATCACTCCTGAGCAGGCGGGACTCCAGGTCTACGGCGGAAACCGCCGCGTCACGGGTCTTCGCCGCGAGGAGGTCGCCTTGCTCGCGGGGATGAGCGTCGACTACTACATCCGCCTTGAGCGCGGCAATCTCGGCGGTGCCTCCGACTCGGTGCTCGAATCCCTGGCCCACGCGCTACAGCTCAATGAAGCCGAGCGCGCCTACCTCTACGATCTGGCCCGCGCGGCGACTCCGACGGGCCGGCGGCCCACCGTGACCGCGTCCCGCGTGCGGCCCACGATCCTGCGGCTGCTCGACTCCATGACCGATGTGCCGGCGTACGTGCGCAACGGGCGGTTCGACGTCCTGGCCGCCAACGCGCTGGGGCGGGCTCTGTACGCACCGGTCTTCGACTCGCCGCTGTTCGCCCAGCGCGGCCCCGTCAACACCGCCCGCTTTCTGTTCCTCGACCCCGCGGGCCAGAACTTCTGGGCCGACTGGGACAAGGGAGCCGACGACTCGGTCGCTTTCCTGCGGACCGAGACGGGCCGGGCGCCCCAGGACAAGGCGCTGACCGACCTGATCGGAGAGCTCACGACCAAGAGCGACGAGTTCGCGCGCCGGTGGGCCCGTCACGACGTGAAGTTCCACCGCTCCGGCGTGAAGCACCTTCACCATCCACTGGTCGGCGATCTCGCGCTGCCCTACGAGGCGATGGACCTGCCGTCCGACCCCGGCCTGCGCCTCAACTTCTACACACCGGAACCGGACTCGCGAGAGCGGGAGGCGCTCGGCCTCCTCGCCGGCTGGGTGGGCACCGGGTCGGTCGTCCCCTCCGGGAACGACCGGCTGGGGAACAGTCGGCCGGGGAACAACTGACCGGGGAACAGCCGACCGGGGAACGACCGACCACACGAATGAGGAGAACAGCTTCATGCGATACCGACCGCTCGGCCGCACCGGCGTCCAGGTCAGCCCGCTCTGCCTGGGCGCGATGATGTT
>NZ_JBEOUD010000077.1:0-20189 GCF_040303865.1 Streptomyces sp. NPDC094034 | reverse complement strand
CGAGGGTTTCGAGGTCTGTCGTCACAAACGGACTAACGAGACCCTCGCTTCATGCACCCGAAAACTTCGGACTTACTCATCTAGGTCCTGTCCGGTCGATCTTCGCGGGCCCGCCGCGCCCCATGCGGGCGCTGTGCCGCCCGGGACACGTTCCGTCACCGGAAATGGCGACGCCGGGCAGCCACGGGGGGAGCTGCCCGGCGTCGGTCCGTCGCTCCGACGGGGGATGCGGAGCGCACTCCAAGTATGTCACGGGCAACGGGGTGCCGTGCACCGGAACTTCACGATTGATCTGAGCTTTTCTTGAGCTTCGCGGAGTGTTATGTACCGCTTGGCCGCTCCCCCTCGGCAGCCGTGGCGCCGGTGTCCGCCACGACAGGTTCCACAGGGGCCGCGATCATTGTACGGGCCGGCGGGTCAAGATGGGTCGAGGGCAGTGAAGTGACGTTCTCCCGGCCCCCGTTGGCGATCACCACGGCCACATACGGCAGCAGCATCCCCAGGGCGAGCGCCACGATCGCGACCGGCCGCTGCACGTTCCACAGAGCCACGGTCGCGATCACCGCGAGCGTCCGCACGACCATCGAGATCACATAACGGCGCTGCCGGCCGCGCACATCCTCGGCGAGCCCCCGCCGGGCCTCCGTGATCCGGAAAACCTCCGTGCCGCCCCGCTTGCGCACCACGTTGCCACCACCCGATTCCCTGCCGGACGCTCCCCGGACCGGACCCGGTCAACGGTACGCCGGGACCCCGGCGCCCACGAGAGCGGGGGCTCTCCCATCCTCGCCGATATCGCCCATCCCGCCACGTACGGCCGTGTCCGGCATGCGCCATATGGCGGATCGCCGCACACTGGCGATCACGCGCAGATAGCGCCGCGTGAGGAGGCGACCATGAGCTGGTTGTGGGTCATCATCGTGGGTCTGGTGCTCGGCCTGATCGCGCGGGCCATCATCCCGGGCAAGCAGCACATCCCCCTGTGGCTGACGATCGTGTGCGGCATTCTGGGCAGCTTCCTCGGCAACGCGGTCGCGGGCTGGATCGGCGTCGCGGAGACCAGGGGAGTGGACTGGATCCGCCATCTGCTCCAGCTGATCGGGGCCATCGTCGTCGTCTTCCTCGCCGAGAGACTCTGGCATGTGGTCCGCGGCAGCAAGGACAAGCGGGGCAGTCGCCAGAGAGCCTGAACCGGACACCCATCCGGACACCGGTCCGGACAGGACAGGGCGGGACGGTTACGGCCGGGAACGCGCACGCGTTCCCGGCCGCAGCCGAGTCCCGGGCGTCAGCCGGAGGTGGTGACCTCCACCGCGGCCAGATTCCTCTTGCCCCTGCGCAGCACCAGCCAGCGGCCGTGCAGCAACTCCGTACGGTCCGGTACGGCGTCGCCGTCGGAGACCTTGACGTTGTTCACGTAGGCCCCGCCCTCCTTCACCGTACGGCGGGCCGCCGACTTGCTCGGCGCCAGACCCGTCTCGGCGAACAGATCGACCACCGACGCCGGCTCGGTGACCTCGGCGCGGGGCAGCTCGGAGAGCGCCGCGCTCAGCGTTGCCTCGTCGAGCCCCGCCAGCTCACCCTGGCCGAACAGCGCCCGGGACGCCGCGACGACCGCCGCGCACTGCTCGGCGCCGTGGACGAGCGTCGTCAGCTCCTCCGCCAGCGCCCGCTGGGCCGCGCGGGCCTGCGGACGCTCCGCGGTCGCCAGCTCCAGCTCCGTCAGCTCCGCCTGGTTCTTGAAGCTGAGGATGCGGCTGTACGCGGAGATGTCACGGTCGTCCACGTTCAGCCAGAACTGGTAGAAGGCGTACGGCGTGGTCATCTCCGGGTCGAGCCAGACGGCCCCGCCCTCGGTCTTGCCGAACTTGGTCCCGTCCGCCTTCGTCATCAGCGGCGTCGCCAGCGCGTGTACGGTGGCGCCCGGCTCCAAGCGGTGGATCAGATCGAGACCCGCGGTGAGATTGCCCCACTGGTCGCTGCCGCCCTGCTGGAGGACACAGCCGTAGCGGCGGTACAGCTCCAGGAAGTCCATGCTCTGGAGCAGCTGGTAGCTGAACTCCGTGTAGCTGATGCCCTCGTCGGACTCCAGCCGCCTGGCGATGGAGTCCTTCGTGAGCATCTTGTTCACCCGGAAGTGCTTGCCGATGTCCCGCAGGAACTCGATCGCGGACAGCGACGCGGTCCAGTCCAGGTTGTTGACCATGGTCGCGGCGTTCGGACCCTCGAAGTCCAGGAACGGCTCGATCTGGGACCGCAGCCGCCGCACCCAGCCGGCGACCGTCTCCGGGTCGTTCAGCGTCCGCTCGGCGGTCGGCCGGGGATCGCCGATCTGACCGGTGGCCCCGCCCACCAGCGCCAGCGGCCGGTGCCCGGCCCGCTGGAGCCTGCGTACGGTCAGCACCTGCACGAGATGTCCGACATGCAGGCTGGGCGCCGTGGGATCGAAACCGCAATAGAACGTGACGGGACCGTCCGCGAGCGCCTTACGCAAAGCGTCCTCGTCAGTGGACTGGGCGAACAGCCCGCGCCACTTCAGCTCGTCGACGATGTCCGTCACGGTCGTTTCTCTCCTCGAACGGTTCAAACAGTTCACTGGGATGTACTACCGGCCAAGTGTATGGGGGTCATACTCCCCGGCTGACCGAGCTCATATTGAAATCGGGGATACGCAGGGCGGGCATCGCGGCCCGGGTGAACCAGTCGCCCCACTCGCGCGGCAGCGCCTTCTCCGTACGCCCGGCCTCCGAGGCCCGCGACAGCAGATCGACCGGCGACTCGTTGAACCGGAAGTTGTTCACCTCGCCGGTGACCTCGCCGTTCTCGACGAGATAGACACCGTCCCTGGTCAGCCCGGTGAGCAGTAGCGTCGCCGGATCGACCTCGCGGATGTACCAGAGGCAGGTCAGCAGCAGCCCGCGCTCGGTGCCGCCGACCATCTCCTCCAGCGAGCGCTCGCCCCCGCCGTCCAGGATCAGATTGCCGATACCGGGCGCGACCGGCAGCCCGGTCAGCGCCGCGCTGTGCCGGGTGGTGATCAGGCGCGCCAGCTCGCCGTCCCGTACCCAGTCCGTCGCCGTCAGCGGCAGACCGTTGTCGAAGACGGAGGCGTCATCTCCGGAAGAGTGCGCGATCACGAACGGCGCGGACTCCAGACCGGGCTCGTGCGGGTCGCTGCGCAGGGTCAGCGGCAGCTCGGAGAGCTTCTCGCCGACGCGGGTGCCGCCGCCGGGGCGGGAGAAGACCGTACGGCCCTCCGCCGCGTCACGGGCGGTCGAGGACCACAGCTGGTAGATCAGCAGATCGGCCACGGCGGTCGGCGGCAGCAGCGTCTCGTACCGGCCCGCGGGCAGCTCGGTCTTCCGCTCCGCCCAGGCCAGCCGGCGCGCCAGCTCGCTGTCGAGGGCGGCCGGGTCCACATCCTTGAAGTCCCGGGTGGACCGGCCCGCCCAGGCCGAGCGGGTGCGGTCGGGCGATTTGGCGTTGAGCTCAAGCGTGCCGCTCGGCTGGTCGTGGCGCAGCCGTACGCCCGTGGACGTACCGAGATAGGTCGAGGTCAGCTCATGGTTGGCGAACCCGTACAGCTCCCGGCCGCCGGCCCGGGCCCGGGCGAACGACTCACCGAGCGCGGGCGCGAAGTCCGCGAAGACGGCGGAGGTGGTCTCGGCGGGCGCGTCGGTGAAGTCCCCCGACGCCTGCCCCGCGTCGACCAGCGGCCGGGCGTCCTCGGCGGGCCCGGCCGCGCGCGCGGCGGCCTCGGCGGCCCGTACGAGCGGCTCCAGATCACCGGCGGTGACGGCGGAGCGCGACACGACACCGGACGCGGTGCCCTGCGAGCCGTCGACGGTCGCGATGACGGTCAGCGTCCTGCCCCGGGTGACGCCGTTGGTCGTCAGCGCGTTGCCCGCCCAGCGCAGATTGGCGGAGGACTGCTCGTCGGCGATGACCACGCAGCCGTCGGCGGTGGACAGTTCGAGGGCGCGCTCGACGATCTCGTGCGGCTTGCTGATACGGCTGCTGGTCGTCTCGTTCATCGGCCCGCCTCCTGCGTGGTGTTGAGACTGTGCTGTTCCGGGGGGCAACCCCCGGACCCCCGGCCGGTGGTGGCGGCCCCGCTCATCGTCCGGCCTCCTGCGTGGTGTTGAGGATGTTGACGCCGCGGAAGAGGGCGGAGGGGCAGCCGTGGGAGACCGCGGCCACCTGCCCCGGCTGGGCCTTGCCGCAGTTGAACGCGCCGCCCAGCACATACGTCTGCGGTCCGCCGACCGCCTCCATCGAGCCCCAGAAGTCCGTGGTCGTCGCCTGGTACGCGACATCCCGCAGCTGGCCGGCCAGCTTGCCGTTCTCGATACGGAAGAACCGCTGCCCGGTGAACTGGAAGTTGTAGCGCTGCATGTCGATCGACCACGACCGGTCGCCGACCACATAGATCCCGCGCTCCACCCCGCCGATCAGATCCTCCGTGCTCAGCCCGCCCGGATCCGGCCGCAGCGACACATTCGCCATGCGCTGTACGGGCACATGGCCCGGCGAGTCCGCGTACGCGCAGCCGTTGGAGCGGCCGAGACCGGTGAGCTTCGCGATCCTGCGGTCCAGCTGGTAGCCGACGAGCGTGCCGTCCTTGACCAGGTCCCACGACTGCGCCTCGACGCCCTCGTCGTCGTAGCCGATGGTGGCGAGACCGTGCTCGGCGGTCCTGTCGCCCGTCACGTTCATCACCGAGGAGCCGTACGCCAACGTCCCGAGCTGGTCGAACGTGGCGAACGAGGTCCCCGCGTACGCCGCCTCGTACCCCAGGGCGCGGTCCAGCTCGGTGGCGTGGCCGATCGACTCGTGAATCGTCAGCCACAGATTGGACGGATCGACGACCAGGTCGTACGTGCCCGCGTCGACACTCGGCGCGCGCATCTTCTCGGCGAGCAGCCCGGGGACGCGCTCCAGCTCGGCGTCCCAGTCCCAGCCGGTCCCGGTGAGATATTCCCAGCCCCGGCCGACCGGCGGGGCGATCGTGCGCATCGAGTCGAACTCGCCGCTCTCACTGTCGACCGCCACGGCGGTGAGCTGTGGATGGAGCCTGACCCGCTGCTGGGTGGTGACCGTACCCGCCGTGTCCGCGTAGAACTTGTTCTCGTGGACGGCGAGCAGCGAGGCGTCCACATGCGCCACGCCCTCGGCCCGCAGCAGCCGTCCGCTCCACTCCGCCAGGAGCCCGCTCTTCTCCTCGTCGGGTACCTCGAACGGGTCGATCTCATACGCCGACACCCAGGTCTTCTCGGCGTGCACCGGCTCCTCGGCCAGCTCGACGCGCTCGTCGGAACCGGCGGCGGAGATCACCTTCGCGGACAGCTTGGCCATCGCCACGGCCTGTCCCGCGACCCGCGCCGCCGCGTCCATGGAGAGATCGACCCCGGACGCGAAACCCCAGGCGCCCCCGTGCACCACCCGGACCGCGTAGCCGAGATCCGTGGTGTCCGACGAGCCGGCGGGCTTGCCGTCCCGCAGCCGCAGGGCCGCGCCGCGCACCCGCTCGAAGCGGAAGTCGGCATGGTCGGCGCCGAGCGCCCGCGCCCTGGCGAGCGCGGCGTCGGCGAGCGCCCGTAGCGGCAGTGCCGTGAAGGCTTCGTCGATGGAATGAGGCACTGATGTCTCCTGTCGTCGAGACTGGTCGACCTGATCATGTCGTGTCGGCGGCCCGTTGCCCACCACTTTCTGTAGGGATCCAACAGGGTCCTCATCGAGGCGCTGTCAGGGGTCGCTTCTCCGCGACGGGCACGGTACCGATAGGTTTTCGATGTGCCAGACACCTCGAAGACCGCTAGGGAAAGGCCCATCCGTTGAGCCGCTCGGTTCTCGTTACCGGAGGAAACCGGGGCATCGGCCTCGCCATCGCCCTCGCCTTCGCCGAAAACGGTGACAAGGTCGCCATCACATACCGGTCCGGGGAGCCGCCGCGGGCCCTGACGGAGCTGGGCTGCCTGGCGGTCCGCTGCGACATCACCGACAGTGAGCAGGTGGAGCAGGCCTACAAGGAGATCGAGGAGAAGCACGGTCCCGTGGAGGTGCTGGTGGCCAACGCCGGTATCACCAAGGACCAGTTGCTGATGCGGATGTCCGAGGAGGACTTCGCCTCCGTGCTCGACACCAACCTCACCGGCACCTTCCGGGTCGTCAAGCGCGCCAACCGCGCCATGCTGCGCGCCAAGAAGGGCCGGGTCGTACTGATCTCCTCGGTGGTCGGGCTGCTCGGCTCGGCGGGGCAGGCCAACTACGCGGCCTCCAAGGCCGGGCTGGTGGGTTTCGCCCGCTCCCTCGCCCGCGAACTGGGCTCGCGGAACATCACCTTCAATGTCGTCGCGCCCGGCTTCGTCGACACCGATATGACGAAGGTGCTCACGGACGAGCAGCGCGCGGGCATCGTCTCGCAGGTACCGCTCGGCCGCTATGCGCAGCCGGAGGAGATCGCCGCGACGGTGCGGTTCCTCGCCTCCGACGACGCCTCGTACATCACTGGAGCCGTCATTCCCGTTGACGGCGGATTGGGCATGGGTCACTGATCACATGAGTGGAATCCTCGCCGGCAAGACCATTCTCGTCACGGGTGTTCTCACCGAGTCGTCCATCGCCTTCCACGCCGCCAAGGTGGCGCAGGAGGAGGGCGCGGAGGTCATCCTCACCGGCTTCGGCCGGCTCACGCTCGTCGAGCGCATCGCGAAGCGGCTGCCCAAGCCCGCCCCGGTCATCGAGCTGGACGTCACCAACCAGGAGCACCTGGACGGGCTGGCCGACCGGATCCGTGAGCACCAGGGCGAAGGCGGGGCCGGACTCGACGGCATCGTGCACTCGATCGCCTTCGGGCCGCAGGGCGCCTTCAACTTCCTTGAGGGCACGTGGGAGGACGTCTCCACGGCGGTGCACGTCTCGGCGTACTCCCTGAAGTCGCTCACCATGGCCTGCCTGCCCCTGATGGCGCGCGGCGGTTCGGTCGTCGGCCTCACCTTCGACGCGCAGTTCGCCTGGCCCAAGTACGACTGGATGGGCGTCGCCAAGGCGGCCCTGGAGTCCACCAACCGCTACCTCGCGCGTGACCTGGGTGCGCGGAACATCCGCTGCAATCTGATCTCGGCCGGTCCGCTCAAGTCGATGGCGGCCAAGTCGATTCCGGGCTTCGAGACCTTCGCGGACGTCTGGAACGAGCGTGCCGCGATCCACTGGGACCTCTCGGACCCGGAGCCGGCCGGCCGCGGTGTCGTCGGTCTCCTGTCGGACTTCTTCCCGAAGACCACGGGCGAGATCGTCCATGTCGACGGTGGCGTGCACATGATGGGCGCCTGACGCCCGTACCGTACGCGGACCCCGGAAGCCGCGCGACCGTCCAGGAGACGGCGCGCGGCTTCCGTACGTTTCACGCCAGGACGTGCCGGCCGTGTCCGCCTGATTTGTCCGCCCGAGTCGAAAAGAGCGGCGACGCACCGCACACTGAGCGAACCGGGATCGTCCGGTCATCGTGGGCCAGGAGGTGTGTGCGCATGCGCCCGCTGCGTCGCCGTACGACAGCGCTCACGACGGCCGCCCTGCTCACGACGGGACTCGCGGTCACCCTGACCGGCGCCCCGGGCGCCGGAGCCGCCGCGAACCCCGGCGAATCCGACCGCTTCCACGCCTCCTGCCGTACGACGGTGGAGGGCTCGCGCGCCACCGTGTTCTGTCACAACCCGTATCCGGAGACCGACCGGATACGGCTGCATGTGGAGTGCGCGCGCTGGTGGGACATCGACGCCGACAGCGCGCCCGTGGATCTCGAACCGGCCGGGTACGCCGAGCTGACCAACCGGTGCTGGAAGGAGATACGCGAGGTGTGGGTCACCCATGAGCGGCCCTGACGGGCTTCCCCGCCGACAGGCTTCTCTGCTGACGGGCTCCACTGCTCACGGGCTTCCCCGCTGTCAGGTTTTCCACCGACGGGCTTTCCGCACAGGCCTCCCGCACAGGCTTCCCGTACCGGGCGAGGCTCAGACTCGTTCCCCCCGGCAGTCGAGGCCATAGCCTGCGGCTTCGGCCCCCGCCGTCTCCGCGTCGCCCGCCCGGATCGCCGCCACCAGCCGCGCGTGGTCCATATGCTTCTCCGGCCGCAGCTCCCGCCCCACGTAGTCGCGGAGCTGGTCGCGCAACAGATGGCCCAGATCCGCGTAGACGGCGGTCAGCACATCGTTGTGCGAGGCGGCGACGACCGCCATGTGCAGACTCGCGTCGGCCCCGACGAACACCTCCGCGTCGCCCGAGTTCCATGCCTCCTCGCGCCGGGCGAGCAGCGCGTCCAGTTGCCGCAGATCCCGCTCCGTACGGCGTTCCGCCGCCATCCGCGCGGCCGACGACTCCAGCGTGGAACGCAGCTCCACGACATGCCTCGGATCGGCGGACGCGAACCTGCGGTGCATCACCCCCGCCAGCTCGCTGGTCGCGATGACATACGTCCCCGAGCCTTGCCGGATGTCCAGCAGTCCGTTGTGGGCGAGCGCGCGCACCGCCTCACGGACGGTGTTACGGGCCACGCCGAGCAGCTCGACCAGCTCCGGTTCGGTGGGGATACGTGAGCCCACCGGCCATTCGCCCGAGGTGATCTGATTCCGCAGCTCGCTGATCACCTGGTCGGAGAGCGCGGAGCGGCGGGGAGAGTTCAGCGGCATGGTGCTCCTCGTCTGTGGACAACCAATCATCCCATGATTCTATGATGGCCCCATGCCCGATGAGCCGCACACACAGATACAGCGGATACAGCTGCCCTCGCCGGCGACCCCCGGGTCACGGGCGCCTACGAAAACCCGCGGCCGAACGCCGTCCGCGTCCACCGACTCCCCGGGGCCGGTGGCCGGAGTCTGGCTCACCCGGCTTCTCGTCGTCGGACTCGTCCTCGCCGCCGTCAATCTCCGCCCCGCCATCACCAGCCTCGGCGCGCTCCTCGAAGAGGTACGGGACGGGCTGCACATGAGCGGGAGCGTCGCGGGTGTCCTCACCTCCGTACCGCCGTTCTGTTTCGCGCTCTTCGGCTTCGCGGCCCCCCGGCTGGCCCGGCGCTTCGGCCCGGGCGCGGTCGTCTGCGCGGGCATGGCGGCGATCGCCGCGGGGCTGCTGATCCGTCCCTTCGCCGGCGGCACGGCCGGCTTCCTCGCCGCGAGCGCGCTCGCGCTCATGGGTATCGCCGTCGGCAATGTGCTGATGCCGGTGATCGTCAAGCGGTACTTCCCCGCTCGCGTCGGCACGATGACCGGGCTGTACTCGATGGCCCTGGCGCTCGGCACGGCCGTCGCGGCCGCCGTGACCGTCCCGATGACCGAGGCTCTGGGGGGCAGTTGGCGTACGGGGCTCGGGGTGTGGGCCGTGCTCGCCGCACTCGCGGTAGTGCCCTGGCTGGGTCTCGTACGCGATCGAGGCGGCGCGGCGTCGGCCTCACGGTCTCCCTCGCCCGATCTCCCGGCCCCGGCGTCGGCCCCGGCGTCGGCTTCGGTCCCGGCCTCGGTCTCGGCTTCGGCTTCGGTCTCGGCTTCGGCTTCGGAGTTTTCGGAGCTGAGGCTCGTGCGCAGCCGTACCGCCTGGGGGCTCGCCTGTTTCTTCGGCCTCCAGGCCACCGGCGCGTACATCATCATGGGCTGGATGCCGCAGATCTTCCGCGACGCGGGGATCTCGGCGGGCACGGCCGGGCTGCTGCTCGCCGTGATCATGGTGATGGGGGTGCCGCTGGCCTTCGTGATCCCCCGGGTGGCCGCGCGCATGAAGAACCAGGGCCCGATCGTCATCGCCCTGGGCCTCTGCGGACTGGGCGCCTACGCGGGCCTGTACGTCGCCCCGGCCGAGGGCGCCTGGGTCTGGGCCGTGCTGCTGGGGATCTCGGGCTGCTCCTTCCCGCTGGCCCTCACCATGATCGGCATGCGCTCCAGGACCGGCGCGGGCGTCGTACGCCTCTCCGCCTTCGCCCAGAGCACCGGCTATCTGATCTCGATCCCGGGCCCGCTGCTGGTCGGTGTGCTGTACCAGCACACCGGTGGTCCGGGGCTGCCGATCGCACTGATGGCGATGTTCCTGCTGCCCCAGATGGTGGCGGGCGTCATGGCGGGCAGGGACCGGACGATAGAGGACGAGGCCCGGATGCGAGACTGACCGTATGCCAGTACTTGACCCGAATCCCCAGAACGGCCAGCGGAAGCTGCTCCTCGTGTTCGGCACGATCATCGGCATCATGGTGATCATCAGCATCATCGCCACCATCGCCAGTCCCTGATCCTTTGGGACGGGGTGGGGCTAGCACCACCGTCCCCTAGGGGGTCAGGGTCAGGGTCGAGTGGGTGGGTCACCGGATGGGATCCGGGAGCCATGATCCGTAGGTTTGAGGTACCTCGACAACCGCAGACCTACGGAGGCGGCCATGCCGGCCCGAACCCGCTCCCGGTCCCATCCGCCCGCCTCCTCCGACCGCGTCGAGATCCGGCTGCCGTGGTGGTCCATGGCGCTGCCCGCCGTCGCCTTCGTCGTACTGTTCCTGCTGGTGGCGGATCCGGGCCAGGCGCACGCGGCGACCGACGACGCCACGGTGGGCCGGATCCTGGAGCACATTCATCTGACCTTGGGCCGGTAGTGCGGGACCGTCACCGGGAGCGTTCACCCGTGCTGGGGCCGTGCGTCAACACCCTGCGCCCGATGGCGCGTTTCATGCGAAGCTGGAATGCATGAGCGTCGAAACTGCCCGCAGGATCGTCCTACTCCGGCACGCGAAGGCCGACTGGCCGGACGTGTCCGATCACGAACGGCCGCTCGCCGATCGCGGCCGCGCGGATGCCTCCGTGGCCGGCCGACGGCTGGCCGAAACCGGTATCTCCGTCGACCTGGCTCTCTGCTCGACCTCGCTCAGGACCCGCGAGACCTGGAAGCTGGCGGTGCAGGAGCTGCCGCAGCGTCCCAGGACCGTGTACGAGGAGCGCGTCTACGATGCCAGCCTCGGTGAACTCATCGCGCTGCTGAACGAGACGCCCGACGAGGTGAACGATCTGCTACTCGTCGGTCACAACCCGGGTACGCACGCACTGGCCGACGCGCTCTCGAACGAGGGGGAGGGCAACACCCTCGCCCGGATGAACAGGAGCGGATTCCCGACCGCGTCCTTCGCCGTGATCGTCTTCAGCGGCGACTGGAAGTCGGTGGAGCACGGCGTGGGCAAGCTCGTCGATTTCTGGAGCCCGCACGACTGACCCGGCCGGCGGCCGGTCCGGCAGGACCGGGCGCCCCGTACACAGGACCGGGCGCCCCGTACATCCGTCCATCTGTCCGCGCACGTTCATGGCGAAGGCCCCGGCACACGCACTGTGTGCCGGGGCCTTCCCGCGTACGGTCAGCCGTCCTCGCCGTCCGCCGCCTCGACCTCTTCCCGGGTGATGCCCAGCAGATAGAGCACGGTGTCCAGGAACGGCACATTCACCGCCGTGTGGGCGGCCTTGCGGACGACGGGCTTGGCGTTGAAGGCCACGCCGAGCCCCGCCGCGTTCAGCATGTCGAGATCGTTCGCGCCGTCGCCGATCGCGACGGTCTGCGCCAGCGGCACCCCCGCCTCGGCCGCGAACCGGCGCAGCAGCCGCGCCTTGCCCGCACGGTCCACGATCTCGCCCACCACACGTCCGGTGAGCTTGCCGTCCACGATCTCCAGCGTGTTGGCGGCGGCGAAATCCAGCCCGAGCTGCTGCTGGAGCGCGTCGGTGACCTGGGTGAATCCACCGGAGACGACACCGACTTGGTAACCGAGCCGCTTGAGCGTACGGATCAGGGTGCGGGCGCCGGGGGTGAGCCGGACCTCGGCCCGTACCTTCTCCACCACCGACGCGTCCAGCCCGGCCAGCAGTGCGACCCGGGCGTGCAGGGACTGTTCGAAGTCGAGCTCCCCGAGCATCGCCCGGGAGGTGACCTCGGCGACCTCCGCCTCGCAGCCGGCGTGGGCCGCGAAGAGCTCGATGACCTCGTCCTGGATCAGGGTCGAGTCGACATCCATCACCACCAGCCGCTGGGCCCGGCGGTGCAGTCCGGCCGAGACGACGGCGACATCGACGCCGATCTCGGATCCGGTGGTGGCCAGCGCGGTGCGCAGCGGTTCGGTCTCCACGCCGGAGACCGCGAACTCCACGGCGGTGACCGGGTATTTCGCCAGCCGGAAGATCCGGTCGATATTGCCACCGGTCCCGGTGATGGTGGCCGCTATGACCGCCGTCGACTCGGCGGTCAGCGGATTGCCGAGCACCGTGACATGGGAACGGCCGCTGCCGCGCGGCCGGTTGTCACCGGTGCCCGAGATGATCTCGGCCTGGAGCTTGAGCGATTCCGTCCAGCTGTGCACGGTCGCGCGCAGCTCGCCCTCGCTGGTGCCGCCCGCGGTCGGCGCGGTGATCAGCGCGCACAGGACGATTCGGCCACGGGTGACGACCTGCTCGATGTCGATCACATCGACGGAGTAGGCGGCGAGGGTGTCGAAGAGCCCGGCGGTGATCCCGGGGCGGTCCTTCCCGAAGATCTTGACGAGGAGGGTGGGGACGTCTGCGGTCCGAGGGGGCTGCGATGCGCTCATGGTGCTTCCACCGTATCGGGCGGATCGCCGGTGCGCGCTGTCTGTCCCGCGTACCGGACAGCCCCCGGAACGGGTCCGCCCGCAGGTCCGTGACGGTGGCGTGAAGTCGGCTTACGGCGGGTGTCCTGGCGGCCTACACCGGCTGAAGACCGAGTGCCGTCGAACGGCGCCGCCGGCTCACGGGCCCCTGTTGTCACCGAGACCGCGATCGGTGATCCCCGTCGGCTTCGTCCCCGCCGAGGGTCCCTTCCGCGCCGCCCCGTACACGCCGTTACGAGCTTGTGCCGATACCGCACCTGTCCCGGCTTTCAAACCTGGCTGCGTCCCTGAAATAGTTCCCCCCGATGTTCGCCATCCCTAGACTCCCTGCGCGGGGGAATTCGGGGGACAACAAGTGGGGCATGGAGTGCCGGAACTCGTACTGGAATTGAACGGAAGGACCTGGACGCTCGATCCGTCCAGGACATACACCCTGGGACGTGATCCCCAGGGCGACCTGGCGATCGACGACGCCAGGGTCTCGTGGCGGCATGCCACCATCAGCTGGGGGAACCGTGGTTGGGTCATCGAGGACCACGGCAGTACCAACGGTACGTATGTACAGGGCCGGCGCGTTCAGCAGTCGGAGATCGGTCCCGGCTCCGCCGTCCATCTCGGCAACGCCACCGACGGGCCCCGGCTGAGCCTCACCGGCGCGGCGGCTCAGCAGGTCCCGGCTCAGCAGGCGCCGCGGGATCAGGGCTGGCAGCAGGCCCCGTACCAGGGACAGCCCCAGCACCAGGCACCGCCCCAGCACCAAGGACAGCCGCAGCACCAGGCGCAGCCGCAGCACCAAGGACAGCCGCAGCACCAGGCACCGCAGCAGGCACATGTGCGGGAGCAGGGGTACATACCTCCGGGGCAGCACGGTCAGGTACCGCACCAGCGGGGCGCGGGGGCCCCGTCGGCCCACGGCGACCGCAGCCCGACCACCTTCCACCAGTTCTCGCTCGGCCGGGTCATGCGCATCGGCCGCGCCCTGGAAAACGAGTTGGTCGTCTCCGACCTCCAGGTCTCGCGTCTGCACGCCGAGTTCACGGCGGCGCCCGACGGCCGCTTCGAGATCCGTGATCTCGGATCCCACAACGGCACCTATGTCAACGGTCAGCCGATCGCCAAGTCCGGCACCGTACTGCTCGGCCCGAACGACATCGTCGGCGTCGGTCACTCGACCTTCCGTATCGTCGGTGACCGGCTCGAAGAGTTCGTCGACACCGGCGATGTGTCCTTCTCCGCCCGTCATCTCACGGTGACGGTCGACGGTGGCAAGCAGATCCTCAAGGACGTCTCCTTCGGCGTCCCCGAGAAATCGCTGATCGCGGTCATCGGCCCCTCGGGCTCCGGGAAGTCCACCCTGCTCAAGGCGCTCACCGGCTACCGCCCCGCCGACCAGGGCGATGTCCTCTACGACAACCGGAATCTCTACAAGCAATTCGCCGAGCTGCGCCAGCGCATCGGTCTGGTCCCGCAGGACGACATCCTGCACAAGGAACTGACCGTGAAGAAGGCGCTCAAATACGCCGCCAAGCTCCGCTTCCCCGGCGACACCGCCGAGGCCGAGCGCGAGGCGAGGATCGGCGAGGTCCTCGGCGAGCTGAAGCTCGACATCCACAAGGACAAGAAGATCACCTCGCTCTCCGGCGGCCAGCGCAAGCGCGTGTCCGTGGCCCTGGAGCTGCTGACGAAGCCGTCGCTGATCTTCCTTGACGAGCCGACCTCCGGCCTCGACCCGGGCATGGACCGCGATGTCATGCAGCTGCTGCGCGGCCTCGCCGACGACGGCCGTACGGTCCTGGTCGTCACCCACTCCGTGGCCGAGCTGGCGAGCTGCGACAAACTGCTCGTGATGGCGCCGGGCGGCTCCGTGGCGTACTTCGGCCCGCCCGAGGAAGCGCTCAACTTCTTCGGCTACAGCACGTGGGCCGATGTCTTCTCGGCCTTCGAGAACTACCGCGACTACGACTGGGCGGGCCGCTGGCGCAGCTCGCAGCACTACCAGCTGTACGCCGCCGACATCGACTCCGTCGCCGCGCAGTCCGTGGCCATGCCGACGGCACAGCGGATGCGCCCGCCGAAGCCCCAGAGCTGGGGATCCCAGCTCCTGACACTGATCCGCCGCTATGTCTCGGTGATCGCGTCCGACAAGGGCTTCATGGCACTGATGGTGATCCTGCCCGTCGTGCTCGGTGTGGTCAGCGTCGTCGTCCCGGCGAAGTTCGGCCTCGGCCCGGCCGAGGCGCCCGCCAGGTTCAACGGCGCCGCGGGCACGATCCTGCTGATCCTCACGGTCGGTATGTGCTTCGCGGGCGCGGCCAACTCCGTCCGTGAGCTGATCAAGGAACGGGTGATCTACGAACGGGAACGGGCCACCGGCCTCTCCCGATCCGCCTATCTGATGTCCAAGGTCATCACACTCGGAGTGATCACGGCATTCCAGGGCGTGATCATCTGCGGTATCGGCTTCGCGCCCCGCGCGCTGCCCGCGGAGGGCCTGCTCATGCCGCCGGCCGTCGAACTGTGTCTCGTGATGATCGCCCTCGGCCTCACTTCGATGATGTTCGGCCTGGTCATCTCCTCGCTGGTGAAGACCGCCGAGAAGACGATGCCGCTGCTGGTCATGTTCGCGATCGTCCAGATCGTCTTCACCGGTGTCATCTTCCAGATCTATGACTCACCCGGCCTGGAGCAGTTCGCCTGGCTGATGCCGTCGCGCTGGGCCATCGCGGGCGCCGGCACCACGCTCAACCTCTCCACGCTGATGGCGCCCTGGGACCCGGACAACCCCACCAACCTGGACCCGCTGTGGGAACACTCGGCGGGCCAGTGGGGCATCAACATCTCGGTCCTGCTGCTCATCGGTGTCGTCTGCGGCTTCGCGGTGGCGCGTCTGCTGCGCCGCCACGAACCGGAGGTCATGCGCAACTAGGTCCGGACAGGGCCTAGGTCCAACCAGGTCCAACTAGGTCTCGACCAGGCCCTGTCCGTCCGGGCAGAACCCGGCCGGGCACCGCCGTACGCGCACGCCGAAGGGCGGCACCCCGCACATGGGGTGCCGCCCTCCGGCGTTCTGCGTGTGGTGCGCCTCCAGCGCGCCGGGCCCTGCTGGGCTCAGTAGGCGCTGTTGACGTTGTCCATCGAGCCGTACCGGTCCGCGGCGTAGTTGGCCGCGGCCACGATGTTGGCGACCGGGTCGTAGATGTCGAACGGGGTGCCCTTGACGTGGTACGCCTTGAACGTCGGCGGGATGACCTGGAGCAGGCCCTTCGACGGGATGCCGTTCCGGGCGTTGATGTCCCAGAGGTTGATCGCCTTCGGGTTACCGCTCGACTCACGGATGATGTTGCGGTGCAGACCCTCGTACGAGCCGGGGATCTTGTGCTTCTTCATGATGTCCAGCGACTCCCTGATCCAGCCGTCCAGGTTGTTCTTGTAGACGGGCTTACGGACGGTGGAGCGGTTGGCGGCCTCGTCGGCGCGCTTCTTCGCGTCGGCCTTCGCCTTCGCGACGGCCTCTTCGGCCTTCGTCTTCTCCGACGCCGTCTTCTGGACCACGGACTGAATCTTGGCCGCGGTGTCGGGGCTGCTGAACTGCTTGGCGATGATCGCGCTCACGGCGGGGGTCTTGGCGTTGTCCGTCGCCGACGTCGACACCGTGGAGGTGGCGCGGGACTGGACGGGGGCCTGGGACTCGGCGGCGACAGCCGTGGTGGGAACCAGGGAGAACGTGACCGCGGCGACTCCGGCGGCGGCGACGCCGACCATGGAAGCCTTCTGGGTCTTGTTCAGGCGACTGAGACCAGGGGTGCGTGACGAGAACATAGAGACGAACCTCTTCGAGTAGCGGGAGTCGCGGAGGCCGGACGGCCAGCCTGCTCGGGCGGCGACGTCGGCAATTCTTAGCGGTCGCAAAATGCTCTGGCAAAGGTGTGACGTACGACCCCGCATAGTGGAGCGGGGCGCCTCCACGGCGCCCCGCTCCCCGCTTATCTCAAGCTCACACCCCTCTTCTTGGTCGACTAGCGGAGTTCGTAAGTGATGTGCGTCCTATGCCCGGGCTCACATCGAGGGCACGGCGACATGACACGGTGTTGCTTCAGCAACGCGAACTGTGAACGGTCTCCGCCGGGAGGAGGAGATGGACGTCCCCGAACTCGTGCCAGAGGTAGAGCCCGCGCAGGGCCTCCTCGTATCCCCTGGTCAGAGCCGCCCGCCCGGCGATGGCCGCCAGCATCAGCAGATGCGAGGCCTCGGGCTCGTGCAGCCCGGTCAGCAGTCCGTCCACCACCCGCACCCCGCGCTGGGGCGTGATCACCAGATCCGTCCAGCCAGTGGCCGCCCGCACCACCCCGTCCGGCCCCGCCGCGGACTCCAGGGCCCGCACGGCCGTCGTCCCGACCGCGATGATCCTGCCCCCGTCCGCCGCCACCGCGTTCACCAGCAGGGCCGTGCTCCGCGGCACCTCGAAGCGCTCCGGGTACGGCGGCTCGTGCGCCTCGGCCGACGCCACCCCCGTATGCAGCGTGATCGGCGCGAACCGCACACCCCGGCTCCTCAGCTCCGCCACCAGCGACGCGGTGAAGGGCCGCCCCGCGCTCGGCATCTCCGCGGAACCGGCGCCGTCGGGCGAGCGGCGCGCGAAGACGGTCTGGTACGCGGAGAGCGGCTGGTCCCGGTCCGTGTACCCGTACCGGATCGGCCGGCCGTGGCGGCTCAGCAGCCCCGGTACGTCCGGCTGAGAGACCCGCGCCCACCAGAGCCGGGACCCCCCGGGGGCCAGTGGCTCGTCCAGTACGAGGTGCTCCCCGCCCGGCAGCCGGACCACCGCCCCCGCCGGACCCCCGGCGTGCGGCAGCGTGGTCCCCCCGGCGCTGTCCCGCCGCGGTGTGCGCAGCTCGACCGCCCACCGGCCGTCGTCACCCCGCGTCGAGAAGTGCACGACGATCGGTTCGCCACCCGGATCGGGCCCCAGCCGTCCGCTGACGGCCGCGGGCAGCGTCGCGGACGTATTGACCACCAGCACGTCCCCGGCCCGCAGCTGCCCGGGCAGCCCCCGGAAGGCGTGGTGCGTGACGCTCATGCCCCGGGAGACCAGCAGCCGTACGTCGTCCCTGCCCGACCCGCGCTGCTCCGCCGGGACCCGCGCCGACAGCTCCTCGGGCACCCGGAGCGCCGGCAGGACGTTCACCTCGGCTCCAGCAGCGCGGGGGCCGCGTACCGGCCGCTCACCGGGCGCCGCTCCAGCAGCCGCAGGAAGCCGGGCACCACCGACGCCGGCTCGGGGCGCGGGTCCGGGTCGTCCGGCACGGCCGCGGCGTACAGATCCGTCCCCATGTCGCCCGGATCCACCGTCCACACCCGCAGCTCCGGTTCCTCGACCGCGAGCACGGCGGCGAGATGGTCCAGCGCCGCCTTGGACGCGCCGTAACCGCCCCAGGTCTCGTACGCCTCCGCCGCCGCGTCGGAACTCACCGCGATCACCGCGCCCACGGCACTCGCCCGCAGCAGCGGCAGCGCCTCCTGCACCAGCCCCAGCGCCGCCACCACATTGGTCTCCAGCGCCGTCCGCAGCCCGTCGAGCGGCAGCGCGTCCAGCCGTACCAGCGGCTCCGCGCCCAGCGCGCTCGCGTTGCTCACCACCAGATCGAGCGCCCCCAGCTCCGCCGCCGCGGCCACCAGCGCCGCGCGGTGCCCGGCGTCCGTGACATCGCCGCTGATCGCCGTGACCCGGGTCCCGTGCGCCGAGACCACGGCCGCCGCCTCGTCCAGTACGCGCGGGGTCCTGGCGTCCAGCACCAGATCCCAGCCGCGCCGGGCCAGCGCGTCGGCCAGCGCGCGCCCCAGTCCCTTGGAAGCCCCTGTGATGATCGCTACCGGCATGATGTCCGCTCCTTCTCCCGCACGCGCCCGTTCCCGCCTGACGAGCCCAACGTAGGAAGGGGACGGCCCCCGCCGCCTCATGCGCCGGGACCGTCCCACCAGGGCACTTCGTCCTACTCCCGCCGTCGGATGACCTAGTACTGCAACGGTGTTTGTGCTGATGGGTGGGCAGTTTCAGGGGCTGTGTCCGCGTCGTGCGTAGTGACTGATGCGGGCTTGGTGCTGTCGTTGTCGGCGCCAGTGTGACCAGTGCAGGACGTGGTCGACGGGTGGTGGTCGTCGGCGGGTGAGGCGGTGAATCAGGCGTCGGATCTCGGCGAGGCTGAGGCGGATGAGCTGGGAGGATCCGTTTCTGCTTTCCCGATGTCCTGCTCGCGGGCCCGCAGGACGGTCAGACTGGCGTGGGCTGCCATGGCCAGGGTGATGTGGCGGTACCAGCCGGGACAGCGGCGGACCTGGTAGTCGTCCAGACCGCACTCCTGTTTCGCGGTCTGGAAGCATTCCTCAACCGCCCACCGGCTGCCCGCGATCCGAATCAGCTCATCCATGGTGGTGTCAGCCGGACAATAGGCAATGTAGTAGGAGATCCGCTCGGGCCGGCTGACGCTGCGGCGGGCGATCACCCAGTGCCGACGGTCCTCGCGGTGCCAGGGCCGCACCTCGACGCGGGCCCAGTCATAGACGCGCTGCCCGTGGGACCCGGCACCACACGAGCGACGCTTCCACTTCTGGCGGGACAGACCGGCAAACAGATCGTGAACGGGGTGGTCGAGCGCCCAGCGGGTGACGACCGTGTCATGGCGGGTGGTGGCCATGACATGGAAGACGTCGGCCTGCTCCAGCTCGTGTCGCCAGCCTTTGCTGAAGCCGTAGGCGGCATCCGCCGTCACCCAGCCGAACGGAATCCGGTCCGCGACGGCCCGGCGGACCATCGCCTTGGCCATGACCACCTTGGTCTCGAAGCCGACGTCATCGCCGATGCCGGCCCGCCGGCACCGCTCACGGTCATCGGTCCACGAAGTGGGCAGATACAGACGCCGGTCGATCAGCGTGCGTCCGTGCGGGGACGCGTAGGCCAGGAAGACACCGATCTGGCAGTTCTCCGTCCGCCCCGCGGTGCCGGAGTACTGCCGCTGCACCCCCGCCGAGCGGACCCCTTTCTTCAAGAAGCCGGTGTCGTCGACGATCAGTACCGCATCCCGGTGCCCGAGATGCTCGACCACATAGTCACGCACGTCAGCCAGGACGTCGTCAGCGTCCCAGTCGATCCGGTTCAGCAGCCGGTGAATGCGGTCCGGCGCCGCATGGCCCGCCTCCTCTGCCAGCGTCCAGCCGTTCTTCCGCTCCAGAGGAGCGATCAGCCCCCGCATGTACGCGAGCGCAGACTCACGCGGCTCCGTCCTGGAGAACCGATGCACGAACCGTTCATGCAACCGCCCCAGTTCACCCGCCCACAAACCCACATCAGCAACATCCCCACCCATGACCACATCAACGACGGCACCTGGCCATCAGTCACGGAAAGGACCGTTGCAGTACTAGGTCCTTTCGTCCGGATCCGGCCCGATCCCAACGAAAGGACCTAGGTCCTGTCCGGTCGATCTTCGCGGGCCCGCGACGCCTGGCACCGCACCTCGCCGCGTTGTCGGAGTCGCCCAAGTACGTCCAGTACATG
>NZ_JBEOUD010000076.1:0-20601 GCF_040303865.1 Streptomyces sp. NPDC094034 | reverse complement strand
CTACGAGCGCAAAGCCGAACACTTCCTCGCCTTCACCAGCATCGCCTGCACCCTCATCTGCTACCGCAGATTCACCAAATGAGATGACGTCTAAGTGAGCAAGGCACGCTGGAGGTGAGCATGGGGCTGCGCCCGACACACCTTGGCTACGCTTACCAAGACCTGCTCACCGCGCTGCGGCTGGTGGACCTGGCGGTGGGACGTGCGAATTCCCTGCTGGTCGACACGAAGATGTTCACCGGGGACCGATTTGATGACATCACGTGCGAGTGGGGCACCGGCAGCCGCGAGCGGCTGCAGATCAAGCACACGGATCATGACCGCGCGTTGTCGCTGGAGAGTTTCACGAAGGACAAGCGAGGCCTACGCCTGGATCTGCTCTTCTCCTCCATGGACCACGACTTCACCTCGGATCCGGGTGCCTCGCATCGCCTCGTGGTGCGCGACATGGAGCCGGAGGATCCCGAGCTGACCCGGGTGCTGCGCCCGGTCCACGCGAGCACCGATCCCGGGCATGCACTGCACGGCTTGAGCAGCAAACGGTTCCGTTTCGACGCCGCTGCGCTGCGTGCACACGCTCCGTGGAAGGAGATGCTCGCCCAGGTCAGTGATGACCTGCTCAACCGCGCTTGCGCATCCCTGGTCGTCGACACGGATCTTCCGGCGTGTTCGCTCAACATTCGCGAGCCCGGGCCAGCCGAGGCGGCCTTGCTGCACCGCATCACCGAAGAACTCGGTGCCGGACGGCCGCCGAACCGGCACCGCACGCCCGAGGAGGTGGCGCTGGCCCTGATCGAGGCGGCCAAAGCGGCGCGCAGCCGGGCGGGGACCGTGATGGCCGAGGACCTGCTTCCTCGTCTGGGTCTGGAAGTCGACTTCGGAGCGGTCCGTGAGGGGCACCCCGTGGACCGTGCCACAGAGGTGAGACGTCCTACGGTACTCACGGGCGTGGTCGCGGCGGTGAAAGACGCTGCTCAGCAGGGGGGTGTCGTGGTGGTCACCGGTGCTCCCGGCATCGGCAAGTCGTGGTTGTGCGAGCAGCTCGGGGATGCGCTGCGGGAGACCTGGCTGGCGGTGCGGCATCACTGCTGGCTCGGCGCTGCGGACATCGACCGTGAGCAGCGTGTGCTGACCGAGGTCGTGATCGGCAGCCTGCTGAAGCAGCTGGGGACGGCCGTTCCGGAGGCGCTGGCGCAGGTCAGGCCACGCTACGCGGCCACGCCGGAGACGCTCACGGCCGCAGTCACTGCCGCGCGTGGCCTGGCACCGGACCGGCCGATCGCGCTGATCGTGGACGGTATCGACCATGTCAGCCGGGTTCTTGGATCCACCACCGGCAGCGCCTTTCGTCCGCGGGTGGACCCGGCGGCCTCTCTGGTCGCGGACCTCTCCGCCCTGGAACTGCCGCCCGGTGTCGTGCTCGTCCTGGCCAGTCAGCCCGGCCCTCACCTCGAGGCCGTCGACGACGGTGCCTCCCGCCTCACCGTTGCCCCGCTCAACCGCGCCGAACTGCATGCTCTGGCGGACCGCCTCGGCGTGTTGACGGCCTTGGCGTCCTCCTCTGCCGGCGAGGGGCTCGATCCCGCTGCGCGGGCGGAGGCCGCGGTCGCACTGATCGAGGAGCGCTCTCGAGGCAACGCCCTGTACGCCACGTATTTGTGCCGGCAGGCCGTTGGTCCTGCCCCGGGCCTGGGAACGGCGCTGGCGCCGGATGGTGCCGGCGATCCTCTGGAGAGGTTGCGGGCGGTGCCGTCGTCGGCGCATGACCTCGACGACTACTACGCTTATCTGCTGGCCGGTCTGACCCCCGGGCAGCGTTCTGCTGTCAGCATGCTCGCGGTCTGCGACTTCGCTGTGAGTGCGTCGGAGCTCGAGGAGATTTTCCCGCTGCCCGGAATGCAGCTCGGTGCCGCGCTGACCAGTGTGGCACCGATCGTCGCGCAGCAGCCGGGTATCGGCGGACTGAAGATCCATCATGAGAGCTTCAGCCGCTTCATCCGCCGGGTCGACGGTGACGACGTGTGGGTCGATCAGGTCCGGTCCCGGGCGGCCGATTGGTTGTCCCAGCGGGGCTTCTTCACCGATCCCCGCGCGTTCCGGCACCTGCCCGAACTGCTGGCCGCTCTGGGGCGCGATGACGAACTCGCTCTGCTAATCGAACCCGATTTCCTCTCCCGCGCGATTGCCGGGCTGCAGCCTCCTCAGGCCATCGTCCACACTCTGACCGTTGCCGCGCGGCGTGCGGCGGTCCGCAACGACTGGCCCACACTGGTGCGCTGCGTCGAACTGAGCCGGGCGCGGGCGACGTATGAGGACGAAGGCCTGCCGGGTTCCCTGGTGCCGTATGCGGATGTGCTGGTGGCGCTGGTGGGAGCCGACCGCGTGGCGGCAAGCCTGATGTACGAGGGTGTGACCACGATGGCGGCGCGGTGGGGCCTGCAGCTGTGTGCGGCGGTCGACCGGGCCGGCTGTGCCGCCCCGTGGGAGGCGTACCTGACGGCCTGGGACGAGGCACGCAAGGATGAGCGTGTCCACTACGGATCCGAGAACGATGAGTCGGTGTTCCTGGCGGAGTTGCGCGGACGGATCCGGTTGCCGGCCCGGGCTGCTGACGATGTCGAGCTCGGGCAGGTCCCGCGTACGCTCGCGCAGCGGGTGGCCCGGTTCCTCGACCAGGAGGCTCTGACGTCGCCTGAGGATGCGCTGGGTGTGCTGTTGGACTGTCTGGGCCCAGACCCGTTGCTCGAGAGCGCGGAGCTCATCGAGCAGCCCGACCGGCGCGCGGCCCTTTTGCTGCACCTTGCGGACGCCCATGGCACGGCGGGCGGCACGCTGCCGTCTGCCCGCGCGCTGGCCACCGCGGCCTGGGCCAGCGGGCCGTGCGACCCGCGGCGCCTGCTCCGCCATGGCGTGGCAGTGTCAGACCTTGCCGAGGAGATCTTTTCCGGGGACATCGCCGCGGTTCTCGCAAAAGCAACACAGGATGTACTGACCAACCGTGCCAGCGGCCTGTCCGGCCCGGTGAACAGGTGGCTGACACTGCTGGCCGTGGCCCATGCCGCCGATCCGCAGGCGCCCGCCCGACTGCTCCCCCTCCTGGACGGCAATGGCTTCTACCGTGCCTGGCTGCGCTTCACCCTTGCCACCCTCGGCCTGCACCGCGACATCGAGGCGGGCATCCTTACAGCCGAAACCGCGTCCGCGACCGTGCGTATGGCGCTCGAACAACTGGCCCAGCATGCACACGCGTTCACGGGCAGCCCCCGGGCCTGCGATCTTGCGGACATCCACCGGCAGGTGCAGCAGGTGCTGCACGACGCCGTCGCCCTGTTGCGCGGCGATGATGTCGCTGTGGGCATCGCTTTCCTGCAAGCCGTCAGCGAGGGCACCACCACCTCTCTCATGGGCATGGCCGGAACCGGCCCGCTGATCACCACGGAGCTGGTGTCCCTGCTCGCCGGGAGCGTCGGCCAGGCAGGGTCCGACGTCGTGCACGAGCTCATGCGCACGCTGCGCGGAGCGCAAGCCGAGCGCCGTGCGCTGTATGCGGAGGACGCCGACTTCGAGCTTGAGATGGCCCGTGTAAGTCTCGCCTGCGACGACCCGCACGAAGCGCAGCGATGCTGGGAGCGTGCCGCCCGCTACATGGGGGCATACGGCGGCCACAAGGACATCACCATCGAGGAACTGCTGGATCCGCTGCCTCAGCTCCTGCAGGCCGATCCCGTCCAGGCGCAGGTGCGTCTGGCGCATACGCAGCCTCTTGTCTATCTCGTCGCGGACTGCACCGACGGGCGGGGCACGGCGGGAACGCCGCAGGAATGGTGGCGTTCCCTTGCGCGCCTGGATCCGCGGGGTGCCGCGCAGTTGGGCGCCCAGGTGCTGCTGGCCGAGCCCGGGCTGCCCGATGGCCGGGTCGGCGCGGCCCACCAGCAGTTGCTCGCCACGCAGGCTGACACGGCCGACCCCGTCGTCCTGGCCGCGCTCCGCATCGCCGCTGGACCCGATGGCCGCAGCATCCAGCAGGACGTTGCTCTACTCACAAGGCTCGCTGACCTGCCCGGCGACGACGCGGCCCGCGCATCGCGTCTCCTGCCAGTGCTGGCCAATGCGATCACCTCCACCTACGACGACCAGACACTGATCGCCGCATCGCAGACTGCCGGGGACCAGCCCACTTCTGCGCTGCGCACAGCAGCACAGCGTTGTGACGGTGAGGGCGGCTCGCCCTGGGCGCCCCGCCCCGTGCCCAACAACACCTCACGTGACTGGTTCGGCCCCGAGAAGCGCCCCACCACAGACGCGTATCTGCACGCCCAGCAGCGCCCGACGCTGCCAGAAGGTGTTGCTGGCGCGCTTGCTGCGGTCCGTGACCGCAGCAGCAAGGCATACGATGCCCCCTCGGGCCCACGGTGGTCGAGGGATGCCCTGGCCAATGCGGTCGGGTGGCGACTCTTGGAGGTCATCGACGGTCAGGGAGCAGACGCAGCCGCCCAGTTCCTGCACCGGATCGCCGACGAGACGAACGCCTCCAACCCTCTTGAGCTACTGGCCGACCTCGCCGTGGGGCTCCGCTTGCGCCAGGACAGCGATCCTGGTGTCTTCGGCCCGCTCGCCGCTACGGCGGGCATGCTCGCCTACACCAAGATGCGAGGCGCTGGCGGATGGCGTTCCTTCGGCGGCAATGACCGGCTGGATCTGTGGCAGCAGGCGCACTCCGCGGACCCGGCCACCGCAGCCCGCAACCTCGCAGACCAGGTGGCCCACGCCGTGGCCGAGGCTTCCTACAGCCGCACTATCGGTGTCAGCCTGGCCCTGGTCTCGGCGTTCGCTGTTCAACCTCCGCTTACTTCGCCCCCGGCTGTCAGCGCATTCGCCTGCTGGGATGCGGCGTATGGCGTCATCGCCCACCGTCTGCCGGGCCGTGCCCGTCTCGGTCAGGGGGCCTACCACCCGGTGCCGGAGCAGGCGAACCAGCACGACATCGACATCGCGCTGTGCGAACTTGCGTTGGCCACGGTTGCCCTGCCCGAACGCGGCGACAAGCGCCGCGCCCTGATCGCAGCGACGATTCTGCTGGCCAGCCGTTCCGGCCAGGCGCAGGCAGCCCTGGCGCGCATCCTCTCCTTCGACCTCGGAGCCGGCCCCCTGACCTGGCTCCTGACCGTCCTACAAAGCCACCTGCCCGACGGACCCTTGGATGCCGCACTCCTCGAACAGCTTGTCACGCTGTGCGGCAGTGACGTGCTGTCCGTCCGTGCGGATGCGTCCGCCCTCCTGGCCCGCGCCGGTCATCAGGCGCCCGCACCTGCGGCAACGGCAGCACATCCGACACTCGCACGCGCCATCGCCGCCGTCCTCTCCCCCAGCGAGGAAGGCGCATGAACAACCCTCGGGAGTTCGCAACCCACCTCGTCGACCACTACCTGGGCGACCGCCTAAACGCCGCTGGCAGTCCGGCCGGGCTCCGCGAGACCGTCATCGACCTCGTGATCGATGCCCTTCCCGACGTCGAGACGCTCATGGGCATGCAGCTGGACCTTCTGACCAATGGACGCCGCAGCCAGCTTCCCGACGCCTACCTCGCCGACCAGGCCGCCGCCGAAGACTCCCTGCAGCGCGCTGCCGCCGGCCTGCGTGCCGCGCTTGCCCAAGCGGGACATCTCGGCAACGCCCAGAATTTCGAACGCGGCGCGGCCGCGCGACTGCGCGATGACCCCCGCGCGGCCCTGCGTGGCGAACTCGCCCGCATTCCCCGCCCTCTGACTCGGCCCGAGGCGCTGGTGTGGTCGCTCGATCCAGCACCCTGGTTCAGTGACAACCATCAAGCGGATAAGCCCTGGCCGCCTTCCGGCTTCGCTTCGGTCGCGGGCCTGCGGTCCCTGCCAGGAAACGCCATGGCCTTTGCTCGCGTGGGTGAAGGACCACACGAGGACTGGGTACAGATCGGCTTGTTCGAGCGGCAGCGCACTCCTGCACGCCGGTACCCGGGACAGCCCGCTCGCCAACTGCAGATCGCCGTTGGTCTGGAAGCCCTCGACGACGACCCGCCCCCCGGCACGCTGCCCGCCTCCCAGGCCCCCTGGCAGCTGTGGACTAGCCCATGGCGGCGCCTGGGACTCGGCCTTACGACCGAGTCAGCAGCCGAGCACATCAGCACCGCAGACCAGGCCTTGACGGCCCTCACCGACGCTGGAGTCACCGGCCTGATCGATACGCCTCGCCCTCGAACCCTGAGCGGCCTCGGCCTGCCCCTCTACGTACTCGCACCTGCGGCCAGCGTCGTGGCCGCACTCGGACTTGAACCCACAGAGGGCATCTGCGGGTTCAGCCTCAGCGACGCCACCGGTGAGGCACTGATCTGCCGCCAGTGGCACGGTCACCTCGTCCACGACGGAAACTACGAACCGCTCCTGCCCGCGGTCGCGGGAGCTGATCTGCTCATCCGGCCCGATCTGTTCGCCCGGCTGCACCACATGATCGGCGCCGCCCGCTGCCGAGCCGGCGTCAGTGTCCACCACATGTCAGCTGACGACACCCTCGACGACGAGGACTGAGGGCCCCGCCGACGACGCTCCCATCAACCCGCCTTCATGTGGCGGGCGTGCTGCGGCCAGCTCATCCGCGGCGGCGGCCAGGCTGTGCCTGGGCGTCGACGGTGTGCTCGGCCAGGTGAGCGAGGACGGCGTGGTTGGCCTCCCAGCCATCGGCAACCTTGGAGGCAGCTCCGGGGTGCACAGGGTCGTTGGAGGGGTGGGCATCGAGGAGTTCGGCGATGCCGGCACGGGCCACGACGATGCAGGCGTGGCGGTGTCGTGAGGTGAGGACGCACAGGCGGCCGGCTTCCAGGTGGAAGGCGGAGGCGTCGCCGCGCCCGGAGAGGGGATGCAGGACGATGGTGACGCGGAATTCACAGCCTTGGAGTCGGTTGGCGGTATCGACGGTGATGCCGTGCAGTTGGCGGTACTGGCGTGCCAGAAGAGCGCGGATGTGGTGGGCCTGGCTGCGGTGGGCGGTGCCGATGGCAATGTCACCGGGCAGCAGGACGTGGCCTTCGGGAATTTCCTCGCAGGTGGTGACGGCCTGGCGGACCAGCAGCCGCTCTGCGATCCCGAGGGCGGCCTGAAAAGCTTCGATGTCGTGCGGGCCGGTGATGCGGGCCGGCGGCTCGAACAGTGCCCATCCGGTTCGGGCGGCGTGTTCGATGACCTCGTCGCTGGGGGTACGCATGCCGCGGATAGAGAACGTGAGGGTGCGGTCAGCTGCACGGCTTCCGGCGTGAAAGGGCGTGAAGGGGTAGAAGGCGTCGCTGATCAGGGGGACAGCTGAGGGCGGCAGGCGCCAGGACACGGGCAGGGAGTGAACGGGCAAGTCGCGGTTGTTGGCGAGCACGACGGCGACCGCGCTGTTCATGGGGTCATGGGACAGGCCTTGAAAGCGGTCGGTTGCGACCGCGGAGAAGGGTTCGAGTTGACCGGGATCTCCGACGAAGAGTACCCGGTCAAAGAGGCTGGCGTTCCACAAAAGCATGTCGGAGCGCATCTGGTAGGCCTCGTCAATGATCGCCCATGGCCATCGGCGGTCAGTGACCGTGGCCCATTTCATGGCAGTTCCCACGATGACGTCGGCCGTCTTTTCTAGGGCTTCGATGCGGGTGCCGATACGGACGCCGGGATGTGCCTGCAGGTCGTGCGGGACTGTGTGTTCCGTTGCGGTGAGCCGGGCGGTGCGCAGATGCGGGTGGTGCCGGGCGAATCGCCGCACGAGATGGTCGACCTGACTGTTGGTCTGGGCAATGACGGCGCAGGGGCGCTGGACTGCGCGAGGGCGTCGGCGGCTCGGGCGACCAGGGTGGATTTTCCGGCGCCTGGCGGGGAGTCCACGACGATTCCGCGGTGGGTGAGCGTGGGCAGCTGCTCCAGGATGGCGCGGGCGGCCTGGTCCATCTGCTGCTGCGGCGATGGCTGGATGGGAGATGTCACTGTTCTTCCTCGCCCTCGCCCTTGTCCTCGTCCTCGTTGCTGTGGTCCGGATGGTCAGCGGGAGGGCCGCCGTGGGTCCATGGTGTCTGGTCCCGTGAGGGAAGTTCCGGCATCTGGTAGGGGTCCGGTGCGACCGTGAACACGAGGAAGGCACCGGCTTCGGGCAGGACGTCGTAGTTGGGACGGTCGGCGTGGCCCATGCCCGCGGTGATCTCGAGTTCGACGAGAGTGTCGCCGTCGGAGAAAGTGATCTCGCAGATCTTGCAACCGGCCCTGCGGTAGGCGTGGCAGGCCAGGAGCTGGCCGGGTTCCATGCGCAACTGGTCCGTGGTGGACACGGTGAGCCGGGGTCGCCATTGTGGCCGTCCGGTGGGCCCGCGAAGGGTGTGCTGCGAGTCGACAGCGGTGACGGTTCCGCCGAAGGCTGCGCCGGTGGTGCGCAGTTCTGCTCGTACGAAGGGGTCGTCGGCGGCGCGCTCTGCCGCAAAGGCTGCGGCTGCATGTTCCATGACAGTCAGGTGGACAGCGGCGGCGACGGCTTGGTCGCGGGCTGGCCGAGGACGCCCGTCTTGGGCCAGGTAGATGCATTCCTTGGTGAATGCGGTGCGTTCGTGGTCCCAGCGGCGGGTGCTGCCCTTGGCTTCGGGGAGGGCCTGCAGCAGTGCGTAGGCGTGCCACATCAGGTCCCAGGTGGGTTGCATGTATGCGGCCAGTAAGCGTTCGAGTTCTGCCAGAGGGCGGGACTGGTCTCGTCCTTGGGCCCGTGCACGGGCGTGGGCGTTGAACAGGGGCGCCAGATGGTCGTTGTCGAAGGCGGGGTCGGTGGCTGGACCTGCCAGGCGGCGGGGGGCTGAGTCCTCTGCCCTGAGTGCGGCGTCGCGTCCCGAGGCTGTATGGCGGGGTGGGTCAATCCAGGCCAGCAGGGTGGCGAGGTCGTCGTCCTCGAGAGGGCTCTGGCCGGTGACCCAGTGCATGCCGAGGAAGCGGGTCAGAGGGATAAGGGCAGCTGAGCCGGGAAGGTCGTGGCTTTGCCGGCGAGTTACGAGAGCGCCTGTTGCTCAGCGGCGAGAGCGCCCTCGTTCACGGGAGAGTGATGTCGCTGAGTTTTGAGAGCACCTGGATGCTTGCTTCGGGACCATGGTTGTGCTCTGCACGACGAGGGGGCCCGAGGTGCTGCCGAAGTCCAAGGTCGATCTGTACGCGGCGATCCGCCGTGATTCGCGTCAGGGCCTGTCGAACCGCGCTCTCCAGCGGAAGTACGGCGTCGGGTTCCTGACGGTGCAGAAGGCGTTGGCGTCGGCGTGGCCGGAGCCGAGGAAGCAGCTGCCACCGAGGGTGACCCGGCTGGATCCGTTCAAGCCACTCATCGACGAAATGCTGCGGGCGGATCTGGACGCACCGCGCAAGCAGCGGCACACCGTGAAACGGATCTTCGAACGGCTGCTGGATGAGCATGGCGCGAACGAGATCTCTTACCAGATGGTCCGCGGCTACGTTGCTGGCCGCCATGAGGAGATCCGGGTCCAGGCTGGCCAGGGTGTGGTGGAGGCGTTCGTCCCGCAAACCCACAGGCCCGGGGCCGAGGCGAAGGTCGACTTCGGGGACGTGACGGTGCGGCTGGCCGGCGAGGTGGTGACCTGCTACCTGTTCGCGTTCCGTATGTCCTACTCGGGGAAGGCGGTGCATCGGATCTTCGCGTCGGCCGGGCAGGAGGCGTTCTTCGAGGGCCACGTCCACGCTCTCAACGTGCTGGGCGGAATGCCGACCGGGAAGGTCCCCTACGACAACCTTAGAGCCGCGGTCGCCCGTGTTCTGGGCTTCTCCCGGCAGCGGGTGGAGGCCGAGCGGCGGACCGCGTTCCGCTCGCACTATGGCCTGGAAGCTCTCTACTGTCAGCCGGGAATCCGCGGCGCCCACGAGAAGGGCGGGGTCGAGGGCCAGATCGGTTGGTTCCGCCGCAACCACCTTGTCCCGGTCCCGGAGGTCGACTCCCTCGCCGAGCTCAACGCCATGATCGAGCGATGGGACGAGGCGGACAACGCCCGACGGATCCGGTCGAGGCCACGCACGATCGGCGAGTACTTCGCCTTCGAACAACCGCTACTGACACCGCTGCCGGACGAACCGTTCGAGACGGGCCGGCTTTTTACCCTGCGAGTCGACCGCTACAGCCAGATCAGCGTCCGGACTAACCGCTACTCGGTGCCGGTCAGGCTGATCGGCCGGAATGTCCGAGCGATGCTGCATGCGTCCGATCTGGTGGTCTACGAAGGTCGCGAGGAGGTCGCCCGGCATGAGCGGCTGATCGCCAAGGGTGGCACCCGGCTTGAGCTGGACCACTACCTGGAGGCCCTCGTGCGCAAGCCCGGTGCTCTGCCAGACGCGACCGCACTCGAACAGGCCCGATCCGCAGGCCGGTTCACCCCCGTCCACGACGCCTGGTGGGCAGCAGCCGTCCAGGCCCGCGGCGAACGGGACGGCACCCGCGCACTCATCGAAGTCCTTCTTCTTGGCCGCCATCTGCCTCACGAACACCTGGTCACCGGCCTCGCGGCGGCCCTGAAAACGGGCGCTCTGACTGCGGACGCCGTCGCGCTTGAGGCCCGGAAGGCTGCGGAGGAAGACAGCAGCACCCCCGCGGAACCTTCACCGCCAACGGGCGACCGGTCGAAGGTCACGTCCTTGACCTCACGCCGGTTGGCCCACCTGCCTGCCGACAAGCGGCCGCTTCCCTCGGTCGCCCACTACGACCAGCTGCTGCGACTGCGCCGACCGGACCACCCAACCCCCTGAAGGAGAACGACCGTGATCATTCCCCGCCAGCGAGGACTAACCGAGCAGGCCGCCACTGCCGCCGTCGACCAGGCATGCCGAATGCTGCGGCTGCCGACCATCCGATCCCAGTTCCCAGAACTTGCCGAGACCGCTGGCCGCGAGCAGATGTCCTACCTCGGCTTCCTCTCCGAACTCCTCCTGGCCGAGTGCGACGACCGAGCCCGACGCCGCTCCGAGCGGCGGATCAAGGCCGCCGGGTTTCCCCGCGACAAGTCGCTCCGCAAGTTCGACTTCGACGCGAACCCGAACATCGACGCCGCCTTGATCCACACCCTCGCCAAGTGCGATTGGATCGAGAAGAGCCTGCCGCTCTGCCTCATCGGCGACTCCGGCACCGGCAAGTCCCACCTGCTGATCGCACTCGGCACCGAAGCCGCCATGGCCGGCTACCGGGTCAAGTACGTTCTCGCGACCAAGCTCGTCAACGAGCTCGTCGAGGCCGCCGACGAGAAGCAGCTGACCAAGACCATCGCCCGCTACGGACGCGTTGATCTTTTGTGCATTGATGAGCTCGGCTACATGGAGCTCGACCGGCGGGCGCCGAGCTCCTCTTCCAGGTCCTGACGGAGCGGGAGGAGAAGAACAGCGTCGCCATCGCTTCGAACGAGTCGTTCTCTGGCTGGACCAAGACCTTCACCGACCCCCGTCTCTGCGCGGCCATCGTCGACCGTCTCACCTTCGGCGGCAACATCATCGAGACCGGCACGGACTCCTACCGCCTCGCCACCACCCGCGCCCGCGCCGAGCAGCAGGCTGCCAGCTGAGCGCTGAGCGGCGAGGAACCACCCGACCCTCAGTTCTCCATGAATCGCTGGCGCCAATACCCACAAGCGCTGAACGGAGTTGCCAGCATGAGGTGGGAGCTGAGGGAGGCGGCCCTGCGTTCGAACTCGGCGTCCAACCTGGCAACGAGCCTGCCGAGGTCGGTCCGAGCACCACGGGGAAGCCACAGCAGCACGTCCTCCAGACGGTCGCGGGCCACCAGAGGATCGCAGCAGTCGCAGCCCATCACCGGATCTGACAGCACGCGCCCTGGTTGCCCCAGATACCGCCGGCACTCTGCCAGGGCAGCGGCCACAGCCCCCGGCCACAGACGCTCTTCTTCCAACTTCCGGACCGCTACGCGAGTTGCCGCAGATACACCGCGGATCCGGCGAACGGGGACACCTTTTATGGGCTGCCAACGCTCCGCGCGCAGCCCCTTCGGACGCCTACGCGGCATCGGCCTTTCGGGTCAACATGCCCGTCATCTTGTCACGGTCCGTACTACCGCGCACGCGATCACCGCGAGCCCGCGCCGCTGCGAGTGCTCTTACTTCTCGCCGATATCCCTGCACTCTCTGGACGACGAGTGATGCTGGAAGTCACCAACATGTGCTCTCGCTCAAGACCTACGCAGCCAGCTACCTGTTCCTGTTCCGGTCGAAGCCGAGCACCCATCTGAGCGCGCTCGGCCGCCTCGGCGACGAAAAGATCAGAGAAAATACGCCGGAGGTCCTCATGGCCCTCGTGGAGCACATCCGCAGGAGAGTCTCGCTGTGAACGCCCCCGCCCCCTTTGCCCCGACACGCCCGCCGGGCACAGGCCCGAGCGCTCTGGTCTCGGCGGAGCACTGGCGCCCGGCCGGCATCGACGATCTAGAGCCGGCCGCGTGGGACGCTCTGCGGGACATCGGGAACGTGGCAGTCGTGGCCGGGCCGGGCGCGGGCAAGACGGAGTTCCTCGCTCAGCGCGCCGCGTACCTCCTGCAGACCGGGCTCTGCCCGTGGCCCCAGCACATTCTGGCGATCTCCTTCAAGCGGGATGCCACTGCCAACCTCGGCCGCCGAGTCGCCGCCCGCGTACCGGAGCACGCGAGCCGTTTCGCGTCGATGACCTTCGATGCGTTCACCAAGACACTGGTGGATCGGTTCGCACCCGCCCTGCCGCCGGACTGGCGTATGACTGACGGGTACGACGTCAGCTTCGCCACCAACGCGGAGGTGGAAGTGTTCCTCGGCGACATCGCGCTGGCGGCCCCCGAGGCGTTGCGCCGGCGGGTCAGCACGTTCCAACCGAGCCGTTTCCTCTCCGGCATCGTCGGCCATTATCGCCTGCCGGAGACCGTACCTGCCGACAACGAGGTCGACGCCGTGTCGTACGCAGTCCGCGAGTGGTGGCGCGCCCACTACCTCCGTCCGGGACCGGCGCAGCTCGACTTCGTCATGCTCAACCGGCTCGCCGAGCTGCTCGTCCGGACGGTGCCGCAGCTCAGGCGCGCCCTGCGCATGACCCATCCCATGGTTTTCGTCGACGAATTCCAGGACACGACCAGCGCCCAGTTCTCCTTCCTCACCTCCGTGTTCGGCGAGGAGACGGCGGTCACCGCGGTCGGGGACAGCAAGCAGCGGATCATGGGATGGGCTGGCGCTCTGCCCGAATCCGTCAAGCGCTTCACCGACACGTTCAACGCCACTCCTTATACGCTGACGTGGAACTTCCGCTCCAGCGATGCCCTCGTGGAACTGCAGCACATCATCGCCGGCAAACTGGACCCGGCCACGGTGCGGGCCACTTCCAAGCCCACCGCCGAGGGCGGGCACATGCCCGCCGCGCTGTGGACCTTCGCCAGCGCCAGCCGGGAAGCAGGATTCATCGCCGACTGGATCGCCCAGGACATCTCCGCCTCGGACCGTGTTCCCTCGGATTTTGCGCTCATCGCGCGACAGAAGATCCAAGACTTCGAGCCGCAGTTCCGTGCCCGCCTTGCCGCCCACGGCATCAGGGTCCGCAACGACGAAGCCCGGGTGGGCAAGATGACCCTGCAGGACCTCCTCAAGAGCGAGACCGCCCGCCTCCTACTGGGTCTGCTCCGCCTGGCCAACGAACCCCACGACATCCCCAAGGTCTGGCGGGACGTGTCGAGGGCCATGGAACGCGTCCACGGAGCGACCGACGACGAGACAGCCCAGCAGCGTGTCGGCGAAGACCTGGCCAACCTGACCACCCAGCTGCGAGCCTGGCTTCAGGCCCATCCACCAGCGACCACGGCGGCCGCCGCCACCGTCGAGCGTGCGCCGCTACGTGAAATCGGCGGCGCCCGGGGAAGACTTCGATGTCGTCACCGGCGCGTTCAAGGCGCGCCTGAGGGCATCCGCCGACGGGGCCGCGGAGTGGAGGGATGTCCTCGACGAGTTCGAGTGTGCTGATGCCGTCGTCCTGCTCACCGCTCATCGGAGCAAGGGACTCGAGTACCACACCGTGTTCTTCCTCGGCATCCACGAAAGACAATGGTGGGCCTACAAGAACGACCCGCGCGAGGGAACATCGACCTTCTTCGTAGGCTTGTCCAGGGCGGCTCACCGTCTGATCTTCACCACGGACCAGACGGACCGTACCGGCCCCATCGCCGACCTCTTCACGATGCTCGCAGAGGCGGGCGTGCCCGAGATCAACCACAGGTAACGACGACTTCCCGCTTCGCCGTAGTCCGGGAGGGCAAGAGAGGAGCCGCCAGTGGACGGTGCGTGTCGCTGACGGCGGGCCTGGGCCGTGCGGTGGTAGCGTCCGTGCACCGGTCTGCGAAGGACTGGACCGTGTGCCGGAGACATCCCGGATTCTCCATGGCACCGACAGAGGGTGTGGGGCACCCACTTCGCACTTTCTATTGCTCCTTGACGCGCATCGCGTGGTGATCCAGTCGGCCGGGCGGCACCGAAGGACTCACCGTGCCCTCCTCGTTCCGCAGTCAGGCCGCCCACCTCCGCGCCGCCTACACCAGGGAAACCCACTCACTCGCCGCCCCTGGCATCGCCCGCCGCGGTATCAACACCCCCTTCCCCGGCAGCGGTCTGGGGCTCGACGTCCGCACGGCGCCGCAGCGCCGACTGCGCGCGCTGCTCGCACTGGGCCTGCTCAACCACGGCCCGGCCAGTGCGTGGCCGCGCCACGTCAGCCTCGCCGACATCACCCGCTACACCCTTGTCGTCTCACCCCGCCACAAGGACCTGGTGATCACCGCCGGAGCCCCTTACAACGTGGCTTGCTGGCTGGTCGGCCGCGACAAACGGCCGCAGATCGGACTGCCGGGACTACGGGTGGAAGCCTCGTACGAGGAAGGGTGGCGTCTGCGCCACCTGCCCACCGGCGCCATCATGACCGTGACCGGCGACCGGCACGGCCGGCTGAAAGGACCCGCCGTCCTGGACAGCAACTACGTCGGCCTCTGGACGGTAGATGTGCCCCTCAGCGACGAGGAGCACGCCGTCCTGAACGCGCTCCCCCTGCTGGACACCGATACCGAAACCCTGCTCGCCGCCCTCGCCGTGCGGTTGTGCACCCACGCCCCGAACGGCATCTGGGACATCGGCATGTGGTTCTACGACCGCACCGACCGGCCCGAACGCGGACACGCCCACCGCCGCCGACTGTCAGTCGAAAACAGTCGGTGCGCCCTGCACTGGGACTCCGCCCCGCACCCCGAAGACCTCTGTGCCGCCCTCACCGACCCCGTGATCGGACTCGCAGGCGCCGCCGCCCAGGCGACCTCCGACGGATGGCTCCTGCACTACAACCGCTCCAGCCTCGCCGCTCACCCCGTCGCATACAGGCATTGACGGAGCAACGAGGACTGTGCCTCCCTGCCCTGCACGGCAGCAGCGTGCGCGAGATCGTCGTCCTGAAGGAGTTCACTGGCCATCCCCTAACGCCTCGCCTCGGGATTCGTCTCAATCGCCGCCCAGGCTCCGCCGCTCGACAGAGGGATCCCAACGCGTCTGCGTCGCAATCTGCCCCCATACGCTGGTGCAGCTCAGCAACTCTGGAAAGGAAGCTTCCTCCAGCGCGTCCGCTGAGCGGCGCGGTACCAGTCGGGAAGTACGCACGGATCCTCATGACCGAGCCGCGCTGCAAGCTCTCTCGGCCATCAACGCCCCCGCCTGCGCTGCAGGCACCGAGAGCCTTCAACACCGCGGCTGTCGACATCACTACCGGCGACCCCCCGTCCTTACATCCGTGTTGCCGCGCTCCTCTGCCCTCCCGCCCCGGTCAGGGATCATTGCAGGCAACTGACGCTCCGCCCCTCTGCTGGCCGGCTGGCAGGGGGCCCTGCCGAACACCCTCAATCTCCGACTGCTTCCCGTGCCCCCAGCTTCGGACGGGGTGTCCACACATGCTGCCGACATACGGCAACAAGCGGCGCTGAAGATCACTCACCATCCAGCCGGAGATCATTTCCCGATGGCGGCCAGGGCGGCCCCCGTTGCTTCACCCGGGGCCGAAGCGCGCCCCGAATCGAACAGGTGCAAGCCCACTCCGCCGCGCGTGTCACGACCAGCCCACTCCTACCGGAAGTCAAATGAGCACTCAATGAGTGCTAATGTGAGAGGAGGTTGTCTGTCAGACACTCGAAGGGGTGAGCATGGCCAAGGAGTCGGTGAACAACGCGGTGAAACTGCGTCGCGCCGAGCTGAACCTCACACAGCAGGAAGCGGCTCAACGCGCTGACACATCTCTGGCGACCTGGCGTCGCTTCGAGAACAACGCAGGCGCCGGACCGCTGGACGGGTTCCGAGCGGACAACCTGCAAGGATTCGCCCGGGCACTGAAGCTCAGCGTCACAGCGCTGAGGCAACTGGTCGGCGCCGAGGCCACTCCGGGCACCGAAGCACCCATCGAGATCGACCAGCCTGCCAGCGATATCGTGCAGTTGTTCAACAGGTCTTTCACAGGCGACCCGCTCACCCCGGTAGACGCCATGGCCCTAGCCAACACTGTCGACTTCTCCGATTTCGCCCCCACCCGGGACGGCAAGCTGCACCTGGACGCCTCGTTCAGCTACGAGTTCGCCGCTTACCTGAAAGGCGAGGCGACGATCCGGGACGTCGGCCTGCTGCGCGACCTGCCCGAACTGGCTCTTATCCAGGTCAACAACCACTGGCTGGTGCGCATGGGCGAGCGCATCATGCGGATCGGCAGCGAACTGGGGAAAGGGCGTGTTCCGCGCCCTCAGTGCCTCGCCGACGAGTACGCCCTGTGGATCGTCATCCAGAACACCGACCCGCCCCAGATCGGAGACGTCCTCGACATTTTCCCCGGACTTCGGGATGCGGATGCCGTGTTCGGCTACGACCCCGACGTCGATGAACCCGACGACGAAAGCATGATCCGGGAGGACTGGATGAACCGCATGGCCGGCGGTCTCCTCCCGCCGGACGAGAGTCACAGCCACCGGCGTTATGACCTGACTCTCATGGAGGTATACGGACAAGGCATCTACGACCCAGGCGACCCGCGTCACCCTCTCCGATGGTTCGACCGGGATGACCTGCGCGAACGGTGCAAATCCGAGCTGGCCTTCGTCAGACTGCCGAAAGAGGAACAGGAGACACGGACCGCCGAAGCGCTCGATCGCATGTGGGAGTCACTGCGTCCGGGAACAGCTGACAACTCCCTCTGACCACAGAGGATCACCTCGGCGAGGGCCAGGCGCAAGCGCTTCCAGCTGATTCCGTCCCGGAGGCCAAGAGGAACGGGCGGTCGACCAGGTGCTCGGCCTACTCGCCCAAGAGGTCCGGCCAGGCTGCAGCCTGACCGGAGCGGAAAAAGAACCCGTCGGCGCACGGGGCAACCCAACCGGCCAGCTTCCCCGCCTCTTTCTCACCCCGAGTGCTGTAGCGCGGCCAGTTCCAGGACCCGTGTCGCGCGGCTGGGATTCGGATGTGTCACGCGCTGACCTTACGGCGGAGGTTGCGGAGCGATGGGCGGCGAGCCTTGAATACAGCCGGATCGTGGCTGGGGAGCCGGTACATCGGGGCGGCCCGCCGAACCTGGTGGACCGCCCTTGTGGGCATCCCTCTGACCGGGGGCACTGGAACTGTTGCGAGCGCATCAACCGTCCTTACTTCGTACGTGCCGGTTGGCTGGTGTTGGAAAGTGTCGGAGCTGCGAGAGGAAGGGCAGAACATGACGGGTGGGCGGAGAGCCGCGGCGACGGTTACCGCCGTGTTGGTGATCGTTTCGACCCCGGTTTTCTGGCTGTTCGACGGGCCGGATACCGGGCAGCTGGTGGGTGCCTCGGTCCAAGCCGCCACGGGGGTGGGTGCTTTGGTGTGGGCCTGGATCCAGCCTGCCACCGAGGCACGAGACAGCGCCGTGCGGACGGGGCTGGCTGAGGCGAGTAACGGCGGGAAGGCCCATACCGGCATTCGCCGTCGTGATGCTGGCGGCAGCGAGGCGGCTCGTGTTCAGCAGAGCGGGAATGCGGTCGCCCGCGGGCGAGGAAGCAGTGCCGGCACCGGCATCGATTACACCGGCTAGGACTGCTGTGGTTGCCGACGGGGGACGGCGGGAGGGCCGATGAAACGATTTCGGATGAGACGTTCGTCGAGTGTCCGGAAGGGCTCGGACGAAACGGTGCCGACGGTCAGCTCCAGTGACAGCGGTGATGCCACTGCAGTGGATGGTGGCGATGCTCTGAGCAGTTACCGGGGTTCGGGGCGTCAGGCATTGGCGGGTAGCGGCGCTGTTCAGGTAAAACGGTCGGGTGACGCGGTCGCCTCAGGTGACCATGCGGTGGCCATCAGCGGCCATGTCAGCCAGATGCTGCTCTCCGCTCCGCCGCCGAGCAGGCCGTCGTGGCCCATCCGGTTGGGCTCGGTGCCGGTACTGGCGTCCGCGTTCCAGGCCCGGTCTGCAGTGCGGGACCGGATTAACCGTGCCAGAGACGGTCATGCCACGGTAGTGCTGGCCCAGGTGCTGTCCGGCGGCGGGGGCGTGGGCAAGACCCAACTCGCCGCCGCCTACGCCCATCGGGCGTTGGTGGACGGCATCGACCTGGTGGTGTGGGTCGACGCCAGTGACATCGAGCAGGTCCTCGCGCGCTATGCCCACGCCGCGCATGCCGTGGAGGCAGCTTCCGAGCGTCTTCTCGGCAGGAGTGCCGAGTCCGACGCCGGGCTGTTCCTTCAGTGGCTGGCAACCACCCGGCGCTCATGGCTGATCGTTCTCGACGACCTCACCGACCCAAAGGCAATGCAGGCGTGGTGGCCGCCCTCCTCCGTTTTCGGTTCCGGCCGCGTCGTGGCAACGACCCGCCGGCACGACGCGATGCTGTCCGGCGGTGGCCGAGCTGTGGTGGATATCGACACATACAGCACCCAGGAAGCCGAAGCCTATCTGCAAGAGCGGCTCAGCTCGGCGCATGCGGATCATCTCCTGGACGCACAAGCCGCCCCACTGGCCGAAACGCTGGGCTTCTTGCCGCTGGCGCTGTCGCACGCCGCCGCCTTCATGGTCAACGAGGACGTTCCGTGCGCGGAGTATCTGCGCCGCTTCAACAACAGTGCCGCCCGACTGGACGATCTGTTACCGCGCGAGGCGGACACCGAGGGGTACGGACGGCAGGTGGCCGCAGCCCTCTTGCTCTCGTTGGATGTCGCGCAGGCAAGCGAGCCTGCTGGTCTGGCCGTTCCCGTCATGCGTCTGGCCGCCGCCCTGGACCCGGCCGGGCACCCCCGTTCCGTGTGGGCCAGCGACGCAGTCACTCACTACCTCAGCACTCAGCGCACCATGCCCCCGGACTGTGCTCCCACGGCCACCGGTCCCGGCCAGGCCCAGGCAGCACTACGACTCCTGCACCGCTACGGTCTGCTCACTGATCACGCGCAGGCCGGCTCCCGGGCGGTGCAGCTGCACGCCCTGACAGCACGCGCCGTGCGTGAGTCCACCCCCAATGCCACAGTGCCAGAGGTGGTTAAGGCCGCTGCTGGCGCGTTGACAGAGCTGTGCGACACGGTCCGTTGGGGCGAGTATGAGGCGATGGCCGCGCTGCTCGCCAACATCGACAGCCTCGACCAATGCGCAGGGCATCTGCTGTGGCAGGTCGACGGTCACTACGTCCTGCGCTGGGCCGGGCGCCGTATGGCCTCGGATACGGCGGTGCCCTACTGGCGGCAGCTGGTCGGCACCAGTGAACGTCACTTGGGCCGGACTCATCCCCTGACAATCGTTGCGCGGCGTGATCTCGCTTGGGCCTGCTTCCTCGGCCACCGAGAAAAGGAGGCCTTCGCCGTGCTACAGGAAGACTTCCCCTATCAGGACAGCCAACTGGTTCTTAAAAGGCCAGGGAACGCTGCGGCTGATCCGGAGGCCGTCAGCGCCGTTGCGTTGCTGGAAGACACCGCCACCGTTCGTCAACGGCTGTTGGGCAGCGCGGACCCGGCAACCCTAGCGGGCCAATCCAAGCTCGCCCTGCTGTACTGGTCCCAGGGCAACAAAGCGAGGGCCGTCACTCTGCTGGAGGGTTCCCTCGCTGGCTACCAGGCGACGTTCGGCCCCCGCCACCCGTACACGATCTCGGTGGACAACCGGCTGCGCAGTTGGCGAGAGCAGCACAAGAGGCGCTGGTGGAAACGCACACCCGGCCCGTCCACGGCGTTCCCCGAGCTACGACCGTGATCAGATTTCAGGCCCCTCCCTCAACGCCGCCACGGTAGGCGTTCCCACTACATCTGCGGCAGTCTCAGCCAACCTGCAGGATCGCAGGCCCAACAGCACGCCGCGCTACAGGCGCCGCGAGACTTCAACGCTGGTGCTCCTTGACCATCACTACCGGCGGCCCGTTACCCCTGGGCAACCAACGCTCCTGCTGAGCAGACCCCCGGAACCATCGCACAAACCGCAGGTCAAACCAACTCGCAGAGGCCCACCCTCAACCCGACACCAACCCTACTTACCGGTAACTTCTTCTGGACTCCGCTCTCCAAGACTGAGCAACTCCCTAGTCAGCACGTAAGAACTGCTCATC
>NZ_JBEOUD010000075.1:0-21460 GCF_040303865.1 Streptomyces sp. NPDC094034 | reverse complement strand
CCTTAATCCTTTCGGGGGCGCGGGGGGGGGGCCGGGGGGGGGGCGGCTCCCCCTCGGCGTCCCCTTCTCTGCTGGGTCGCGCCGGGTGTCGCCCGGGCCCCGCCCCCCCCCCCCTCGACCGGACAGGACCCAAGGCCTTTCGCTCGTGTGGTCCGACGCCCAGGGACTCTCACGCCGTGTCGTAGTGGTGGCGCGCTGTCTCGATCTCGCCGTTGTGGTCGGTGACCCACTGGGCGAGGGCGTGGACCGTGGCGCGCAGGCTCTCCCCGAGGGTGGTCAGCTCGTATTCCACGCGCGGTGGCACTTCGGCGTAGGCGGTGCGGGAGACGAGGCCGTCGCGTTCGAGGTGGCGCAGGGTGAGCGTCAGCATGCGCTGGGAGATGCCGGGAACCCGCTGGTGCAGGGCGCCGAACCGCAGGGGGCCGTGGCTGAGGATGCCGATCACGAGGACCGACCACTTGTCGCCGATCCTGTCCAGGGTCTGCCGGAAACCGCGGCCGTTGTCGGGCCATGTCTCGCACGGGTGCGGAACATGGGCGACGCCATCAGGGTCGGCGATGTGCTCTGCGAACATGAATGTGCCTTTTGTGAGGTCCTCGACACGTCATTACGGTGGGGCTACTTACCCATCGTAACCAAGCGAGGTAGCAGCATGTCCTCCACGCCTTCCGCGTCCTCCGTGCCCTCCGTGCCCTCCGTGCCCTCCGCGCCCTCCCCCTCTTCCGCGTCTTCCACGATCGCGGTTGTCGGCGCCGGTCCGGGGCTGGGCCGCGCCATCGCCCGCCGCTTCGGCGCCGCCGGGCACTCCGTCGCCCTGATCTCCCGCGACGGCGTGAAGCTGCGGGGCCTCGCGGACTCCCTGGCCGCCGAGGGTGTCACCGCCCGGGCCTACCCGGCCGACGTCACCGACGAGAAGGGCCTGACCAGTGCGCTGACCACGGCCGCCGAAGAACTCGGCCGGATCGGCGTGCTCTCCTACAGCCCGGCTCCCACCTTCCCGAATGTGTCCGGCCAGGTGCCCGACCTCAAGGCTCTGGGGTTCACCTCCGCGGCCGAGACCACCGCGCGATCCGTGCGCCCCATGTTCGACATGCTTACCGGCGGCGCTCTCACCGCCGCCGCGGCGGTTCTGCCGGCCATGCGCGAGGCTCGCGACGGCGCTCTGCTGTTCACCACCGGCACGACCGCCCTCACCCCCGTCCCGGGGATGAGCAACTCCGGCATAGCCCTGGCCGGGCTGCGCTCCTGGGCCCGTGGCCTGCACGACGACCTCGCCGGTGAGGGCGTCTATGTGGGCCACCTGTCCATCAGCCTGCCGATCGTGCCCGGCTCGGGCGAGGGCGACCCGGACGCCCTCGCCGACCGCTGGTACCGGCTCGCCCAGGCCCGTGACGCATTCGAGGTCACGGTCGGCGGCGTCCAGGGCGTGTCTTCGAAGTAGCGCCGTCTTCGAAGTAGCGCCGTCGTCAAAGTAGCGCCGTCGTCCCGCCGGGCAGGCGGGACTTGAAGACGCGCCCCAGGCCGGGACGCGCCCCGCGCACCGAGCGCGCTCCACCGCGACCGAGCGGCGGGGCGCGCTTCTCGCTGCCCGCTCCCGCTGATCACATCCGTAAGCTCGCGTCCTCCCGCCCGTCATCGAACTCGCCTACGCTCCCTCTCGGTTGACATGCCCAAGACATGCGCAACGGGAGGAACAAGGCATATGGCAAAGCTCCTTCGCACCACGGTGGCGGCCGGCGCCGTCGCCGTGCTCGCCTTCACCGCCACGTCCGCCGGCGCCGCCGACCCGGGCGCGCTGCCCTACCCCTCCACCACCGGGGTCGGTGTCCACAACGCGTACGAGAAGGCCACCTTCCCGTACTTCGCGGACGCGCTCGACTCCGGAGCCGGGATGCTCGAACTCGACGTATGGACCAACCTGTTCGGCGCCTCCTGGCGGGTGTCCCACAGCAATCCGCTGGGCAATGACAACAACTGCGCCAACGCCACCACGGTGAGCCAGCTGCGGACCAACGCGAAGAACCGCGATCTGGCCGGCTGTCTGACCGACATCAGGACCTGGCACGACGCCAACCGGAACCACCGGCCCATCGTCATCAAGATCGAGATGAAGGACGGTTTCCAGGGGCAGGGCGGCCGTGGCCCCGCCGCCCTGGACGCGCTGCTCAACAGCAAGCTCGGCGACGCGCTCTTCCGCCCCGCCGACCTGGTGGGTGATCGCGCCGACCTCGACCAGGCGGCCCAGGCAGGCGCCTGGCCGTCGCGCGCGCAGATGGCCGGCAAGTTCATCGTCGAGCTGATCCCCGGCACGGTGGAGGAGCAGAACCCCCTCGACACCCTGTGGACCGACCGTGAGTACGCCACCCATCTGCGTGACCTCAAGGCGGCGGGCCGGCTGAGCGAGGCCGCGGCCTTCCCCGCCGTCCACAAGGCCGCCGCCGGAGATCCGCGCACCCGCTACCCGGACACGACGATCAGGCCCTGGTTCGTGTTCTTCGACGGCGACGCCGCCACGTACACGGCGGGCGGAATCGACACCGCGTGGTACGCGCAGCGGAACTACTTCCTGCTGATGACGGACGCCCACAACGTGCCGCCGGCCATCGACGGCAGCAACCCCACCGAGCAGCAGGCCCGCGACCGGCTGACCCTGCTGGCCCAGCGGAACGCCAGCCTGATCTCGGCGGACTGGCGCGCGCTGCCGACAGTGCTCGCGACCGTCGTTCCGCGCGGCTGAGTCCGGGGGAGCCAGGGACCCCCGGGAAACCCGGGGAGCCACACACGTCCCGGGGCCGGTTCCGCTCACCGGCCCCGGGACTCGCGGGTCGCGCTGTCCCGTGGGTCCTGCACGGCCCGTGGTCCCGTTCCCCTCAGCCGGGCTCCGCCACCTCCCGCCCGTGCGCCGAGAGGACCGTCTCGACCGTGTCCGCCTCCCCGGCGGTCTTGTCCTCGCGGTAGCGGACCACCCGGGCGAAGCGCAGCGTCACCCCCGCCGGATAGCGGGACGACCGCTGGAGTCCGTCGTAGGCGATCTCGACCACCAGCTCGGGCCGTACGGTCACGGTGAAGCCGTCGTCACGGACCGCCAGTTCCCGCAGACGCTCCGTCTGCCACTCCAGCATCTGGTCCGTCAGTCCCTTGAACGTCTTGCCGAGCATCGCGAACGAGCCGTCCTGCCGTCGCGCGCCCAGATGCAGATTGGAGAGCCTGCCGGTGCGCCTCCCGTGCCCCCACTCCGCGGCCAGCACCACGAGATCCAGGGTGTGCACCGGCTTCACCTTCAGCCAGCCCGCCCCGCGCCGGCCCGCGCTGTAGGGGGTGTCCAGCGCCTTGATCACCACACCCTCATGGCCCCGGGCCAGGGTGTCGCGGAGAAACGCCTCGGCGGCCCGCCCCTCCTCCCTGGCCGCGCCGGTGACCACGATCCGGCGTACCCGCATCGGCTCGGGAACCAGCCGCGCCAGTGCCTCGTGCCGCTCCGCGCACGACAGCTCCAGCAGATCCTCGCCCCCGGCGGCGAGGACATCGAAGAAGACGGGTGACAGCGGGACGGCCGCCGCCGCGGTCCGTACGTCCATCCGCGAGCCGACCCGGCTCGCGATCTCCTGGAACGGCCTCGGCCTGCCCTCCGCGTCCAGTGCGATGACCTCCCCGTCCAGCACGAAACGGTCACCGGGCAGCCCCAGGGCGATCGCCGTCACCTCGGGCAGCCGGTCCGTGATGTCGTCGAGCGTGCGGGTGAAGATCCGGACCGTCGGCCCGTCGCGGTGCACCTGCACCCGGATGCCGTCCAGCTTCTCCTCGACGGCGCACTCCCCGAGCCGGCCGATCGCCTCCGCGACGCTCGCCGCGCTCTGCGCGAGCATCGGCAGTACGGGCCGCCCCACCGTCAGCAGAAACTCCTCCAGCACCCGCGGCCCCTCCATCAGCAGTCGCTCCGCCACCTGCTGGAGGGAACCGGCCAGCATCACCGCCCGGCGTACGGCGGCGGCCCGCGCGCCCGATGTCTCCGCCAGCGCCTCGACGGCGACGGCGTCCAGCGCGCCCTGGCGCACCTCGCCGGAGATCAGCCCCACCAGGAAGCGCTGCTCCTCCTCGGTGGCCGCGCCCAGCAGCTCCTGGACCAGCCGTCTGCGCTCGCCCTGCGCCCCACGGCCCGCCACCGCCGAGAGAGAGGTGAAGACGGCGTCGACCCGGTGCACCGTCAACGTGGCGCGGTCCGCGGGCGGGGGCGGGTCCTTCAGCGCGTTCCAGCCGACGCCGATCTTGCCCTGCGGCAGTCGCCCGGCCAGATACGGAATGACGATGGGCACGTCCTCGGCCCCGGCCGTACGGAAGAGTCCGGCCAGCAGGGAGATCTTCCGGGAGCGCGCCGACGTCTCGGCGACCTCCCGGGAGACATGCGCGAGCGGTGCCAACAGCATGCTGCCATCGTGCAACGCCGCGCGCGGGTCCGCCCGTCCTGACGGGGGACAGGGCGGCACGCCCCGTCGGCCTGGCTCCACGAACGCATGGCACGAACGCATGGCACGAACGTGCGGCCGTCGGCACATTGTCCCGGCAACGGCCCGGCTGAGGGCTGTCCCGTCATCCCGGCGGGCGGATGACGGGACAGCCCTCAGGCCCGACACCCGTCCCGCCCCGTGCGCACTCCGGGACGGTGCGGCCATACTGGACGGGCCGGGGAGGGCGCAGCGAGGTGACGGGGGCGACAGCACGCGATGGCGGACACCAGGCTGATCCAGGGCCGCTACCGGCTGCTCGATCTGATCGGGCGCGGGGGGATGGGCGAGGTGTGGCGGGCTCGCGACGAGTCGCTCGGCAGACAGGTCGCGGTCAAGTGCCTCAAGCCGCTGGGACCGCAGCAGGACCAGTCCTTCACCCGGATCATGCGGGAGCGGTTCCGCAGGGAGGCGCGGGTCGCCGCCGCGCTCCAGCACCGGGGCGTCACCGTCGTCCATGACTTCGGCGAGGACAACGGAGTGCTCTATCTCGTGATGGAGCTGCTCGACGGACGCAATCTCAGCCAGCTGCTGGAGGACAACGAGCAGCATCCGCTGCCGGTGCCCCATGTCGTCGACATCGCCGAGCAGGTCGCGGACGCCCTCGCGTACACCCACGGCCAGGGCATCGTCCACCGCGATCTGAAGCCCGCCAACATCATGCGGCTCGCCGACGGCACCGTGAAGATCTGCGACTTCGGCATCGCGCGGCTCGGCCATGACATCGGCTTCACGTCCCGGCTGACCGGTACCGGCATCGCGATGGGGACCCCGCACTACATGTCGCCCGAGCAGATCGGCGCCGGCCATGTCGATCACCGTAGCGACCTCTACTCGCTGGGGTGTGTGCTGTACGAGATCGCCACCGGCGCCCCGCCGTTCGACCTGGGCGACGCCTGGGCCGTCCTGGTCGGCCACCGCGACACCCTCCCGGAGCCGCCGCGCAAGCACCGGTCGGAACTGCCGGAGTTCTTCGACCGGCTCGTCCTCGATCTGCTGGCCAAGACACCGGAGGAGCGGCCCACCGACGCGGGCGACCTGCGACGCAGGATCGGCGCGGCGCGCGGCGCCCCCGGTCCGGCGGGCACGGTCCAGGGAAGCACAGGGCTCGGGAGCACGGGCCCGCTGAGCACCGGTCCGCGGCCGTCCCCGGCCTTCCCGGCGCCGCACGGGGCCACCACGCCCCACCACCCGGGCGGCTCGGGGCCGCCGTGGGACGGAAGCCCACTGCCGTCCTGGGCCCGGTCCATGACCACCGGCCACAAGGCGACCGGTGTCTCCGTGCCGCGGCCCACCCCACCCGACCACACCGCGGGCCTCACCGGCGAGTGGACCCGCCCCGCCGATCCGCGCGCCACCATCGGAACGTATCCGGCCGCCGCGCGGCCCACCCCGTCCCCCGAACAGCTCGCGGTCCTCGTCAGCCGGCACAACGCCGGTCTGAGCCTCGGCCGGCTCGGCCGCTGGGAGGAGGCGGGGGAGGTGCACCGCGCGGTCGCCGCGGAACGTGAACACGCGCTGGGCCCCGACCACCCCGACACCCTCGCCAGCCGGTACGAGGTCGGGTTCACGCTCAGCAGGACCGGCCGCACGGCGGACGCGCTGCGCGAGTTCACCCGCGTCGCGGAGGGGCGCGCCCGCGCGCTGGGCCCGGACCATCCGGACACGCTCGCGGCCCGGCAGGAGATGGCGTACGTACTGGGGCAGCTCGGCCGGCACTTCGAAGCCCATGACGTGTTCGCCGCGGTGCTCGCCTCGCGCGAGCGCACGATGGGCCCCGACCATCCGGACACCCTGCGCTGCCGCCACAACCTGGCGTACAACCTCAGTCGTCTGGGACGTCTGGAGGACGCGCACCGGCTGGCCCACTCGGTCGCCGTGGCCCGTGCCAGGGTGCTCGGTGCCGACCATCCCGACACACTGGTCAGCCAGTACGAGGTGGCCTACGCGCTGGGGCGGCTCGGCCGCTGGCGGGAGGCGCTGGACGGCTACCGTGAGGTGGCCGCGGTCCGCGCCCGCGCGCTGGGCCCCGACCACCCCGACACACTCTCCGCGCGCTACGAGATCGGCATCAGCCTGGGCCGGCTCGGCCGCAGCGAGGAGGCCCTCGATCTGTACCGCGGGCTCGTCGCCGACCGCACCCGCGTTCAGGGGCCGCTGCATCCGGAGACCCTGCGGGCCCGGCACGGCTTCGGGGTCAACCTGGGCCGGCTCGCCCGCTGGGACGAGGCGCTCGCGGAGGCCCGTGAGGTGTGCGAGGCCCGGGAGCGGGTCCTCGGCCCCGACCACCCCGACACCCTCGTCAGCCGCCGCGAGATCGCCGTCGGCCTGGGCTGGCTGACCCGCTGGCCCGAGGCCCTCACCGTCTACCGCAGGGTCGCCGAGGCGCGGCACCGGGTCCTGGGTGCCGTACACCCGGACACCTTGGCGGCCAGGAACGACGAGGCGCACTGCCTGGAGCAGCTGGGACGGGGCGGCGAGGCGGTGGAGCTGTACCGCCAGGTCGCCGCCTTGCGCCAGCAGCACGGCACCCGGGGGCGCTGAGCGCCGTCCCCGCCGCCGTACCGCCCTGCCGTCCGCGCTGCTGCGCCGCGGTGCTCCCGCGGCTCACCCGGCGGTACTCGTACGGGTGGCCCTCCCCGGCCGCCGGGAGTCAGTCCTCCGACGCCACCCAGCCGACCGCCTCGATACGCGCCGCGTCCTTCCGCCGTGCCTCGTCGAAGACCGGGCGCCCTCCGTCCTCGACCCGCAGCCCGTCCACATAGGCGCCCCGCCCCACGTACAGCCGGTCCGTCGTGTACCGCCAGCGCAGCCGTACCTCCGTATCCCGCCAGGCCGCCAGATCCGCCGTCAGCCGGTGCCAGCCGCGTCCCGACCAGCCCGTGGCCGAGCCCGCCGGGTGCGCCAGCGGCTCCTGCCCGGAGCCCACGGTGGTGAAGGGCACCGGCCGCCACTCGCTCCCGGTGTCGGCCGACGCCTCCAGGAACAGCCCGTCCGCGTCCGGCTCGGTGTCCCACCACAGCGAACAGCGCAGCACTCCGGCGCGGGCCGTGATCGGGGGAAGCGTCAGCGTGGCGGTCGTGGCGCTCGCCATGCCGGAGAACCACGCGGTACGGCCGTGCGCGGGCCGCACGGCGACGGCCCGCGCCATCCGGTTGGCCGCCGCGACGCGCGGCGCGCTGCCGGACCGCCAGCTCCGCACGGGGTGCACCGAGTTGCCCAGCACGATCAGGAAGGAGTCGGTCGTCGGGTCGAGAACGAGACTGGTGCCCGTGAACCCGGTGTGGCCCGCCGTGCTCGGGGTGGCCATCGCGCCCATGTACCAGTGCTGGTAGAGCTCGAAGCCCAGTCCATGGGCGTCGCCGGGGAATCCGGAGTTGAAGTCGGTGAACATCAGCTCCACGGACTCGGGCCGCAGGATCCGGGCCCGGCCGTACGCGCCGCCGTTCAGCAGCGCCCGGGCGAGGATCGCCAGGTCCCAGGCGCGGGAGAAGACCCCGGCGTGGCCCGCGACCCCGCCGAGGCTGTACGCGTTCTCGTCGTGCACCTCGCCCCACACCAGCCCCCGGTCGAGCCCTGACCAGGGCCGACGCGCGTCCTCCGTGGCGGCGATCGACGGTTTCCAGGAGGCGGGCGGGTTGTAGCGCGTGCGACGCATCCCGAGCGGGGCCGTGATCTCGTCGCGGAGCAGCGCGTCCAAGGTGCGACCGGTGATCCGCTCCAGGATCAGCTGGAGCGAGATCAGATTGAGGTCCGAGTACAGATAGGCGGTGCCGGGCCGAGTCACCGGGGCCTCGTTCCACAACAGCTGGAGCTTGCCCTCGTACGTCGGCGCCGTGTAGAGCGGGACCCAGGCGCGGAAGCCGGAGGTGTGCGTCAGCAACTGGCGCACGGTCACGTCCTGCTTGCCCGCCCGCCCGAACTCCGGGAGATACGTGGTGACGCGTTCCGCCAGCTCCAGCGCTCCGCGCTCGATTTGCTGGACGGCGAGGATCGAGGTGAACAGCTTGGAGAGGGAGGCGAGATCGAAGACCGTGTCCTCGGTCATCGCGATCCGTCGCTCGGGAGGCAGCTCCACTCCGGTGTCGGTCTTCTCGTCGTACGCCGCGTAGCGCACGGCGGCGCCGAGGGGACGGTGCAGGGCGACCGTACCCGCGCGCCCGGCGAGCAGTACGGCCCCCGCGTACCAGGGGTGCGTGGGGGAGGGGCCGAGGAAGGCGGCCGCGTCGTCGACCAGCCGGTCCAGCTGACCGGGGAGGAGACCGGCCCGCTCGGCGGAGCCGTGCCGCAGCGTCGTCCGTCGCGCGCCGCCGGACCCGCCCGACCCGCCGTCCGAACCGGGCGTGGTGGCGCGGGCCGAGCCCCCGGCGAACGGGATCGGCGCCACGGCGAGCGCCCCGCCCAGGGCCAGTACCCCGCCGCCCAGCCTGCGCCGGCTCATCCCAGCGGCCCGCGGCTCGCTCGGCGCGCCGTCACCCGCGCCGTCACGCGCGCCGCCCCCCGTACCGCTCGCTCCGCGTCCGCTCGCCCGGTCCTCCGCCATGCGGCAGCCCTCCCCTGAACGTCGCTTCTCACATCCGACCCAGCCGTCAGGACCTCTTACCACAGCGGAACTGACACCGCATCACGTGCGACGGGACGGGTTTGCCGCGAGGCGCCGCCACCGCGCGCACCACCAGTACCTCTGGCAGCGTGTGGCGCATGAGGACGAGCGTCGGCATCAGGTCACTGGTGTCCCGGTGGACCGTGGTGGTGCCACTGCTCGCGGTTCTCGCGCTGATCCTCAGCTGGGGGCGCAGCCTGCCGGGATACGCGGTCGCGCTGGTCGCCCTCTGTCTCGCGGGCGCCGTGCTCGCGGCCGTGCACCACGCCGAGGTGGTCGCCCACCGGGTGGGGGAGCCGTTCGGCTCACTCGTCCTCGCCGTCTCGGTCACGGTCATCGAAGTGGCGCTCATTGTCACGCTGATGATCGACGGCGGCGACAAGACCGCCTCGCTCGCCCGGGACACGGTCTTCGCCGCCGTCATGATCACCTGCAATGGCATCCTCGGCCTCTGCCTGCTGGTCGGGGCGGTGCGCGGCCGGGTCGCCGTGTTCAACGCCGAGGGCACGGGGACCGCGCTGGCCACCGTCGCCACCCTGGCCACGCTCACGCTCGTGATCCCGACGTTCACCACCAGCAAGCCGGGCCCGGAGTTCTCGTCCGCGCAGCTGGGCTTCGCCGCGGTCGCCTCACTCGTGCTGTACGGGCTCTTCGTCGCCGTACAGACCGTGCGCCACCGCGACTATTTCCTCCCTGTCACCCAGGAAGGGGACGTGCGCGAGGAGGACTCGCACGCCCCGCTGCCCACCCGCCGGGCCGGCGTGCTGAGCCTGGTGATGCTGGTCGTGGCGCTGATCGCCGTGGTCGGGGACGCGAAGGCGGTGTCCTCGACCATCGAGTCGGGGGTGGAGGCGGCCGGGCTGCCACAGGCTGTGGTCGGTGTGATCATCGCTCTGTTGGTGCTGCTGCCCGAGACCCTCGCCGCCGTACGCGCGGCCCGCCGCGAGCGGGTGCAGACGAGCCTCAACTTGGCGCTCGGCTCGGCCATAGCGAGCATCGGTCTGACGATCCCGGCCATCGCGCTCGCCTCGATCTGGCTGAGCGGGCCGCTGGTGCTGGGGCTGGGCGCCGTCCATATGGTGCTGCTCGCGCTGACGGTGGTGGTGGGCGCCCTGACCATCGCGCCGGGCCGGGCCACCCTGCTCCAGGGCGGGGTGCATCTGGGGATCTTCGCCGCGTTCGTCTTCCTCGCCATCAGCCCGTGACCCGGACGGTCCCTCCGGGGGATTGACCCGCCGCGCCACCGCCCGGAGGATCGCGCCATGAACGCCCAGGACCACACCGCGCCGGAGCCCGACGACCCCCTGCGGGAACTGCTCGACAGCACCGTCGACGGCGTGGTGCGCCGTACCGCGGCGCGGGTGCCCGGCCGCGTGGCCGTACGGTACGCCGACCGTACCTGGACCTACGCGGAGCTGGACGCGGCCGTCTCCACCGCCGCCGCCGAGCTGCGCGGACACGGGCTCGCGGACGGCGACCGGGTGGCGACCTACGGCCACAACTCGGACGTCTATCTGATCGCCTATCTGGCCTGCGCGCGGGCCGGGCTCGTCCACGTACCGGTCAATCAGCACCTCACCGGCGAGGACCTCGGCTATCTCGTGAAGCAGTCGGGCAGCGCGCTCGTCCTCGCGGATCCGGGGCTGGCGGGGCGGGTCCCCGAGGGCGTCCCGGTCCGCGCTCTGCGCGACACCGCCGACTCACTGCTCACCGCGCTGGCCACCCCGAGGCCCTATGAACGCGCCGGCGACCCGGGCGAGTTGTCCCAGCTGCTCTACACCTCGGGCACCACGGCGCTGCCCAAGGGCGCCATGATGACGCACCGCGCCCAGGTGCACGCGTACGCCAGCGCCATCACGGCGCTGGATCTGCGGGAGAGCGACCGGCCGGTGCACTCGCTGCCGCTCTACCACTCCGCGCAGACGCATGTCTTCCTGCTGCCGTATCTCGCGGTCGGCGCGGAGAACACCATCCTGGACGCACCGGACCCGGAGGCGATCCTCGAACTCGTCGGCGCGGGCCGGGCGGACAGCGTCTTCGCGCCGCCCACCGTATGGATCGGCCTGTCGCGCCACCCCGGGTTCGCCACGCGCGATCTGACCGCGCTGCGCAAGGCGTACTACGGCGCCTCGATCATGCCGGTGCCCGTACTGGAACGGCTGCGCGCACAGCTGCCCTCGCTCGCCTTCTACAACTGCTTCGGACAGAGCGAGATCGGCCCCCTCGCCACCGTCCTCGGACCCGACGAGCACGAGGGCAGGATGGACTCCTGCGGCAGGCCCGTACGGCACGTCGAGGCACGGGTCGTCGACGAGAGCGGCGAGGACGTCCCGGACGGTACGGCCGGCGAGATCGTCTACCGGTCGCCACAGCTCTGCGCGGGGTACTGGGACAAGCCGGAGGAGACGGCGGAGGCCTTCCGTGACGGCTGGTTCCGCTCGGGGGATCTCGCCGTGCGGGACGCCGAGGGCTACTTCACCGTGGTGGACCGGGTGAAGGACGTCATCAACTCCGGTGGGGTGCTGGTGGCCTCCCGGCAGGTCGAGGACGCCCTCTACACCCACCCCGGCGTCGCCGAGGCCGCGGTCGTCGGGCTGCCCGACGACCGCTGGATCGAGGCCGTCACCGCCGTCGTGGTCCCGCGCGGCGAGGTCACCGAGGCCGAACTCCTCGCCCACGCCCGCGAGAAGCTCGCCCACTTCAAGGCCCCGAAGCGGATCGTGTTCATGACGGCGCTGCCGCGCAACGCCAGCGGGAAGATCCTCAAACGTGAGCTGCGCGAGCGCCTGAGCGAGTCCTGAGGCGCCGCTCGGGACCCGCTCGGGACCCGCCTGGACCGCTCGGACCGCTCGGACCCGCTCGGGACCCGGGCTCAGTGCGGCCTGAGGTCCACGATCCGCTTGATCTTGCCCACCGAGCGCTCCAGGGTCTCCGGATCCACGACCTCCACCGCCACCGAGACCCCGACCCCGTCCTTGACGGCCGCGGCGATCGCCCGCACGGCGTCCACGCGCTGCGCGGACGTCGCTCCCGCGCGGGCCTCGGCCCGTACCGTCAGCGCGTCCATCCGGCCCTCGCGGGTCAGCCGGAGCTGGAAGTGCGGGGCCACCCCCGGCGTACGCAGCACGATCTCCTCGATCTGGGTGGGGAAGAGGTTCACCCCGCGCAGGATCACCATGTCGTCGGACCGGCCGATGATCTTCTCCATCCGGCGGAAGACCCGTGCCGTACCCGGCAGCAGCCGGGTGAGGTCCCGGGTCCGGTAGCGGATCACCGGCATCGCCTCCTTGGTGAGCGAGGTGAAGACCAGCTCGCCCTCCGCGCCGTCCGGCAGCACCTCCCCGGTGAACGGATCGACCACCTCCGGATAGAAGTGGTCCTCCCAGATGTGCGGACCGTCCTTGGTCTCCACACACTCCTGGGCGACCCCCGGGCCCATCACCTCCGACAGCCCGTAGATGTCGACGGCGTCGATCGCGAACCGCTCCTCGATCTCCCGCCGCATCTCCTCCGTCCAGGGCTCGGCACCGAAGATGCCCACCTGGAGAGAGGTCGTACGGGGGTCCACGCCCTGCCGCTCGAACTCATCGAGCAGCGTCAGCATGTACGACGGCGTCACCATGATGATCTCGGGGCGGAAGTCCTGGATCAGCTGGACCTGGCGGGCCGTCATGCCCCCGGACGCGGGGATCACCGTGCAGCCGAGCCGCTCCGCGCCGTAGTGCGCGCCGAGTCCGCCGGTGAAGAGCCCGTAGCCGTATGCCACATGGACCTTGTGCCCGGGGTGCCCGCCGGCCGCCCGGATCGAGCGGGCCACCACATCGGCCCAGGTGTCCAGATCGTGCTGGGTGTACCCGACGACGGTCGGCCGGCCCGTGGTGCCGCTGGAGGCGTGGACGCGCCGTACCCGCGACTGGTCCACGGCGAACATCCCGAACGGATAGTTGTCCCGCAGATCGGCCTTGGCGGTGAACGGGAAGCGCGCCAGATCGGCGAGCGTACGGCAGTCCTCGGGGCGCAGCCCCGCGCGGTCGAAGGCCGTCCGGTAATGACCGACGTTCTCGTAGGCGTGGCGCAGTGTGGCGCGCAGCCGCTCCAGTTGCAGTACGGCCAGCTCCTCGCGGCTGAGTTGTTCCGCCGCGTCCAGCAGAGGTGTCATGGGCGCTCTCCCGGTCCCTCGGACAGTGCGGTCGTCCGATCGACCGATCATTCGGTTGATCGTCCCGGGGCCAGTAATTCAGGAGTGCCGATGAGCGTCAAGGGCCGTGACGCGACCGGCGCGGTGATTCGCCCGGTCCCGTTCCGGCCTCGCGCCGCGGCCTGTCCGGGACCGGCGCCGGTCGATAGGGTGGCTCCGGGACGACGCAGCGGGAGGAGCAGGACGTGGCTGAGAGCATCACCACCCATAAGCCGCTTTCGGGCTGGGACAAGCCGGAACTCGATCTGAGCAACGCGGACTGGCAGTCGAGCAGCCGGGGTACGGGTGACGTCCAGATCGCTTTCGTCGAGGGGTTCATCGCCATGCGCAACAGCGGCCGGCCGGAGAGTCCGTCGCTGATCTTCAGCCCCGCCGAGTGGCGGGCCTTCGTGATCAACGCGCGCGACGGGGAGTTCGACCTCACCTGACGGACGTGACGTGGTTCCGCCCGGTGTCCGGCTGACAGAGCGTGGGCGGCCGGCTCCGGTGAAGTGGCGCGAACCCGTACCATGGTGGGATGTCCTTTCTCCGCCGCCGCAGCGCCGCCACACCCGCGGGCCCGGACTTCGATGTCCTGGCCATGGACCCGGGTGACTGGCCCGGCAATCTGGGGGCGGGGCTGCTGCCCGCGCCCGATGGCAGCTGCCAGGGTGTCTTCCTCAGGTACGACCTGTTCGGTGGCCGCGGGCCCGCGATGATCATCGGGAATCTGCCCGCGGGGTCACCCGCCCGCGAGCTGGCCGACGGGCAGATTCCGTTCGAGGTGGCCCAGCTGCTGCTGGCGCTGGAGAACGAGGAGCCGGTCGAGGTGACCGGCGCCGAGGACATTCCGGTGATGCAGGGGGACAACCTCCTGATCGTGCGCCGCCTCAAGCTTTCGGAAAGCCGTATCTCCTGCGTGCAGTTCGACCGCAGCGACGATGTGCTGGTCACCATCGCCAGCTGGGACCGGCCGATCACGGACGACCTCTACGCGCTGCTGAAGCCGCTGCCCGCGGAGCTGTTCCAGCAGGGCTGAGCCAGGGGTCGAGTCAGGGGCAGAGCGCTTCCGCACGGTGGGGATCAGGGGTCGGTGTCCGGCCGGGTCCGCACCGGCGGGAGCGAATTTGTCATGTCCCTTGCCATTTCAGTCATCGGACTTTTACCGTGCCTGCCATGACCCCTGGGATGAGCCGCAGAACCACGATCAAGTCCGCGCTTGGGGTAACAGGCGCACTGACGCTGGGTGTTCCGGCGATATCCGGAGCCACGGCCGCCGTTAACCCCTCCGATGAATTGACACTCAGGTATGACACACCCGCCGCCGACTGGGAGCGTGAGTCGCTGCCCATCGGCAGTGGTGCGCTCGGCGCGAGCGTGTTCGGCACCCTCGCCACCGAACGCCTCACCCTGAACGAGAAGACCCTGTGGACCGGCGGCCCCGGCGCCGCCGGCGGATACGACCACGGCAACTGGACCCAGCCCCGGCCCGGAGTGCTCGCCTCCGTGCAGCGGCGCCTCGACACCGAGGGCACGCTCACCCCGGAAGCCGTCGTCGCCGAACTCGGCCAGCCGAAGCACGGCTTCGGCGCCTACCAGGTACTGGGCGAGCTGGAACTGGCCGTACCGGGTGCCCCGTCGGCCCCTGATGGCTCCTACCGCCGTACCCTCGACCTCGCGTCCGCGCTCGCCGCCGTCACCTACACCCACCAAGGCGTCGCGTACACCCGGGAGTTCTTCGCCTCCTACCCCGGCAAGGTCATCGTCGGCCGGTTCTCGGCCGATCAGCCGGGAAAGATCGGTTTCACCCTGCGCTACACCTCGCCGCGCGCCGACTTCACCGCCACGGCGAGCGGCGACCGGCTCACCATCACAGGCGCGCTCCAGGACAACGGGATGCGGTTCGAGACCCAGATCCGGGTACGGACCAACGGCGGCCGGGTCAGCGCGGGAGCGAACGGCACCCTCACCGTCACCGGCGCCAACAGCGCCTGGTTCGTCCTCGCCGCCGGTACGGACTACGCCGACACCTACCCGCGCTACCGGGGCGCCGACCCGCACCGCGCGGTCACCGGCTCGGTCGACGCGGCGGCCGCCCGCACGTACGAGGCCCTGCGCACCGACCATGTGAACGACCACGGCGCGCTCTTCGGCAGGGTCTCGCTCAACATCGGCCAGCAACTCCCCGACCTGCCCACCAACCAACTGCTGGCGCAGTACACAGGGGGCGCCGGCGCCGCCGACCGGGCGCTCGAAGCGCTGTTCTTCCAGTACGGCCGCTATCTGCTCATCGCCTCCTCACGGGCCGGATCCCTGCCCGCGAACCTCCAGGGCGTGTGGAACAACGTCACCAACCCGCCCTGGTCGGCGGACTACCACGTCAATATCAACCTCCAGATGAACTACTGGCCGGCCGAGGTCACCAACCTCGCCGAGACCACCGCGCCCTACGACCGCTACGTCGAGGCGATGCGCGCGCCCGGCCGGGTCAGCGCGCGGGAGATCTTCGGCTCGGCCGGCTGGGTCGTACAGAATGAGACCAACCCGTTCGGCTTCACCGGCGTGCACAACTGGGCCACCTCGTTCTGGTTCCCGGAGGCCGCGGCCTGGCTCACCCAGCAGCTCTACGACCACTACCGGTTCAACGGCTCCACCGACTATCTGCGCTCCACCGCCTATCCGGTGATGAAGGAGGCCGCGGAGTTCTGGCTCGCCAATCTCCGCACCGACCCACGCGACGGCAAGCTCGTCGTCACACCCAGCTACTCACCCGAGCACGGGGACTTCACCGCGGGCGCCGCGATGTCCCAGCAGATCGTGCGCGATCTGTTCACCAACACCCTGGAGGCCGCCAGAACCCTGGGGGACGCACCCGACTTCCGCACCCGGCTGGAGACCGCACTGCGCGATCTCGACCCCGGGCTCCGTATCGGCTCCTGGGGCCAGCTCCAGGAGTGGAAGACCGACCTCGACAGCCGGACCGACGACCACCGCCATGTCTCGCATCTCTACGGACTCCACCCAGGCCGGCAGATCGTCGCGGGCAGCACGTGGGCGGAGGCGGCCAAGGTCTCGCTGACCGCGCGCGGCGACGGCGGGACCGGCTGGAGCAAGGCGTGGAAGATCAACTTCTGGGCACGGCTGCGGGACGGCGACCACGCCCACAAGATGCTCTCCGAGCAGCTCAAGAGCTCCACCCTGCCCAATCTCTGGGACACCCATCCGCCCTTCCAGATCGACGGAAACTTCGGCGCGACGTCGGGAGTCGCCGAGATGCTGGTGCAGAGCCAGCACGGCCCGATCGAGATCCTGCCCGCCCTGCCGGCGTCCTGGCCCACTGGCCGGGTGACGGGGCTGCGGGCGCGCGGCGGCGCCACCCTCGACATCAGCTGGAGCGGCGGCAGGGCGAGCCGGATCACGCTGCGCGCGAGCCGTACGCGGGACCTGACCCTGCGCAGCACCCTGCTGCCGGGCGGTGAGCGCACCTTCCGGGCGACCGCGGGAAGGACCTACGAGTTCACCCCGTAGGTCCCCGACCACTCGGTCCCGGCCCCATCCGCCACCCGGCCGATGGGGCCCTCGTCCGGTGGACCGCCCCTCCTGCGGAACCGGGCGGAATCGCGCAAGATGGGAGGCACGACGGGGGGTCGGCAGGCGCCTGTCCGCCCGCCCGCCGGACCTTCATCGAGCGAAGGGACAGCATGGACAGCAATGGTCTGAACCCCGACGTCCTGCGGGAACTGCGCGCGCTGCGCCCCTATCCGGCCGTGTCCCTGACGATGCCCACCCACCGTCGCGAGCACCATCACGAGCAGGACGCGGTAAGGCTGCGCAATCTGCTCGCCGAGGCGGGACGCCGACTGGAGGCCGAACCGGATCTGGACAAGCGATCCCGCGCGGCCGTCAAAGGACAGCTCGACAAGGCCGTCGCCGAGGTCGATCTGCGTCATCTGCTCGACGGACTGCTGCTGCTCGCCGACTCCGGGGAGTTCCGGGTCTGGTATCTGCCGCGCGAGGTGCCCGAGCGCGTCGTACTCTCCGACACATATCTGACCAGGAACCTCGTGGCCGCCACCGCGCAGTCGCGGCCGTACTGGGTGCTGGCGATCGCCGCCGACCGCGCGACGCTCTGGAGCGGATCCGGTGAATCCCTACGCGAACACCGCGAGAACGGGTTTCCCATGACGCCGCCCGAGGAGACCTGGGACGTCGAACGCGAGGAACGGATCGGCGACACCCCGAGCACGTTCACCGACGAGGAGACCCGCCGCTTTCTGCGGTCCGTCGACGAGGCCATGGGAGCCGTGCTCGCGCGCCGGCCCCGGCCGCTCCTCCTGGTCGGCCTCGCCCCCGCGCTCGCCCTGCTGGACGAGGCGGGCAACGCCACCCGCACGGCCGTCGGACGACTGGTCAAGGGCGGTCTGACGGACGGTCCTGCCCCCGTCCTGCGGAGGGAACTGGCGCCCGTGGTCGAGGAGTACGCGCGCCGGCGGATGGCCGAGGTACTGACCCGGCTGGACGACGCGAAGGGCCGGCGCACCTTCGCCGCCGGACTCGACGAGGTCTGGGAGTCGGTACGCGAGAAGCGGGCCGATCTGGTCGCGCTCGAAGAGCACTACCGCCGTACGGTCCGCGTCAGCGACGGCCATCTGATCCCGGTCGACGACGAGTCCGTCGCGGCCCCCGACGTACGCGAGGACATCGTCGACGAACTCGTCGAAGCCGCTCTGGACGGCGGCGCCGAGGTGGTGTTCCTCCCGGACGACGCGCTCGCCGCCCACGACCGGATCGCCGCCGTCCTGCGCTACTGACGCCGCGCCCCGGATTCCGCGCGCCCCGGATTTCGCGCGCCCCGGACGCCGCGAGCACCGACACACCGCGCATCGACACCGCGCGCAACGACTCCGCGCTGCCGTCCCGCCTGCCAGGACAGACATGCGCCGGGCGTCACCGGCTCCCCCGCGGCCGGTGACGCCCGGCATTCCCCCCGCCGGTTGGTCAGCGCGCCGGACGCACCTCCACGTCGGCCGCCTTCACATAGGCGACCCGGTGCCCGAACTGGATCTCGTAGTACGTGTCCTTGCCCCGCACCACCCGGTGTCCGGCGGTGTCGAAGTCCGGCGCGAAGTAGTACTCACTCGGCGCCTCGGCGCCCCTCACATAGCGCTGACCGGCGAGCAGCTTGTAGGGGAACGCCGAGACCGTCTGGACCGGAACCCCCTCCGGGTAGGCCTCCGCCTCCGGATAGGCCCGTCCGTACACCGGGATCTCCGTGAGCCCGGCCCTCGGCGTCAGCACCGGTGCCTTGGCGCCCACGGCGGTCGGGCTCTTGCGCGGGTTGTGGAACCACGCCTTCTGCCCGAGGTACCAGATCGCCGTCCAGTCGCGCTCGCGACCCGCCACCGCGTACTGCTGGCCGGTCGAGGCACGGGCCCCCAGGTCATTGACGTCGATCGTGGAGTCCTGGCCGCCGGGCCGGAGCCCGATGTCCTTCACGAGCGGCGCGTCCGCGGCCGGCGCCGTGTGAAGCCGTACGGCGCCCGAGCCGTGCGGGGCGCAGGCCTGGCCCGCCTTCTCGCAGCCGGTGTACGCCGGCTGGTGGGACGCGTAGTCCGGACGGATCGTGACCACGGACGCGGATGCCCCCGCGGTCGCTTTGAACGGCTTGCCGAGCAGCTGGAAGTAGTGCGCCCAGTCCCAGTAGGGGCCCGGGTCGGTGTGCATCCCCGGGATCAGCGCGGTGGTCGTGCCGGGCACGTTGTCGTGGCCCAGGATGTGCTGACGGTCCAGCGGGATGTCGTACTTCCTCGCCAGATAGCCGACCAGTCGCGCGGAGGTGCGGTACATCGCCTCCGTGTACCAGGCGTCGGGCGCGGCGAGGAAACCCTCGTGCTCCAGACCCACCGACTTGGAGTTGATGTACCAGTTGCCGGCGTGCCAGCCGACATCCTTGGTCGCCACGTGCTGGGCGATATGCCCGTCGGACGAGCGCAGGGTGTAGTTCCACGACACATACTTCGGGTCCTGGATCAGCTTGATCGTGGTGTCCCAGGAGCCCTCTGTGTCATGGATGACGATGTAGTCGATCGACTGGGATTTCGGCCGGTCGGCCTTGTCGTGGTTGCCGTAGTCGTCCTCGCCGAACTCCCCGTACGGCGCCGGGATCCACTCACAGGCGACCGTGCTCGGACACTCGGCCCGCCCCGGGTCGGCCGCGCGCAGACCGAGCCGCGCCGCCCGCGAGGTGTCGGGGGAGATCCGGGGCGCCGCGGGCAGCGCCACATGCTGGCCGCTGTCCGTCGTACGGCGCTCGCCGCTCCTGATCACGTCGTACACATCATTGGCGTAGGTCGTGGCGGTCGCGGAGTCGTCCGCCCCGGAGAACCGGGCCACCGCCCCGTACCAGTCGGCCGGATCGCCGCTCAGCGGCGCTCCCAGCTCCCGCTGGGCCGCGGCCAGCAGCGCCGCGCCGCCCCGGACATTGGCGGCGGGGTTCCGCCGCAGCTCCTTGGCGGGCAGCCCGGTCAGCTCGGCGGCGCGCTCCAGGGTGCGCAGCCGGGCGGGCAGTTCGGAGGTCTTGGGCAGCGCCGTCCCGGTGACGGTCCGCACCGCGCGCGAGGAGTCCCCGCGCGGGTCCTCGGTGCCCTGCGAGTGGTGCGGCGCGTCGGCGATCGCGGTCCTGGCGTCGGTCAGATGCATCGGGCCGTAGCCGCCGGTGACGCTGGGGGCGCCGCTGTGCGTGTCCCAGCGGGACTGGAGATACGAGACACCGAGCAGCACGCTCGCCGGCACCTGGTAGCGCGCGGCCGCGGCGGCGAACTCACGTTGCAGCGCGCCGGATCCCGGCTGTTCCGCGGTGGCGGACGGAGCGGCGGAGACCAGGGGCAGCAGCAGTGCGACGGACGCCACGACACCCCCCGCTCGCAGTGCGCGACCACGCGGGAATCTCGGTCGTGGGGGGACAGAACCTTGCAATGCAGCCTCCAGTGACGGGTGATGCGTGAAGGGGCCTGCCGGGCCGACGGGGGACTCCAGGGGTATCGGCTCCCGGACGATCCGTCAATCATCGGACACGGAACGGATTTCGCACGTCAGCGTACGTATGACGGAGTTTCGCGGCGGTGGTGTCCGGGCCTGCGGCGCGTCAGTGGAATGGACCAATGATCAGACATCCGCCGCATGGAGCAGCAGGAGCGGCAGTGGCCGAGGCGGAGGATCCGGGCGCGGCGAAGCGCGGCCGGGCTCGGCCGTCACGCGGACGCGCCGCGCCGCCCCGTGGGTCCCCACGGGGCGGCGCGGCGCCGGTTCGTTCTCGCTCGGTACGGTACGGCCGGATCAGCGGGTCCCGACCGCCGCGCGTACGGCCCGCCGGGCCATCGCGCAGTCGTCGTGCAGCCGCCGCAGCAGCAGCCGCTGTTCCTCGGCGCAGGGCACGGCGCCCGGCTGGTGCAGGCCGGGAGCCGCCGGGGGCGGGTCCTGCATCGAGCGCTGGACGGCCGTCTCGTACCGCCGGATCTCACGGGTCAGCAGCAGCATCAGGTTCACCAGGAAGGCGTCCCGGGAGGCCGGGCCCGCCGACTGGGCGATCTGGCTGATCTGCCGCCGTGCCGCCGGGGCCTGACCGAGCACCAGCCACAGCGTGGCCAGGTCGTGGCCCGGCAGGTACCAGCCGGCGTGCTCCCAGTCCACCAGCACCGGACCCGCCGGGGACACCAGGATGTTCGACAGCAGGGCGTCGCCGTGGCAGAACTGGAGCATGGCGCCCCGGCCCACCTCCTGCGCGATGCCGTGCAGCAGCTTCTGGAGGTCCCCGAGGTCCCGGTCGGTGAGCAGCCCCAACTCGTGGTAGCGGGACATCTGTTCGACATAGTCCAAGGGCATGTCGAACAGACCGGCCGGCGGCCGCCAGGCGTTCACCCGGCAGATCGCGCCCAGCGCCGCGCGGATGTCGGCGCGGGGCGGCGCCTCCATCGGATGCCGCTGAAGTGCCGCCACCCGGCCGGGCATCCGCTCGATCACCAGGGTGCAGTTGTCCGGATCCGCCGCGATCAGCCGGGGCGCCCTCACCGGGGGGCGGTGCCGGACGAACGAGCGGTATACGGCTATTTCGTGGCGGCTCCGCTCCGCCCAGGCCGGCGCGTGGTCCAGCAGGCACTTGGCGACGGCCGTGCTGCGGCC
>NZ_JBEOUD010000074.1:18868-23022 GCF_040303865.1 Streptomyces sp. NPDC094034 | reverse complement strand
ACCGGATCAGGGCAGCAGTAGCACGTGTACGTGAACCCCTCCTCCGCATCGAGCGGCACCGGCGGAAGGGCACTCTCCGCACTCGGCATCACCGCATACAGCACCCCCACCGCCAGCACGATCGCACTCATCGCGATCGACACAACGCCCCACAGGGCGGGGTCCGTTACGGGTGCCATCACCCGGCCACCTCGTTCCTGGCCTCGGCCAACGTGAACCAGACCGCCTTCAGCTTGGGCGAGCGGCCACCGTAGATCGTGAATCCCCACGCACGGGCCAGGCTGTCCACGAGCATCAGCCCCCGCCCGCCCTCTTGATCGCGCCCCATGCACACGGCCACCGGTTCGGCCGGCAAAGGAAAGGCCCAGGGCTTGTCGTCAGCCACGGAGACCGTCGCCTGTTTGTGGTTCACCGTCACATGCACGCGGATCAGCGACGTATGGGTATGGCGGTGGGCGTTGGTCACCACCTCGGTCACGCAGAGGCGCGCGTCATCGACGAGGTCGCGATGCCGGTTCACCCCCAGCAGCGACGTGACGAAGTCACGCGCGACCTTGGCCGCGCTCGCGGTGTTAGGCAGGGCAAGCCGGTAGGTCTCGCCACCTTGTGGTGGCGGGGGTACGGGAGTTGCGGTGGCGGTCACGGTGGTCATGTCGTTCTCCCAACGCGGTGCGGTCTGAACTGACGCGTGGCCCGCCATGCGTGGCGATGGCCGCGACAGCACGCCTCAAGGCGTGCCAAAGCGGCTGCACTTCGGTCTTACTGACGTGCGACGCGGTGCTGTGATGACGATAGCGCCTTCACCTCACATGTTGGACGGAGTCGCGTAAAGTCACGAACGAGGTGGACCCCGGTTTGGTCACGGGCCACACTGAGAGCCAACAAGAGGAGAGGCCGATGCCATCGAGGAAGGCGCCCACCGCGCGCCAATGTCGCTTGGGTACCGAACTGCGCAAGATCCGGGAGCACACCGGCCTGTCGCTCACCCAAGCGGCAACCATGCTCGGCACAGATCGCACCACGATCAGCAACATCGAATCCGGGCGATTCGGCGTGAGTCCCGAGCGGGTGCGCACGTGGGCCGGCCACTACGAGTGCCCCGACACGGCGTATATCGACGCGCTCGCCAGCATGGCCTCGGAGCGCATAAACGGATGGTGGGAGGACTACCGGGGCGACCTCTCCAGTGCCGCAATCGATCTGGCCGAATTGGAGCATCACGCCGTCGGCATTCGAGCGGTACAGATCATGCATATGCCCGGTCTGCTCCAGACTGAGGACTACGTACGTGCTGTGTTCGCGGAAGCCGTGCCACCGTCGAGCCCCGCGCGACAGCGCCGCTGGCTCTCACATCGGCTGAAGCGGCGCGACGTACTTGACCGGGCTGACCCGCCCACTTGCACGTTCCTGATCCACGAGGCCGCGCTGCGGATGACGTACGGCGGCTCCAAGGTCGCCCGTAGCCAGCTCGACTACCTGCTCAAGGAGTCGGATCGCGACAACGTCACCATCCGTGCAATCCCGTTCGCGGCGGGCGGGTTCCCGAACGCCAGCAGTTCGACACACTATATGTACGGGCCCGTTCCGCAGCTCGATACCGTACAGATGGAAACCGCGACCGGGTCGGCATTTCTGGATGCCGAAACGCGTCTCGTGAACTATCGAGCGGTGCTGGATCGGACCGAAGAGCGGTCACTCGATCCGGAGAGTTCACGAGACTTCATTCGCAAGGTCGCACAACAAGTATGAAGGCGTGAGAACAATGGATATTCAGTGGCGCAAGTCCTCAAAGTCCTCGGATGCCGAGGGCAGCAACTGCCTTGAACTCGCCGAGCACGGCGGCGAGATCCTCATGCGCGAGAGCGACAACCCCGACATCGTCATCCACACCACCCCTGCCAAGCTGCGCGCCTTCCTCGACGGCGCCAAGGAAGGCGAGTTCGACTACCTCGCCTGAGCAACCACCGCACCCCGCAACGGGCGGCCCCACCGGCGCAGGTGGAGGCCGCCCGTTTCTTTCGAGGGGCTTCGCGGCAAACATAGAGGTATGGATATTCAGTGGCGCAAGTCCTCAAAGTCGTCGGACGCCGAGGGCAACCACTGCCTCCAACTCGCCGAACACGACGGTCAGATCCTCATGCGCGAAAGCGACAACCCCGACGTGGTCATCCGTACGACCCGCGCCCAACTGCGGGCCTTCCTCGACGGCGCCAAGCAGGGCGAGTTCGACAACCTCGCCTGAACCCCCAACCAGCCGCGCGCGTCGACGCATACAACCCGTCGACATATGCCACCTCACTCGTTAGACGTCAAACACTTGATACGCGTCCGCAGCAAACGCTAACGTCTCCACGTGTCGCCGCCACGGGCAGAACCCTCGGCACAGCTCTGCCGTGCCGTGCCCGCCGAGCGTCGCGCAGCTCTCCCTCCTTCTGCGCCAGTTGGGGGAGTCCAGAAAGGTTGTCCCCTGCCCGCCGCTCGTCACGCCGGCCAAAGGCAGGGGACAACCCCAGCTCCACCCACCCGTCGCGCGAATCGCCCATGCCGCCCGCCAGGAGGCCCCGCCATGCCCAACTCCGGCACAGAACAAGCCTTCTGGTACGAGCGGGTCACCTACAGCCCGCTCTCCGTCGACGGCATCGCCGACGCATCGCACCACGTAGCCCCCACCCCCGCCGAAGCGATCCGCGCCATCCGCAAGGCCGTTCGCGACCTCGCCGCCACCCTCACCCCCATCGAGCGCAAGCACGCGCTGAGTTGGGTGGACGGTGGTGGCTGCATCGGCGCGGTCGCGGCGCTGCACCGGGGCGAGCCATGTGGGTTCTCGCTCAGCCACCGTGGCCTCTGGACGGAGTGGACTGTATGCCCCGTCCCGCTCCCCCTCACTCCCCCGGCATGACGACGGCCCTGTGTGGTGACCGATCGGTCACCACACAGGGCCGTACGTACGGCTCAGCTATCAGTCTCGCTCGTTCGGCGGCTCGTACCACTTGTCGTTCGGGATGTACTTGCCCAAGCTGCCGTCCGGGTTGATCTCCCAGGCACCCTTGATGTACCTCGAATCGATACCGCCGGGGAAGGAGACTTCTTGCTCGCTGGCCCAGCGACTGTGGTCCCCGAAGGTCTCGTTGACGTCGATTCCACCCGGCGGATCGATGTCGTAGCGGTACTTCTTGTCCTCGTAGGCCAGATCCGGGAGTCCGTCCCTCGTTGTCGAGACGAACGCCGAGGGCGTGTTCTGGGTCACATAGTCGTACAGATCCCCGTTGTTCGGATTCCTCGGCTCGAAGCCGTCCAGGAAGATTTCCTCGGGCGGACGGTCGTCGAAGCGGTACAGAGGATCGTCATCGTCGCGCCACTTGATGTCCTCCGGGTCGACACCCGTGATCTTGATGTCGAGGTCCGGGTCGGCCATCACCTCGGGGTGAGGGTTGGGGTTGGGGTTGGGCTTGCCGACCGGGCAGTCCTCCGGCCCCGGCTCGGGCTCGGGTTCCGGCTCGGGCTCCGGCTCCGGCTCCGGCTCCGGCTCCGGCTCGGGCTCCGGCTCGGGGTCGTCCCTGATCGGCGGGGGCGGCGGGTCCGTGAGGCCGATCGCGATGGTGAGCCGGTCCTTCACGTCCTGGAACGTGTCGACACCAGGAATGGTGGACCCCGCCACCGTGGACATCAGGTTCAGGGGGGAACGGCTTCCGGCGTCGGCCGCGAGCGCGGTACCGCTGAAGACAACGGGCGTCCGAGTACCGGCCGAGGCGAGCGTGTAGCGCCCGCTGCCGGCCGCACCGGCGGTCGCACTGCCGTAGAAGGCGACATTGGTCTTGTCGCGGCAGTCCTTGTCCTTGTCCTTGTCGTACTCGTCCGGGTCGTCCGGCTTTTCTACTTCCGTGCAGTGCTGGGTGATACCCGCAGGACCCATGACCGGATTGCAGATGGTCTCCTTGTCGTTCTCCTTGTCGTCATCCTTGTCATCGTCGTCGTTGTTGTCGTCGCTTTTGTCGTCGTCCTTGCCGCCGCTACTCCCGCCCGAGCTTCCGCCGGAATCAGACCCGCCGGTGGTGCAGTTCTGCATGTAGCCCCAGGGAGCCATGACCGGAATGCATTCCCAGTCGTCATCCGAACCCCCGCTGGAGCCACCGCCGCTGGAACCACCACTGCTG
>NZ_JBEOUD010000074.1:0-18771 GCF_040303865.1 Streptomyces sp. NPDC094034 | reverse complement strand
CTGCTCGAACCACCACTGCTCGAACTACCCCCGTTGGAGCCACCGCCGCTGCTCGAACCACCACCGTTCGAGCCACCGCCGCTGGAACCACCACTGCTGCTCGAACCACCACTGCTCGAACTACCCCCGTTGGAGCCACCGCCGCTGCTCGAACCACCACCGTTCGAGCCACCACCGCTGGAACCACCACTGCCGCTCGAACTGCCACCGCTCGAACTGCCACCGCTCGAACCACCGCTGCTCGAACCACCACTGCTCGAACTGCCACCGTCCGAACCGCCATCCGAACCGCCGTCGGAACCACCGTTCGACCCGCCACCGTTCGAGCCACCACCGCTCGACCCGCCGTTGGACCCACCACCGTTGGAACCGCCGCCGTCCGAACCGCCACCGTCAGACCCACCATCGGATCCACCGTTCGAGCCACCACCGCTCGAACCGCCACCGTCCGAACCACCGCCGTCGGACCCACCGTCCGAACCGCCATCCGAACCGCCGTCGGAACCACCGTTCGACCCACCACCGTTCGAGCCACCACCGCTCGACCCGCCGTTGGACCCACCACCGTTGGAACCGCCACCGTCCGAACCGCCACCGTCAGACCCACCATCGGATCCACCGTCCGAACCGCCGTCGGACCCGCCATTGGACCCGCCGCCGTTGTTCCCACCACCAGAGTCGCCACCAGAGTCACCGCCACCGGAAGCACCACCACCGTTGTCACCACCACCCGAGGCACCGCCTCCGTTGGCGCCTCCACCGTTGTCACCACCACCGGAGTCACCACCACCGTTGTCACCACCACCGTTGGCGCCACCACCAGAGTCACCCCCGCCGTTGGCGCCACCGCCCGACTCACCACCGCCGGACTCACCACCGCCGCCGGCGACCGTGTCGCTCTCGCAGTCGCCGCCGAGGATGTTGCAGACCGCCGTCTGAAGACCGCCCGCGAGCTGAGTCCCCACACCACTGAAAACAAGCGCACCGATGATCAGGGCGACCAGACCGATCATGCCTACGTACTCGGCCGTCCCCTGACCGCGATTCCGCCGCCACCCGATCATGTGTGGAATCGACGGAAACGCCTCCCGACGCAACCGCTCCCGCGTCCACCGCGGCCTCAGGGCCCGCTGATCCGCAGGCAACTCGAACCACGCCCGGCTCGCACCCGCACTGATCAACGCCAACAGAGCACCCGGCAACAGAAGCTGGCTCAGCCCCCGCTCCGACCCCCCGTACAGATTGACCACACTGCCGACCAGCAGCCACGCCTGAAGCCCCACCAGCGCGAACCAGACGACCTTCCCACCCGTCCACAGCCACCGCGCCAGAACGACCGCAACGATCCCCGGCACAATCGCGTACAACGCCGCCAAAGAGAGCGTCGGGGTGATGTGAGTGCCCAGCTCCAGCAGCGAGTTCACCACGCCCACACCGCCCAGCAGCGTGAGAGCGAACATCAGATAGAGCAAAACCCGGGTCACGACGAGCGATCTCGGCAACTCCCAGCGACGCGTGGGTATGCCGACCTGAACCGCCAGGCCTTGTGAGTCCGACACGGGGAAACCCTTCCAGCAAACTGCATGAGATGTACGGCCCAGGCGTCCAGCCGTGGCACGTATATCGGCACACTACGTAGGCACAAGGCCCATTCCGAAGGGCCCACGGGCCCACCCCGGGGCCCACCCCGGGCCCACCCCGCGTCGCAGCGGCGCGCAAGTTCCCTCCGCCGGCGGAATTCACTCGTAAAGATGTCGTGGCTGTCACCGATACGCCAGCGCGATCCGTACGAACCACGGTTGGGTAAGGACAAGTTGAAACACTTGAACTACCGCGCAGGAGGCCTTCCCCCATGACCGTCAAGGGCATCGACGTCTCGTCACACCAGAGTTCCAGCTACAGCACGGCCGATCTCGACTTCGTCTTCATCAAGGCCACCGAGGGCACGTCGTACATCAACCCCAAGATGAGCGCGCAGGCGGCGCGCGCCCGGGGCGCCGGTCTGGTGGCCGGGTTCTATCACTTCCTGCGGCCCGGTGACATGAAGGCTCAGGCTCGGTATTTCGTCGAGGAGTGCGCCAGCGTCGAGTACGACCCGCTGTTCGCGGACTGGGAGGACGACGGGGTCTCCTGCGCCGAGAAGGACGCGTTCCTCGCCGAGGTGAAGCGGTTGCGCGGGTCCAATCACCGGGTCGGGCTGTATTGCGGGCAGTACTACTGGCTGCACCGCGACACCACCAGCAACGCGGGCGACGCGCTGTGGATCGCCGACTATGTGGCCGCCGGAAAACCCCGGATCAAGGCGGCGTGGAAGTTCCACCAGTACACGGACACCCCGGTCGACACAAACGTGGGGAATTTCGCCGACCGGGCCGCCCTGAAGAAGTGGACCCGAGGCTGAGGCGGGTTCCAGAACCACGGCGGACCCCGCGCCTCATGCTCCCTATCCCCCGCGCCTTACCACCCTGCGCCTTACCACCCCGCGCCCTACCAGCCTGCGCCTTACCCTCGTGCGCCTCACGCCTTGGGTGCCACCTTTGCGCCCTACGCCTTGGGTGCCACCTTCGACAGTCCATTGATAATGCGGTCCATCGCGTCGCCGCCCGTCGGATCCGTCAGGTTCGCCAGCATCTTCAGCGTGAACTTCATCAGCAGCGGATGTGTCAGACCGCGCTGGGTCGCGAGCTTCATGACCTTCGGGTTGCCGATCAGCTTCACGAAGGCGCGGCCGAGCGTGTAATAGCCGCCGTAGGTCTCCTTGAGGACCTTCGGGTAGTGGAGCAGCGCCATCTCGCGCTGGGCGGGAGTCGCGCGGGCATGGGCCTGGACGATGACGTCGGCGGCGATCTGACCGGACTCCATGGCGTATGCGATGCCCTCGCCATTGAACGGGTTGACCATGCCGCCCGCGTCACCCACCAGCAGCAGGCCCTTGGTGTAGTGCGGCTGGCGGTTGAACGCCATGGGCAGGGCGGCGCCGCGGATCGGCATCGTCATGTTGTCCGGGGTGTACCCCCAGTCCTCCGGCATCGAGGCGCACCACGCCTTGAGCACCTCGCGCCAGTCCAGCTCCTTGTAGGCGGAGGAGGAGTTGAGGATGCCGAGGCCGACGTTGGAGGTGCCGTCGCCCATGCCGAAGATCCAGCCGTAGCCGGGCAGCAGTCGGTCCTCGCCCGGGCCGCGCCGGTCCCACAGTTCGAGCCAGGACTCCAGGTAGTCGTCGTCATGGCGGGGCGAGGTGAAGTACGTACGGACGGCGACGCCCATCGGCCGGTCCTCGCGGCGATGCAGGCCCATGCCCAGGGACAGCCGGGTCGAGTTGCCGTCGGCGGCGACGACGAGCGGTGCGTGGAAGGTGACCGGGGTCTTCTCCTCGCCCAGCTTGGCGTGTACGCCGGTGATGCGGCCGGTGCGGTCGTCGGTGATCGGGGCGCCGACGTTGCACCGCTCGTACAGCCGCGCGCCGGCCTTCTGCGCCTGGCGGGCGAGCTGTTCGTCGAAGTCGTCGCGCTTGCGGACCAGTCCGTAGTCCGGATACGCGGCCAGGTCCGGCCAGTCCAGCTGGAGCCGCACGCCGCCGCCGATGATCCGCAGCCCCTTGTTGCGCAGCCAGCCGGCCTCTTCGGAGATGTCGATGCCCATCGAGACGAGCTGCTTCGTGGCGCGCGGGGTGAGGCCGTCGCCGCAGACCTTCTCGCGCGGGAACGCGGTCTTCTCCAGCAACAGGACGTCCAGGCCCGCCTTGGCGAGGTAGTACGCGGTGGTGGAACCGGCCGGGCCGGCGCCCACGACGATGACATCTGCGCGGTTTTCGGAGAGGGGCTCAGTCACAGCGGGTTCTCCCGAAGACTCGGATTTGGGTACCTGGCGGCACGGGGCAAGTGCGGTCAGTCTATGGGGGTGCATCGTTACCTCCACTGAAGGGTTGCCCTCATGAACAACATGACCCAACCGCTCCCTGTGGTGCAGCTCCACGTGCCCACGGAGGAGGACGCCCTCCACTGGCACCGGGTTTTCAACGACCCTGAGGTGATGGAGTTCCACGGTGGCGTCTCGGCGGAGATGTCCGTGTACGAGGAGTTGACCGCCCGGCAGCGCAGGCACGACGCCGAGCGCGGCTTCTGTTTCTGGACGATGACGGACGACGACGGTGAGGTGATCGGCTTCACCGGCGCCCAGCCCTGGCCGCACGAGACGTTCGGGCCGGTCGGCGAGATCGAGATCGGCTGGCGGCTGGGGCGGACGCACTGGGGGCGCGGTTACGCGACGGCCGCCGCGCGGGCCACGCTGGAGCGGGTACGCGCGGCGGGGGTCGGCCGGGTCGTGGCGATGGTCAACTCTCGTAATGCGCGCTCGGTCGCGGTGACGCGGCGGCTCGGGATGGAGCTGGCGGAGACGTACCCGATCGCGTCAACAGGGGACACCGCGTACTGCTTCCGGCTGGAGTTGTGAGCGGGGTGAGAGGTGTGCGGAGCGTGCGGGGTGAGAGAGCTGTGAGCCGGTAGCTCTGTCCCCCTGCCGTCCCCTACCCCCTCCCCCACTCCCTGCCTTGCCCTGAGGATCAGTGACGTACGCCCCGGTGCAGCGCCACGATCCCGCCCGTCAGATTCCGCCACGCCACCTTGGACCAGCCCGCCCCCTTCAGCCGCGCCGCGAGGGCGGGCTGGTCCGGCCAGGCCCTGATCGACTCGGCGAGATAGACATACGCGTCGGGGTTGGAGGACACGGCACGCGCGGTCGGCGGGAGCGCGCGCATCAGGTACTCCTCGTAGACCGTGCGGAACGGCGCCCACGTCGGATGCGAGAACTCACAGATCACGATCCGCCCGCCAGGCTTCGTCACCCGGTACAGCTCGCGCAGCGCGAGGTCCGTGTCCTGGACGTTGCGCAAACCGAAGGAGATCGTCACCGCGTCGAAGACCTCGTCGGCGAACGGCAGTTTCGTCGCGTCCCCGGCCGTGAACGGCATCCACGGGTGCCGCTTCTTGCCCTGCCGCAGCATGCCCTGGGAGAAGTCACAGGGCACGACGTACGCACCGGTCGCGGCGAGCGACATCGAGGAGGTGGCGGTGCCCGCGGCGAGGTCGAGGACCTTCTCGGCCGGGCGGGCCTTCACGGCCTTGGCGACCTCCTTGCGCCACAGCCTGGCCTGGCCGAGCGAGAGCACATCGTTCGTGAGGTCGTACTTCTCCGCCACGTCGTCGAACATCGAGATGACTTCGTGCGGCTGCTTGTCCAGGGAGGCTCGGGTCACGCCGTCCATTGTGGCAGGCGGCTGTACGTGACTAGGCGCGGCGGTGTACGAGACGGCCGGCGCACACTGTGGCGACGCAATGTCCGTCCGCGTCGAACACGGCGAGATCGGCGCGGCCCGTCTCGGTGATCGCCGTACGCACGGCCGCGGGCAGGACGAGGACACCCACCCGCGCGGCGGCGTCGCGCAGCCCCGGGGCCGTCGCGTACTCGGCGAGGACCGCCGTCGCGCCCAGCTTCAGTACGGCGTGGATCCGCTCGCGCGGGGTCGGGGCGTCCGGCAGCGGCTCCTGGTGGACGCGGGCGGGGCCGAGCACCCCGGCCCACGTCCGCACCCGCGCGCCGGTGAACCGCTCCCGCAGCTCATCGAACGTACCGACCGCGCCGATCCGGTCCCCTGCCACCACGACGCCGCCGCCCTTGATCGGCTCGGCCGCGTCCCAGGCGCGGCGCACCTCGTCGGCAACATGCAGGGTCTCCACCGCGCGGACTCCCGATCGATCAGCTCAGTTGGTGGCGGCTCAGATGGCAGCTCAGTTGCTGGCGGCTCACTTGGCGGCTCAGTTGGTGGCGATGAGCTTCAGCTCGGGGTGGGCCGTACCGCCCTCGATCGCCGTCGACGAGATGTGCGACTGGACCCGGTCGTCGACGGGGTCGTTCGCCGGGTCGTCGTGCACGACAAGGTGCTCGTACGTCGTGGCGCGCTGCGCCGGGACGCGGCCCGCCTTGCGGATCAGGTCGATGATCTCCAGCCGGTTGGAGCGGTGCTTGGCGCCGGCCGAGGACACGACGTTCTCCTCCAGCATGATCGAGCCGAGGTCGTCGGCGCCGTAGTGCAGCGACAGCTGGCCGACCTCCTTGCCCGTGGTCAGCCAGGAGCCCTGGATGTGCGCGACGTTGTCGAGGAAGATGCGCGCGATCGCGATCATGCGCAGGTACTCGAAGAGGGTCGCCTGCGTCTGGCCCTTCAGATGGTTGTTCTCGGGCTGGTAGGTGTACGGGATGAAGGCGCGGAAGCCGCCCGTCCGGTCCTGTACGTCACGGATCATCCGAAGGTGCTCGATACGCTCGGCGTTGGTCTCGCCCGTACCCATGAGCATCGTGGACGTCGACTCGACGCCGAGCCCGTGCGCGGTCTCCATGATCTCCAGCCAGCGTTCGCCGGACTCCTTGAGCGGCGCGATCGCCTTGCGCGGGCGCGCGGGCAGCAACTCGGCGCCCGCGCCCGCGAAGGAGTCGAGACCGGCGGCGTGGATGCGCTGGATCGCCTCCTCGACGGAGACGTTGGAGATCCGGGCCATGTGCTCGACCTCGGAGGCGCCGAGGGAGTGGATGACCAGCTGCGGAAAGTCCTTCTTGATCGCGGCGAAGTGCTTCTCGTAGTACTCCACGCCGTAGTCCGGGTGGTGGCCGCCCTGGAACATGATCTGCGTACCGCCCAGCTCCACGGTCTCCGCGCAGCGGCGCAGGATGTCGTCGAGGTCGCGGCTCCAGCCCTTGGCCGTGTCCTTGGGCGCGGCGTAGAAGGCGCAGAACTTGCACGCCGTCACACAGACGTTGGTGTAGTTGATGTTCCGCTCGATGATGTACGTCGCGATGTGCTCGGTCCCCGCGTACCGGCGGCGGCGTACGGCGTCGGCCGCCGCGCCGAGCGCGTGCAGCGGCGCGGAACGGTAGAGGTCGAGCGCTTCCTCAGGGGTGACGCGACCGCCGGCGGCGGCGCGGTCCAGGACATCAGTGAGGCTGCCAGTGACTTTTACGGACGTGAGGTCGGCCTTCTCGGTCACCGGTGCGGGTCCTTCCCAAGGGGTCTGTGACGACCGATCCAGCCTACGCCAGGGGTGGTGGCGAGCCGCGAGCGCCATGGGAGCGGGCGGTCCGCTGTGCGTGGCGGCGGGCGGTTCACCTCTGTTTCGTCAGGATGCCGGTGGGGCTGCCCGCCCGCGCGTCCCGTGAGAGGTAGCGCAGACCGTCCCTTTCGAGGCCGAGCCGCAGACCGATCGTGGTCTCGGTGCACATGTCCTTGCTGCGCGGACCGCGCTCGGCGTCGACGACGAGGGTCTTGCCCTCGACGCCGGTGAGGGTGAGCAGGTCCTCGCAGATGAAGTTGCCGAGTATGTCGGTCTGTTCGGCCTTCCCGATCCGCTCGCCGGTGGCGCCCGTTTGTATGGTCACCTTCATCGTGCCGGCGGGCAGGCCAGCGGCGGTGACCTCGCCGTCCCAGATACCGACGAGTTCGGCGGGTACGGAACCGTCGCCGGAACCGGAGCCGTCGCCGGAACCGGAACCGTCGCCGTCGCCGGGGCCTTCGCCGGACGCGGGCTTCGAGGCGGAGACGCTCGACGACGGGGCGGCCATGTCCGGGGAGGCCGTGTCGTTGGTGCCACCGCCGGGCATCAGGTCGAAGAGGAACGCGCTGCCCACCATCACGGCGGCCAGTGCGCCCGCGACGGCCAGGGCCACCGTGCAGCTGACCTTGCGCGCGCGACGTCCACCTCCGGTGCCGGTGCCGAGACCGGTGCCGGGGCCCGTTCCCGTGCCGGTGTCGGTGCCGGCGGAGACCGATACGGAGAGCCGCGGCCCCGGGAACGAGCCGTCCTTGGGTGAATCGCCCGGCGGGGCCGGGTCGGCCGCCCGGACCGCCGAAACGTCCATGGGCGGGTCCATCGGCGGTCCGAAGACCCCGAGCGCCGGACTGCTGAAGGGCACGGGACCTGTCTGTACGGGAGGAGCCGCCGCCTCCAGGTGCAGTAGCCGGACCACCGCGCGGCTGACCTCCTCGACCAGCGGTGCCGGCAGCCAGCCCGCGGCCATCAGACCCGCCGCGCCACGGGCCCCGTCGGCACCGTCGGCCCCATTGCTCACAAGCCGACGCACGATCTCGGTCGGCGCGGGCCGTGCGGACGGGTCCTTGGCGAGGCAATCCGCGACCAGTTCCCGCAGTTCGCCGCGTAGGGAGCCCAGCTCGGGTTCCTCGTGCACGACCTTGTAGAGGAGCGCGGCCGAGGAGTCGCCGGGGAAGGGGCTCGTACCCGTCACCGCGTACGCCAGTACCGCACCCAGCGAGAAGACGTCCGCCGCGCCCGTGACCACCTTGCCGAGGATCTGCTCGGGCGACATGTAACCGGGCGACCCGACCGAGACACCGGTCGAGGTGAGCGAGGCGGTGCCGTCCGTGGCACGCGCGATACCGAAGTCGATCAGCCGGGGCCCGTCCGGGGCGAGCAGTACGTTCGACGGCTTGACGTCCCGGTGCACCAGATCGAGGCCGTGCACGGCCGCCAGCGCCTCCGCAAGACCGGCGCCCAGCGCGCGTACGGAGTGTTCGGGCAGCGGCCCGTACGCCCCGACGGCCTGGGTCAGCGACGGACCCGCGACGTAGGCCGTCGCCACCCACGGAACGACTGCCTCCGGATCAGCGTCCAGCACCGGCGCCGACCAGCGGGGCCCGTCGGGGCCCGTACCGACGCGACGCGCCGCCTCCACCTCACGGCGGAAGCGGGCCCGGAACTCCTGGTCCATCGCGAAGTGCGGATGGACGACCTTGACCGCGACCGTACGGCCGCCCTGCGAGCGGGCGACGTAGACCCTGCCCATACCGCCCGCCCCCAGCCGCCCGAGCAGCCGGTACGGACCGATGGTCGCCGGATCGCCGGCCTCCAGCGGCTGCATTCCCCGTCCCCCTCATGAGTCCTGCCCTACGCCCCACACGTCCCGACGGACCTCTAGGCAGCAGACTAGGGGGTGGGGGTACGGGGCGGGTGAGAGTACGGGGCGGGTGGGGTTACGGCGGGTGGGGATTGCAGCGGGTGGGGTTACGGCGGGTGGGGATTGCAGCGGGTGGGGATTACGGCGGAGGTCAGGCCTTGAGCAGCTCGACATGGACATCGGCGGGGAACCCGGTCGTCGGGCCGGTACGGCGCGCGAACTCCGTCACGCCCGCGAGTTGGTCGGAGCCGAAGCGGAAGTCGAGCGTCGTGAAGTACCGCTCCAGCAGCTCCGCGTCGAAGGTCTCCCAGCGTGCCGCCTGCTTGGCGACCTTCGCGACCTCCTCCAGAGAGAGATCCCGGGACGCGAGGAACGCCTCGTGGACCTTCCGTACGACATTCGGCTCACGCGCCAGATAGTCCTTACGGGCCGCCCACACCGCGAAGACGAACGGCAGGCCCGTCCAGTCCTTCCACATCTGCCCCAGGTCATGGACCTGGAGACCGAGCCGAGGTGCCTCATAGAGCGAGGCGCGCAGCGCGGCGTCACCGATCAGGACGGCGGCTTCGGCCTCCTGCATCATCAGACCGAGATCCGGCGGACACGTGTAGTAGTCGGGGGTGACCTTGTACTGCTCGCTCAGCAGCAGCTGCGCCAGGCGTACCGACGTACGGGACGTGGAGCCGAGGGCGACCCGGGCGCCGTCGAGCTGGTCCAGCGGTACCTGCGAGACAATGACGCAGGACATGACAGGTCCGTCGCAGCCGACCGCGAGATCGGTGAAGGCGACAAGATCGTCGGCATTGCGAAGGAATTCGACGAGGGTGACGGGGGCGATATCCAGTTCGCCTTGCACCAGCTGTTCACTGAGCTTCTCGGGAGTGTCCTTCGTCAGCTCCAGATCGAGAAGTGCACCGGTCCTGGCGAGGCCCCAATAGAGGGGCAGGCAGTTCAGGAACTGGATATGGCCGACACGCGGCCGACTGCGGTGATCGTCGTTGTCACCTCGGTCGTCGCCGGCTCGGTGGTCGTCGGCTCCGGGCGCCGCGGGGGCTCCGGGTGGGGTGGTGGCCGCAGGGGCCGCCACTGGGGACTCTGAGGACTCTGAGGCCTTGGTGACCTTGGTGGACCGGGGGGTTTCGGTCGAAGGTGCTGCCGGACCGGCTGCCACTGATACCTCTGATGCCCGTGATGCTTCTGCCGCTGTGTTCTCCGCTGGACTGTCCACAACGCGAGGCTAGACCCGCGTCGGGTGCGGGGGAGCTCCGGGGCTCAGTTGCGGCGTGGCTCGTCAGCACGTCAGAGCCCTATACAAACGTCCGGGTGAAGTGATCTTTCCCTCTACCGCTGGACATGTGCTGCGTGCTAGGCTCGCCGCAAGTTGCAGTTTGGTTTCCCTTGCAGTACAGAGCCTGCGGAGCATGTGACCCGCAGGCTTTTGTAGTTTTCAGACTTCTTTGCAGGTTCTGGAGCAGGGCAACCCTTTGGCCCAAGGAGGGCTTATGGCTACCGGAACCGTCAAGTGGTTCAACGCTGAAAAGGGCTTCGGCTTCATCGCCCAGGACGGCGGCGGCCCGGATGTCTTCGTCCACTACTCCGCGATCAACGCGACCGGCTTCCGCTCCCTTGAGGAGAACCAGGTCGTGAACTTCGACGTCACTCAGGGCCCGAAGGGCCCGCAGGCGGAGAACGTCACCCCGGCCTAGTTGCCCGGGTCGGCGATCGCGTACGACTTACGCAGTAACCAAGGAGCCCTGCTTCCCCACTCGGGTGGGGACAGCGGGGCTCCTGCCTTTGGCGCGGGCCAGTGCCGAGGGGTAGTCGGGGTGGGCCGGTGCGTTTGGTGGCGGGTGGGGGCCGCCCCTAGGTTTCAGTTTCGCGGTTGCGGGTCGGGCGTCAAGGGCGCTCCTTCGTCGCGTCGGCAAGCCGATGGGCTGCGCCCACCCTTGACTCCCAACCCTCCACCGCAAGTGCTGCTTTGAGGGGGGCGGCCCGGGGGAAGACCGTACACCCTGGGAGTTGGGAAATCAGCTGGTCAGGGCATGAAAAAGCCCCGCCCGGCACGTGGCCGAACGGGGCTGGTCTGCTGTCTCAGGTCGGGACTACGTGCCCTTCCGTGCCGTGGTCATGCGCTTCTCCGTAGGGCGGAGAATTGGTCACCCGGGTATCTGTACGGGTACTCGACTCCCCGCGTCGCGAACTCGACGGCGAAGCGGCGTTCCCGCTGTAGCGGTGTGAGTGGCATGGTCTCTTCGGCGCGGAAGATGGCTCGGGCGTCCGTCGAGCTTGGCCCGGTCCACGGCTTGGTCCAGGGACCCGCAGTCGGAACGCATGGCTGTGCGGGGGCCGCTATGGGTTCGGCGCGCCGCTTCCCTGTAGCGGGCAGCATCGTGGCAAGGATGAGACGAAGGCACGCCACGAAGGCGCGCGCAATAGAGTGGCGCACGGCGACAGCTCCTCAAAGTGATGTCGTCCACGGCCCCGGGAGTGTTACCAGCACTCGCCGGGGTTCCTTGTTCTGCTGTTTCAACGGACTTTGGAACGGGACCTGTTGAGAGCCCCACCTGTCTGCCGGGCGGGGGAAGGGAACGCAGACAGGTGGGGCCGTTTCGCCCTGCCCGACCAATGAGCACCCCACGCACTTCATGGCCGGACAGGAGTCACCGTGCCCGGAATCGAACCGAGGCGACCTGGAAGGAGTGGCACCGACTGAACGGTGCCCCAGGGCTCTACCACTGAGCTACACGGTGTTGCCCCCTCCCCTGCCGGATCGACCCATATGTTGGGGCGCACGGGGCTGCCATCGGCAGGGGAGGGGAGCCTATGACGTGCCCTTTTGCCGTATCGCGTGCAGCTTTCCGACCGCTACCAGCTGCCGTTCCTCCCAGGCGGTTGCCGGGCGCAGCCGTCGGTAGTGGACGCGCCAGATGAGGCCCGTGGGTCGCTCCAGTTCGATGAAGGGTCCATCCACGTTCCTCACGGTGCCGGGCATTTCGTAGTCCCGGTCGAAGATCACCGCGCCGATGAGAATGTCGTTCGGCCTGCCGAAAGCGGGCGTGTACTGGACGCTGCGCGGGGGTTTGGCAACAGGGTGCTTCGCTGCCATCAGAACCAGCCTCCGTGCCTACGCTCCGCGTTCTCCTTGGCCATCTGGCGCCGGATGCGCTGCATGGTCGGGCTGTCGTCGTCCGCTCGGCTGTGCTCCGGCTCATCGGAGACCACGGGCACGGGCACGGGACACTCCGGAATTCCGCACTCGCACGGCGGGAACGCGAGAGCTGATGCCGGGGCCAGGTCCGCCCCCTCCGGGGAATCGGCGTTCACCGCTCCGCCGTCCGGTGTGGGTGGGCCGAGATGATCTCGCCGTACTTCCGGACGCCTGCCATGTCGCTGCGTGCTCGGCTTGAAGTACGTCCGTTGTGTGCTGCGTTGCAGATCACGCATTCGGGTACGGGCACGGGCTCAAGGTTCGGCATCGGAACGGCCGGAGCGGTCGTTTCCTCACTTCGGATCACAGCTGACAACCTCTCCAGACCGGCAAGAGTCGCGTTCAGGTTGGTCGGTGTGGGCGGAGCGTAGGGGCCTCGATAAACACCAGCGGGGTACGGGGCCCACCGACTGAGCCATGTCTCCCGCTCACTGCGGCGGGGCTTAAGGAAGGTGCGCTCCTCAGTCACGTCCGCTCCTCTCCGTAGCTGTTCCACTACCGGGGTGCGCCAGACTGACCTAGAGTCGGGATGTCTTCAACTGGCCTGATGCGAAGGAAGAGTTAGGGGACCTCGTGGTCAACCGCAAGGAGTTGAACCCTGAGAGCAGCCCGCGAGCAGCGTTCGGGGCCCGAGTGCGGCAGTTGAGGGAGGATCGTGGCTGGAGTCAGGAGGAGCTAGCCAGGCGTGTGGAATATTCCAGCGTGCATATTTCCGCCATTGAAACTGCCCGCAAGCCTCCGACTCTTCCCTTCGTGCGCAAGCTCGATCTTGCCTTCGGCACTGCTGGAACTGCCGATTCGTTCGAACGCGAGTGGCGTGAGATCCGGCATGGGAGCTTGTTGGAGGGATTCCCGGAGTACGTGGGACATGAGGCGCGGGCCGTAGAGATCCGGCTCTATGAAGTCGGCGTCATACCTGGTCTGCTCCAAACGCCGGAGTATGCAGCGACGTTGGAGGCGGACGCCGTGCGACGGGAAGCAATCACCCCCGAGCAAGCCAGCGAGCGAGTTGCGTTGGTGGCGGAGCGACAGGCCACACTTACTCGTTCCCCGTCACCCCAAATCTTCACGGTGCTGGATGAGGGGTGCATCCTTCGGCCGATGGGTGATCCAGCGATCATGGATGCCCAGTTCGCCCGGTTGCTGGAGTTTGCTGAGCTACCGAACACCGTGCTTCAAGTCGCCCCGTTCAGCATGGGGGCGCGTCGGCCGTTCAGCCTGCCCATCACGGTGCTCACGTTGCCGGACCGCTCGCTCTTGTCGTACGCCGAGTCGACGCAGCAGGGCCATCTTGAGCGGGAAAGTACGGCGGTGGTGCCGATACTGACGGCCTACCATCAACTACAGGCTGAAGCGCTGTCGCAGGCGGAATCCGTAGCCATGATCGAACAGTTACGAAAGGGCGGCACCCCGTGACAACCGACTCCCCTCGTTGGTACAAATCCTCGTACAGTGGCAACGGTGGCCAGTGTGTAGAAGTTGCCGTTAACCTCGTCGCCTCACGGGGTGTTGTCCCCGTTCGCGACTCCAAGAACCCGAGCGGTCCCACCCTGAACGTTCAGGCTGGTGCGTTCGCCTCGTTCGTGGCGGGCATCAAGGCAGGCACGCCCGACACCATCTGATGCGGTACCCCGTGCGCCCTAAGTTGAGCCCCGCTGTTCCTTTTGGAATGGCGGGGCTCTTCCTATCTGCGTGACACCACTGATATTTTTCCGTCCCGAACGCCCGAAAGCCCCCACACCCGTCACCCCGAAAGGAGACGAGTGCGGGGGCTCTGTGGTGCTATCAGGCAGCCGCTACGTCCCGGAGACGCGCAGCAGCCCTACCGCCGAACATTGCAATACCGCAGTAGAAGTCAATCCGGGTCCGATACACTGGCTTTTCGTGAGCCTCACCCAGATCGGTTGCCTGAATTCCGCCGTTGGTGAGGCCCGTCACGCCCCCGTCGGCTTCCGAATTTCCGAAACGAACCGCGTAAATATCTCCCGTCCTCTTACCGCCCTCGCTGACCTTCATCGGGATAACGTCTGTGCCGTCGAGTTTCTGGCCAGCGTCCAGAATGGGAACGCCATTCCACAGGGGCGCACGCTTGCCGGCGATCTCGCTCACGAGGAGTTCGCTTCCGCCGAGCCTCCGGAATCCTGACTTGATCTTGGCGATGATGTCGCTGTTCGTGTAGATGGCTCCGTTGCCTCCATTGAGCCCACGCACCCTCGCAACGAGTTCATCCAACGCATCGAAGAACGCATATCCATCAGCGACAGGCTCAAGCCCTCCGGAGTCGATTACCTGTGAGCCAATGAGCCTCTTACGGATCCCATCAAAGCCCTTGGGATCGACCATGACGTCACCGTTGAAAAACTGATCGGAGAAATGGATCGAAGCAGCCTTGATCTTCATCTGTGACTGGATTGCTCGCTGCTCATTAAGATTGCTCCGCGTCTGCACGATGAACTTGTCCACGTCCGAGTCGCCACCGAGAATGGCAAGCGTTTCAATCCGCTGATTTACCGCTCCAACACTTTCGGGGTACGGCTCGTTCACAGCACGGAAAGCTACACCAGGCAGCTTTGATTCCTCGTTGTACTTGTACGCGCTGCCCTCAACTGTGATGAGGGGGAGACGGTCCAGGATCGGCGACTCCTCTATAAAAGTTTCGATTACGCCGCGCCTAAGCATGTCCTCGGTGAGCTTAGCGGATTCGGTAAGAGTCAGAGCCATAACTTTTCTCCATATCGGTCCAGATCTTCAAGAAGCAGAATTCAGTCCCAGATATCCGAGTCGTCATCCTCGGGATCCGGGGCGGTAATAGCGGTTCGTGCGCTCGGCGAAAGCCCCAACTCCCGGATGTACCGGGCAAGCTGCGTCCGGTACTGCGCCGCGATTGTGGCTGCTCCGTTCTTCACCGTTCCGCGCTCTGCGGTCACCATGAGCCCGCGCTCTGAAAGGTCCCGCTCCGCCTGGTCGATACGAGCCACGCACACGCACAGGTCTTTCACGGTGGCGTGGTCCACTTCGCCGATACCGGCAGCAAATTCCAACACCGGGACTACGCGCCGCCATTCAGCGGACGCCACCTTCCGGCAACGTTCGTTCGCTGATTCAACAGCAGGGTCGAGGGACGATCTAAATACCTCGCTCCAATCCGGCTCGGCGAGGATCGCACGAGGGATTACCACGCCCTCTTTGATCGCTTTCTTTGACGGGTTGCCCTCTCGTGTCCGCTGGACAGCGGATGTGGGTCTGTATCGGTCGGCCATGAAGTCTCACTTCCTGCTGATGGTTCAAATTGGCACCCAAAAACGCCTACAGCTACGGCGAGAGTTTTTCTCCTCCCCCACGTGCAATCTCGGGAGGAGAAGGGGGCATCCGCCCTGGTCAGAAGGGCGGATGTTCGCCGGCTTCACGGCGGGAACGAGCTTCCGCAGCGAATCCACCAGGCTGTTTCTCTGCTGTCTCACGGTTATGACACGGCGTGCACAGCGGACGCAATTTCCCGAACGCATCCGGATTCGCGTCACCCTGTGCGAGTAACTGCCTTCGCGACAGGGGGAAATGGTCGGCAACCGACGCGCTACGACCGCACAGCACACACCACGGATTCGTATACAGGTACGCACGGCGGACACGCGGCCACATGCGCCCGTACGCGCTCGTCCCTGGCGTCACACGCTGCGCGGTCGCTTCCCGCTCATGAGCCCCACAGCGGCCACCAGACGTCAACTCGGGGCACCCGGGGACAGGGCAAGGGGGGCGGGGTTTGCGAGGTATAGGGGGCACCTCCAGACAGAGGGGAATGTTCGAAAAGGAATTCGCCGACAAACAGCACCGGGGCAAGACAGGCGAGAGGACGCTTATTCCTTTCGGAAGAACATGATCCGCAGAACTCGGAATGCGCGACTTCGCAACTCGGGGTTAGGGTGCGCCACAGCAGTCAGCGCCACGGCACACACCACGGCGCAAACAGCCGACAACCCGACTCCGTTAGGCATCGACATGATATCCACGTGACGAAGCTAGCGGGAATCCAGCGGTCGTAGAACTTCACAAAGTTCAGCCTTACAGCAGTAAAATCAATTAAGCAATTTACGTTGGGATCTATGCAGGTCGGAAAGGGTTTCAAGGCGCAACGACTCCAAATGTAACGTTTTCGTCACGGCTCAAATTCCTCGCCCGTCTTTGCCGGATGGCAGTTACGGCAGAAGGGTTGAACGTTCGTGCCTGTGTCCTCGCCACCAGGGGTGAGGGGCCGTAGATGGTGCACGTGAACCGAGTTGGCGAGGGCAACCGCCCGCACGTGCACAGCGGCCACCCGTGGTCAGTTCTGGGCACCCGGGGACTGAGCACGGGGGGCGGGGCTTACGGGGCATGGGGGTCACCTCCAAGGGGCGGGGCATGTCAGCTTGACGAGAAAGGGGATACAGCAGGGATACACGTCGACCGTTGCCCCTGGTTGGGCACAAGCTGTTCGATGAGCGAATGACGAAACAGAACACCGCCCTGAGCGCCCCGTTCTTTGAACTCCGTTGTGCCGGCTTGCACTTGACGATTCAGCGCATCCCCGGGTGGCTGGTGGCAGCTCTAGCCACGGCTGGGGGAAGCGGGCTTACCGCATGGCTCACATCCCGGTGACGATGCTCCGGGCAGCCAGGGGCCGAGCACGGGGGGCGGGGCTTAAGGGGGATGGGGATCAACTCCCAAGGCGCGGGGACAGTTGGCGAGCGCATGCTTTCGGCGTGGTGACCCAAGATGTGAGCCGCGTGCGCCCCCTCTGCACCAGCACCGCGAGTTAGGTCGCGCTCAATGGCGGATTCGTCGGGGCATCCTCGGAGGCATGAACCAAGTGACCGAGAAAACGCGCCCCCCAGCGTTCGAACTCCGATGCGGCGGGCTGCTCTTGACCATTCAGCGTGTCCCCGCATGGCTGGTGGCAGCCCTCGCCACGGCCACGGGAAGCGGGTTGGCGGCGTGGTTCACGTCCCGTTAACGCCAAACTCCGTGCTGGTCTTGAGCTGGTGGCACGGGTGGCACAGCACTTGGACGTTGGTGTCCACGTCTTCACCACCGAGGGACAACGGTCGGACATGGTCTACGTCCACCCCGTCCGCGGGGAAGTCGCCCAAGCACCAGTCGCACCAGGCCGAGCCCCGTTCCTGCACTCGCCGGCGAAGCCTTGCAGCAGCGTCCCGGCGGTTCGCCCGTCGTCTGCCCCGTGCTCGTCGGGAACGGACACTCGGTCGTCCCTCGTACGCCCCGTGGTGAGCCTTGCAGCGGCCCCGATGGGTCGGGGGCTCGGTGCAGTCGATACAGCGCATGGTCCTCCCTGGTCGTCGTCCTGGTGTGTCTGCGCGAGCGACCTGATAGGCAACATGCCGGTACCCGTGGGCCCTGTGCCGAAGGGCATCCGATCACTCGTCATTGCGTACCCGGCGGACGCGAACCGGTCCGGACATGGTGGGGACCGCACTCGCTTACAACCCCTTTCGGCGCCCCCGGTCAAGGGGCGGTTACTCATGGGCGGTGCGGTCCCCGCGCGTTGCCTCATGACCCCTGCGGCCGCCCCGGTAACGCGGGGTGCGTGGTGCATGGGCAACGCTTGTTGCGAGAGTCGGGCACTCAGTCCGCCGACTGCCCCCGTGTTGGGTGGGTGCGCGGTAATCCCGCTCTCGGAATCGGTGGAGAGCGGGGGTTTCCCGCATCCTGTCGGACGGTCGGGTTGTTCTCGCTCTCGGTCTATGTGGAGAGCGGAGGTTTCCGGCCCGCCCCGTGGGCGAGTCGGTAACCGTTCCGCTCTCACTATGGAAGGGAGAGCGGAGGTTTCCCGAGCCCCGAAGGGGGCTTTGCGGGGCCGTCTCCGGTCTCCCTTCCAATCTGTAAGGGAGAGCGGAGGTTTCCCGGAGGGTGAAGCCGTGGCGTTGTGCCGAACAGTGGTCCGGTCTCTCTTCTCTTCTATTTTTTCTACGTGTTCTAAAAAAGTGGTGTAAACCGTCACTCCACCACCCCTCGCCCCGCTGTTGGGCCGCTCGTCGGCCGAGCCGCAGGGGCCGAGGGCGGGCAGCGGAAAGCCCCGGCGGTCACGGGGACCAACCGGGGCTGTCTCGGGCCGTAGGGGGCCGTTACGCTGCTTGCTCGAACTCGTCTGCGCCGGGCTCGGCGTCCTCCGGGGTTGCCCAAACGATGGTCACGCGCTCGTCGCCCTTGAACGCGCCTCCCTGCTTGGGAGACTTGGTCACGGTCACACGGTCGATGGCGAGTGCCAGGAGGTCTTGTCGCATTCCGGGGTCTGCTTCCTCCCACACCTTCAGCGCGTGACCGTTGACGATGAACGAGACGTCGACCCGGGTGTCTCCGGTGAGTTCCCGGATGCGTGCTTCGGCGTTGTCGAGCCGTTTTTCCGCAGCGACCTTGTGGGGGATGCGGTAGCGCGCGGAGCGGCCCGTGTAGAAGTCTGCGGCGTCGTCCGCATGGAAGGCATCGAGTTTGGCTTGCGCTGCTTTCAGTTCCGCTCGCGCGTCCTTGATCTCCTGTGTCTCTTCGGGGCGGGTGAGTGCCTGCCAGCGTTCGGCAACGGCGATCATCAGTTCGTCGTCGTCATCCGCGCC
>NZ_JBEOUD010000073.1:0-23784 GCF_040303865.1 Streptomyces sp. NPDC094034 | reverse complement strand
GGCAGCCCGACCTGGTCGGGGGTGATCCGCTCCCGGCGGCTGCGGAGGAAGGCGGCCAGCTCGCGGCGTCGGTCCGGCGGTCGGGGCATGTGGATGGCAGTCCTGGTTCCAGAATAAACGGGTTCTGGATACCAGGCTAAGCCAGCCACAGACTGGAGGTTCGAGAAGGAATCAGAACAAACCAGAACAAACTTGGGAGAGAACGTGTCGGGAATCGAGGGCAAGGTCGTGGCGGTCACGGGGGCCGGCTCCGGCATCGGCGAGGCGACCGCGCTGCTGCTCGCCGAGCGGGGCGCGCGGCTCGTCCTGGGGGCGCGCCGGACCGAGCGCCTGGCGGACCTGGTGGCGCGGATCGAGAAGGCGGGCGGCACCGCCGTACAGCTCCGCACGGACGTGACCCGGAGTGAGGACCTGCGTGCGCTGGTCGCCCTGGCCGGCGAGCGGTTCGGCCGGCTCGACGTGCTGGTCGCCAACGCCGGGGTCGGCACCATCTCGCCGCTCGACGATCTGCGGGTCGAGGAGTGGGACCGGATGATCGACGTCAACATCAAGGGCGTGCTGCACGGCATCGCCGCCGCGCTGCCCGTCTTCCGGGCCCAGGGCAGCGGCCACTTCGTCACCGTCGCGTCCACGGCCGCGTTCCGCGTCGCACCGGCCATGGCGGTCTACTCCGGGACGAAGGTCGCGGTCCGCGCCATCTGCGAGGGGCTGCGCCAGGAGGCCGGCGACGCGCTGCGGGTGACCACCGTCTCGCCCGGCGTCGTCGCGACCGGATTCGCCGAGGCGTCGACGAACCCGGGGGTCCGCGCGCGGATCACGGAGATGCGGGACCGGATCGCGATCCCGCCCGAGGCGATCGCCCGGGCCGTCGCGTTCGCCGTCGAGCAGCCGGAGTCCGTCGACGTGAACGAGATCGTCGTCCGCCCCACCGCCCAGGGCTGACCCGGAAGGGGCCCGGACTACCGGGGCAGCACCACCACATGGGCGGCGGGCTCGCGGTCGTCCGCCGCCATCAGGGCCGTACGGACCACCGCGGCCTGCTGCTCCATCGCGTCCCTGAGCTTCCTCGGGGTCAGATGGACGACCGTGATGCCGAGTCGCTCCAGGTGCTCCCGCTTGCGGGCGTACCGCGCCCACTCCGTCTCCTCGTCGCACTCGCCCTCCGGATGACCGTGCCGCGCCCGGGTGTCCAGCTCGACCGCGACCGCCTGGTCCGGCCAGTACGCGTCCAGCGCGCCGAGGCGGGGCCCGCCGGGCAGCCGCAGGTCGACGTTCCACAGCGGGTCCGGCAGCCCGTGCTCGCGCACCATCCGGTACAGCCGGTTCTCCGCGATCGCGCGGCTCTCCGCCAGGCCTCTCAGGCGCCCACGCGGCGTTTGTTCCAGACGTCGAAGCCGACCGCGGCCAGCAACACCAGCCCCTTGATGACCTGTTGGTAGTCGGTGCCGATGCCCACGAGCGACATGCCGTTGTTGAGCACACCGAGCACCAGCCCGCCGATGATCGCGCCGAAGACCGTGCCGACGCCGCCGCTCATCGAGGCGCCGCCGATGAACGCGGCGGCGATGGCCTCCAGTTCGAAGTTGATCCCGGCCTGGGGCACACCCGCGTTGAGCCGGGCGGCGTAGACGATTCCGGCCAGGGCCGCCAGTACCCCCATATTGACGAAGACGAGGAATGTGACGCGCCTGTCCTTGACCCCGGACAGTTTCGCCGCGGCCTGGTTGCCGCCGAGCGCGTACACATGACGGCCGACGACGGCGTTGCGCATGACATAGCCGAAGCCGATCAGCAGCGCCGCGAGCAGCAGCAGGACGACCGGCACCCCGCGGTAGCTGGCCAGTGTCATCGTGAAGGCGAGCACGGCGGCGGCCAGCGCCACGCACTTGACGAGGAAGAGATTGCGGGGAAGCACCTCCAAGTCGTACGCCCGCTGCCGGCGCCGGTCCCGGAACTCCTGGAAGAGCGCGAACGCCAGCAGCGCCAGCCCCATCAGCAGCGTCAGATTGTGGTAGTTGGTGGCCGGGCCGATCTCGGGCAGATAGCCGGTCGAGATCTTCTGGAAGCCCTCGGGGAACGGGCCGAGCGAACGCGACCCCAGGAAGATCTGCGTGCCGCCCCGGAAGAGCAGCATCCCGGCGAGTGTGACGATGAACGACGGAATGCCGACATACGCGATCCAGAACCCCTGCCAGGCACCGGCGACCGCCCCGATGAGCAGTCCGAGGACCAGCGCGAGCACCCATGGGATGTCGTGCTCGACCATCATCACCGCGCAGGCGGCGGAGACGAACGCGGCCAGCGAGCCGACCGAGAGATCGATATGGCCCGCGATGATGACGATCATCATGCCGATGGCGAGGACCAGGATGTAGCTGTTCTGGAGCACCAGATTGGTGACGTTGTTCGGCTTGAGGAGGACGCCGTCGGTCCAGATCTGGAACAGGACGACGATCAGGCAGAGCGCGATCAGCATGCCGTACTGCCGCATATTGCGGCGCGCGGCCTCCAGCAGGAGCGCCCCCGTACCGCTTCGCCCGGACGGGGGCGACGGTGGGGATTCCTTCGGTGTGTCGCCCTTCGGTGTATCGGTGGTGACCGGACCCATGTCGACTACCTCGTGTTCTTGGTCATGTGAGTCATGTGACGCATCAGGACTTCCTGGGTCGCTTCCGCCCGTGGAATCTCACCGGTGAGTCGGCCGGCCGCCATCGTGTACACGCGGTCGCACATACCGAGCAGCTCGGGGAGTTCGGAGGAGATGAAGATGACGGCCTTTCCCTCGGCGGCGAGCCGGTCGATGACCGTATAGATCTCGTACTTCGCGCCGACGTCGATACCGCGCGTGGGCTCGTCGAGGATCAGCACCTCGGGACCCGCGAAGATCCATTTGCCGAGGACGACCTTCTGCTGGTTGCCGCCCGACAGCCGGCCGGCCCGCTCGAAGACCGTCGGTGCCTTGATGTTCATGCTCGCGCGGTACGACTCGGCGACCCGTGTCTCCTCGTGCTCGTCGACCACCCCGCGCCGGGCGACCTTCGACAGGGCGCTCAGGGTGATGTTCCGGCCGATGGTGTCGATGAGATTGAGCCCGTACCGCTTGCGGTCCTCGGTGACATACGCGATGCCGTGCGCGACGGCCTGGGGCACCGTCCGCGTATTGATCTCCCGGCCGTCCTTGAGTACGCTCCCGCTGATGTTCGTGCCGTACGAGCGGCCGAAGACGCTCATGGCCAGTTCGGTGCGGCCCGCGCCCATCAGCCCGGCGATCCCCACGATCTCGCCCTTGCGGACCTGGACCGAGACGCCGTCGACGACCTTGCGCTGCTGGTCGATCGGGTGGTGCACCGTCCAGTCGCGCACCTCCAGCGCGGGGTGGGCGCCCGGATCGCCCTCGTAGGGCGTGCGTTCGGGAAAGCGGTGGTCGAGATCGCGGCCGACCATGCCCCGGATGATCCGGTCCTCGGTGGTCGACTCCGCCCTCACATCAAGGGTCTCGATGGTCCGGCCGTCCCGCAGGATCGTGACGGAGTCGGCCACCTCCGCTATCTCGTTCAGCTTGTGCGAGATGATGATGGAGGTGATGCCCTGTTCCTTCAACTCCCTTATCAGTCGCAGGAGCTGGGCGCTGTCGCCGTCGTTGAGCGCGGCGGTCGGCTCATCGAGGATCAGCAGCCTCACCCGCTTGGCGAGCGCCTTCGCGATCTCCACGAGCTGTTGCTTGCCGACCCCGATATCGGCGACCCGGGTCCCCGGACGCTCGTCCAGACCGACCCGCTTGAGCAGCGAGGCCGCGTGTTTCAGGGTGTCGTTCCAGTTGATGAAGCCATGGGTGGCGTGCTCGTTGCCGAGGAAGATGTTCTCCGCGATCGACAAGTAGGGGATCAGCGCGAGTTCCTGATGGATGATCACGATGCCCCGGTCCTCGCTGGCCCTGATGTCGCGGAAGGCGCAGGGAGAGCCCTCGAAAAGGATCTCGCCGTCGTAACTGCCGTACGGATGGACCCCGCTGAGCACCTTCATCAGGGTCGACTTTCCCGCTCCGTTCTCGCCGCACACAGCGTGCACCTCGCCCTTGGCGACCGTGAGGCTGACATCGGAGAGCGCCCTGACCCCGGGAAAGGTCTTCACGATGGAGCGCATCTCCAGGACGGGCGTCGTCACTTCAGGTCACTCGCCTTGAGGTAGCCGGAGTCCACCAGTTCCTTCTGGTAGTTCTCCTTGTCGACGCTGACCGGCGTCAGCAGATACGCCGGGACGACCTTGGCCTTGTTGTCGTACGACTTCTCGTCGTTGACCTCGACCTTCTCGTCCTTCAGCATCGCGTCCGCCATCCGGGCGGCCGTCCTGGCCAGCAGCCGGATGTCCTTGTAGACCGTCATGGTCTGCTGGCCCGCGATGATCGACTTCACCGAGGCGACCTCGGCGTCCTGCCCGGTGACCAGCGGATACGGCTTCGCGGATGTGCCATAGCCGTCGGACCTGAGCGAGGACAGAATGCCGATGGAGATGCCGTCGTACGGCGAGAGCACCGCGTCCACGTTCTGCGAGCCGTACGACTTGGTGAGCAGGTCGTCCATCCGCTTCTGCGCGGTGCCGCCGTCCCAGCGCAGGGTGGTGACCTGGTTCAGCTGGGTCTGACCGCTCCGGACGACGAGCCGCTTGTCGTCGATGTACGGCTTGAGGGTCTTCATCGCGCCGTTGAAGAAGTACTGGGTGTTGTTGTCGTCGGGGGAGCCGGCGAACAGCTCGATGTTGAACGGGCCCTTCTCGCCGCCGTCCTTCAGGCCCAGCTTGTCGATCAGATAACTGGCCTGGAGGACGCCGACCCTCTCGTTGTCGAACGACGCGTAGTAGTCGACGTTCTTGGTGCCGAGGATCAGCCGGTCGTACGAGATGACCTTGATGTTCCGGTCCGCGGCCTGCTGGAGGACATCACTCAGGGCGCTGCCGTCGATTGCCGCGATGACCAGGACATCCACGCCCTTGGTGATCATGTTCTCGATCTGGGCGACCTGTTGGGCAACGTTGTCCTCGCCGTATTGGAGGTCGGTCTCGTAGCCGAGCTTCTTGAGTTCGCCGACGACGTTGTCGCCGTCGGCGATCCAGCGTTCCGACGACTTGGTCGGCATCGAGATGCCGATGGTGGATCCCTTGCCGCCCTTCGTGTCGTCCTTGCTGCCGCCCTCACTGTTCTGCCCGCAGGCGGCGAGTGAGAGGACCAGCGATACGGTGGTGACGGCGAGTGCGGCTCGGCGAGTGCGCATGGGGGCATCAGTCCTTGTCTGGGGTCAGCTGGTCTGGGGTCAGGGGGAAACGGCTGAGCGGACCGGGCAGCCGCGAGCCGAGCGGCGACATTCCGCCGTCGGCGCCGTGCCGGATGAGCAGATCGAGGACGAGCCGGCCACGGCGGACCCGTTCCCGGGCGCTGCTGAGCGCGGTGTCCCGCAACTGGGCGCCGTACGGATAGATTCCGGGCGACTTCGACAGTCCGAACTTGAGATAGAGCGGGGCGCCGCGCCGGATCAGCTCCGCCGTCTCGTACATCCGCACATAGCCGCCGAGATCGTCGGGCGCCTCGATATAGAGGTCCATCGGCGCCCGGCTCGCCCGGCGGATCTCGCTGAAATGGGCGAGCGCCAGATCCGAGGGGATATTGATCGAGTCGGCGCCCAACTGCTCGAACACCGCGTACGACGCCGGGTTGACCGGGCCGATCAGCGCCGACACCTTGAACGTGGTGTCGGCGGGCAGTACGCCGCTGGCGCGCAGCCGGTGCAGGGTCCACAGCACACCCTCGTCCGCGACGAGCAGACACTTCACCCCGAGCCCGGTCGCGCGCAGGGCGTCCTCGACACAGCCGGCCAGGGCGTCATGGCCCCGCGCGCGCAGACCCGCGCCGCCGGAGTCCGTACGGGTCGAGCCGCCGGTGTCCCATGTGCCGCGCGGCCCGGTGAACAGACACAGCTCGATGTCGCGGGCCGCGCAGGCGTCGGCCATCTCGGTGATGTCGGCGTCGGAGAGCATCCAGACGCCGCTGCCCTGGCTGACGCGGTGGATGGGTACATCGAGACGGTCCGACTCCTTGAGGACCTCCGCCAGACACTCGGGGCCCTCCACCGAGGGGACCTCGGTACGCCAGCGGCCACCGTCGGGGAACGTGTGCGGGGAGGCGTCCGCGGGGTCGGGTGCGGGCGCGGTCAGTCCGATCGTGGTGAGCGCCTGTTCGCCGGGCCGGCGGGGGGCGGGGGCCGATACGTCGGTCACGGACGAGTCCTCCGGTTCAGTGATGCGCGGTGCGGTGCCGGTCCGGTCGGGGGCCAGGGGCGCAGCAGCACCTTTCCGGTGCCGGGGGCGCCGCGGCCGACCAGCGTCACGGCCTCGCCGTACCGCTCCAGCGGGAATTCGTGGGTGATCAGCGCGGCCGGGGCCAACAGCCCGGCGGTGAACGCCCGTACGGCGAAGGCCCAGGCCGCGGAGGGCGCGCCGAAGACGCCTCGTACCGTCAGCTGACGCAACGTCAGCAGGGCTGGATCGATCCCGGTCGCGCCGGGGGCGAACATCCCGGTGAGCACCACCCGGCCGCCGCGCCGAGCGAGGAGACAGGACGAGGCCGCCGTGGACGGTGCGCCGGCGGTCTCCATCACCAGGTCGTACCGGCCGTGCAGTTCCTTCGCGTCCTCGGGGGTCCCGGTCAGGGTCGCGCCGAACCGCGTCGCGAACAGCGTCCGTTCGGACCGTGGATCGATCACCGCCAGCTCGGCGGGGGAGGAGGCGGCGAGCAGTTGTACGGCGAGGAGCCCCAGGGTGCCCGCGCCCACCACCGCGATCCGCTCACCGGGCTCGGACCGGCCGGACCGTACCGCCGCGGCCACCACGGCGGCCGGCTCCAGCAGGGCGGCGGCCCGCAGATCCGCGTCGTCGGCGAGCGGATGCAACAGCCGTGCGGGCACCACGACATGGTCGGCGAACGCACCGGGAACGGTGAACCCCGTCTCGTCGTAACCGCTGGTGCACAGCGAGGTCTCGGCGGCCCGGCACCGCGCGCAGGTCCCGCAGGAGCGGAACCCCTCGGCGACCGTGGCGCGTCCGGTCAGCCGCGCGTCGACGCCCTCGCCCACCGCCTCGACCGTTCCCGCCCACTCATGCCCCGGCGTCACCGGATAGCGCACATAGGCCGCGTCGCGATGTCCGTCGTACACCTCGCGATCGCTCCCGCAGATCCCGGCCGCGGCGACCCGTACCCGCACCTCGCCCGGCCCGGGGACGGGCACAGGACCGCTCACCAGCCGGTGGACACCGGGCCGGTCGACGACGATCGCCCGACTGGCCGCCGCGTCCGCCGCCGGGCCGGTCACCGCGGATCCTTCGGCTCGCGCTTCTCCCAGCCCTCGGCCCACAGGTCGAACCGCGCGTGCTGCTGCGGGAATTCGGCCGCCGCCGCCACATCGAACGCGACCCCGAGACCCGGCGCGTGCGACACCTCGAAACATCCCGTCGCGGGATCGACCTCGGGAGCGCCGGTGACGACCTTCTTGATCTCCGCGTCCGCGAAGTCGTTGAAGTGCTCAAGGATCTTGAAGTTCGGTGTGCAGGCGGCCAGTTGCAGACTCGCGGCGGTCAGCACCGAACCGCCGACATTGTGCGGTGCGATCAGTGTGTAGTGGGTCTCGGCGGTCGCGGCGAGCTTCCGGGTCTCCAGGATGCCCCCGATGTGCCCCACGTCCGGCTGGATGATGTCCGCGGCGCCCGACTCGAACAGCTCACGGAACTCGATCCGGTCATGGATCCGTTCACCGGTCGCGATCGGCAGCTCGACCTTTCCCGCGACCTTGCTCAGGGCCTTGAGATTCTCCGGCGGCACCGGCTCCTCCAGCCAGGCCGGGGCGTACGGCGCCATCTCGCGCGCCAGCCGTACGGCGGTCGACGGGCTGAACCGGCCGTGCATCTCCAGCATCAGCTCCGCGTCGGGCCCGATCGCGTCCCGTACCGCCTCGATCAGCGCCACCGCCTCGTTCGACGCCGCCCGGTCCAGCTCGAAGTGGCCGGTGCCGAACGGGTCGATCTTCAGGGCCCGGTAGCCACGCGCGATCACCGCCTCGGCCGCCTTGTGGTACGCCTCCGGGGTCCGCTCCGTGGTGTACCAGCCGTTGGCGTACGCCTTGACCCGGTCGGTGACCTTGCCACCGAGCAGCTGCCACACCGGCACACCCAGCGCCTTGCCCTTGATGTCCCAACAGGCCATCTCCACGACCGCGATGCCCGACATCACGATCTCGCCGGCCCGCCCGTAATCGCCGTACTTCATCCGCCGTACGAGATCCTCGACGGCGAACGGGTCAGAGCCCTGGATGTGGTTGGCCTCGGCCTCACGCAGATAGCCGAGCAGCGCGTCCGTTCTGCCGAGCATCCGGGTCTCGCCGACTCCGGTGAGCCCTTCGTCCGTATGGACGAGGACGTAGGTGAGGTTACGCCAGGGCGTACCGACCACATGTGTGCTGATTCCCGTGATGCGCACGGTAGTTGGCCTCATCTCGTTCGGTATTTCGGCACCCGTTCGAAATCGTGGCGTGACGGTATTCAGGCACTGAGAGGGGTGTCAATGGGTCGCGCGACGGTTAGCCTGTGTTCGTCATTCCGGCCGGTGGTCGAAGTATCGAACAAGAGGGGTGGGTGAGCGGTCGTGGGACGGCTGGTCCCCGCGGTGACGCGGGCCCTGGACATACTCGAACTGTTCCTGGACGGGGACGGCACGCTCGCCGCCCCCGACGTCATCAGGAAGCTCCAACTGCCGCGCACCACCGTGCACGAACTGCTCACCACGCTCGCGGCCCGCTCGTATCTGGCGGCCGTCCCGGGACAGCCCGGTCGCTACCGGCTCGGCGTGCGCTCCTACCAACTCGGCAGCAGATACGCGGAACAGCTCGATCTCGCCACCGAGGGCGGGCATGTCGCCCGCGAGATCGCGGAGACGTGCGACGAGACCGTACATGTCGCGATCCTGGAGGGGACCGATGTCATCTACATCGCGAAGGTGGACTCCACGCACGCGGTCAGGATGGTCTCGGCGGCCGGTCGCAGACTGCCCGCCCACTGCACCTCGGTCGGCAAGATGCTGCTCGCCGCACTGCCCGCCGACGAACTGGAGAGCCGTATCGCCGGGCACGAGTTCACCGCGATGACGCCCGCCAGCATCACCGATCCGCAGGTGCTGCGGGCGGAGCTGGCGGGCATCAGGGAGCGCGGTGTCGCCGTCGAGCACCGCGAGTCCAACCCCGATGTGAGCTGTGTGGCGGCGCCGGTACGGGACAGCGCGGGCCGGGTCGTCGCTGCCCTGTCCATCTCCGCGCCGATGATCCGGTGGAGCGACGCGCGCGAGGAGGAGCTTGCCCGGCTCGCCACGAAGGGCGCGGGCGCGCTCTCGGCGCGGCTCGGTCACCGCGGGCGGTGAGGCACCGATCGGCCACCGGGAGCGTGCCGGTCGCCCACCGGAGTGTGTCGGTCGCCCACCGGGAAGGTGCCGGTCGCCCACCGGGGAGGTGCCGCTCGGTACCGCCGCTTCCGCGCACCCCGGCGGCGCCGCACGGGTCTGCCGCCCAGCGCATGCCGCCGTCGCTTCGGCCCGGTGTGAGCGACCGCGGCTCGAAGGCGAGAATGGGCGTATGGCCCGACGCCCCTCTCGCCCCAGCCGCCCCGCTCGCCCCGGCCGGTCCGCTCGCCCCAGCCGCTCCGCGGTCACTGCCGGCTCGCCCTGCCCCTGCGGGCTGGACGCCACGTACGGCGCGTGCTGCGGACGGTTCCATACCGGTGCCGCCACCGCGCCCACCGCCGAGCTGCTGATGCGCTCCCGCTACAGCGCCTTCGCCGTCCACGACGCGGCGTATCTGCTGCGGTCCTGGGACCCGGCCGGCCGTCCGCCGACCGTCGATCTCGACCGCGCGACGCGGTGGACCGGCCTGGAGGTCCTGGACGCCACCGACGGCAGCCCGTTCCACACCACGGGAACGGTCACCTTCCGGGCCCATTTCACCCAGCGGGGCGAGCCGGGTGTCCTTGAGGAGCGCAGCCGGTTCGCACGCCACGACGGGGCCTGGGTGTACGTGGGTCCCGCTTGAGCGGCGCCCGCGAGCGACGGCAACGACGAACTCACCGCTCCAGCACGGCCATGGCCGCGTTGTGCCCGGGGATACCGCTCACACCACCGCCGCGCACCGCGCCCGCGCCGCACAGCAGTACGTTCTTGTGCGAGGTCTCGACTCCCCAGCGGCCGGTGCCCTTCTCCTCGTCGCGGAACGGGAACGCCAGCGACCGGTGGAAGATGTTCCCCCGTGGCAACCGCAGCTCCTCCTCCAGGTCGAGGGGCGTCTTGGCCTCGACGCACGGCCTGCCGTCCGCGTCCCGTACCAGACAGTCGGCGATCGGCTCGTCGAGCACCGCGTCGAGTTCGGCGAGAGTCGCCTTGAGCAGGGCCTCCCGCTTCGTGTCGTGGTCTTGCGCGAACAGCCGCGCCGGTGTGTGGACTCCGAACATCGTCAGCGTCTGGTAGCCGCGGGCGACCAGTTCCGGGGCGAGGATGGTGGGGTCGGTCAGCGAGTGGCAGTAGATCTCCGAAGGCGGTGCCGACGGCAGCGCGCCACCGGCCGCCTCCCGGTAGGACCTGGCCAGTTGGCCATAGCCCTCGGCGATGTGGAACGTACCGGAGAACGCCTCGCGCGGGTCGACGGACGTGTCACGCAGCCGTGGCAGTCGGCTCAGCAGCATGTTGACCTTGAGCTGGGCGCCCTCGGGCCGCTCGGCCGCGGCCTCGTCGCCGACGAGTCGGGCCAGCGTCTCGGGGGACGCGTTCACCAGCACCTTGCGCGCCGCGACGGTGCCTTCTCCCGCCCGGGTGCGATACGTGACGATCGAATGCGGATCGTCCGGGTCGATGCGGACCACTTCGTGGCCCGTGACGATCTCGGTGCCGGCCGCCCGGGCCGCGTGGGCCAGCGCGTCGGTGAAGGCGCCCATACCGCCGACCGGAACGTCCCAGTCTCCCGTGCCACCGCCGATCACGTGGTAGAGGAAGCAGATGTTCTGGGCCAAAGACGGGTCGTGCGCGTCGCTGAAGGTCCCGATGATGCCGTCGGTGAGAACGACACCGCGCACCAGGTCGTCCCTGAACCGCTCTTCGATCGCGACACCCAGCGGCTCCTCGAAGAGCATGCGCCAGGCGGCGTCGTCGCCGATCCGCGCGCGAAGGGCCTCGCGGGTGGGCAACGGCTCGGTGAGCGTGGGGAAGACGCTCCGGGCGACGCGCCCGGTGGTGGCGTAGAAGTCCTGCCACGCCTCGTACTCGGCGTCGGATCCCGTGAGGGCCCGGAAGGACGCGCGGGTGCGCTCCTCACCGCCCCCGACGAACAGGCCCGTCGGGCGCCCGTCACGCACCGTAGGTGTGTAGGAGGCCACGGAGCGCTTCCGTACGGCGAAGCTCAGCTCCAGGTCGTCGACGACCTTCGACGGCAGGAGAGAGACGAGGTACGAATAGCGGGACAGACGCGCGTCCACACCGGCGAAGGCCCGGGTCGAGACGGCGGCGCCGCCCGTGACTCCGAGACGTTCGAGAACGAGTACGGAGCGCCCTGCCCGAGCGAGATACGCGGCGGCCACCAGCCCGTTGTGACCACCACCGACGATGACGACGTCGTAGACGTCCCTAGTGAATTCCGCTTGTGCAGCCATGACTTTTGGTAACACGCTCCTGTCGCGCATCGGCATGCTGATTGACCTGGCAGTCAGTATCCGTCGCCTCGCCGGGGCACCTGGCCCGCGACTGATTCGACCTACGAGGTGTGTGCCCCGTGCCCGGCCACGTCGTCCGGACGCTCCAGCGCGACGAAGCGGCGACCCGCCACCGTCCACTGCTCGGACGGGGCCCAGCCCGTGGCGCGGGCGTGCCGTACGAGCGCGCGGGCGCCGACCCGGGCCCATGAGAACGCCTCGCCAGGTGCGCCGTTGCCGTTGTCGACCCGCACCCGGACGCGCTCGTCCAGCTCGGCGTCCATTCCGGCCGCCGCCGCTTCGACGATCAGCGAACCGGCCGTGCCGACCACCCCGGTGAGCCGGGAGAGCAGCGCCGGCGGATCCCCGCCGATACCGATATTGCCGTCCATGAGCAGCGCGGTGTGCCAACCGCCCTCCCGGGGCAGCGGATCGAACACCGACCGCACCAGCGCGCTGCCGCCCGCGCGTACGGCGCGCGCCACGGCCGCCGGGCTGATGTCGATGCCCAGGGAGGGGCGGCCCCGGGACGCCAGCGCCGCCACGAGCCTGCCGGGACCGCAGCCGATGTCGAGTACGGTGCCCCGGCAGCGCTCAAGCACCGTCAGATCCGCGCTGTCGGGCTCCGCGCACCAGCGCTCCACCTCCAGTGGCAGCAGCCAGCCGTCGGAGCGCCGCAGGAACAGCGGGCCGCGGCCGGTACGGAGCGCGTCGGTGTACGGGTCCGCCTGCCACGGGGCCGTACGGCGCGGCCGCAGGGCGCCCGCGGCGGGCGACCGGGGCGGGGCCGGGGCATGGGCCTGGGCGGTCGTCCTGGCGGTTGTCATCGCACCCCGGTCCCGGCGAGCCGGCCGAGAGCCGCGGCGAACCGGCTGTCCGGTGCCTCGGCCGCGACCAGCGTGGCGTCCCGCGCGGTGTCGACATCCCGCAACGGCGGCAGATCCCGTACGACGAGCCCCGCGTCCAGCAGCCGCGCGCGCTGTACGGCCCCGGTCTCGGGCACCGACATCGGTACGCCCAGCAGCAGCGCGGGGTCAGGGGCGGCGAGGCCCAACGCCCAGAACCCGCCGTCCAGAGCGGGCCCGAACCACGCGTCGGTGCCCTGCCAGGCGTCGGGCGCGAGAGCGGGGGCCAGCAGCCGCGGGGTGAGCTGCGGGGTGTCCATCCCGACGAGCACGGCGGGCCCCGTACAGAGCCCGAAGGCGGCGGCCAATCGCTCGTCCAGCCCGCCGCCCGACTGCGGTATGACCTCGATCCCGGCCGGGAGCCAGTCTCCTGGGACGCCGTCGAGGACGAGCAACCGCCGTCGTACGGGCGCGGCCAGCACCGCGGCGAGCGTGTCGCACAGCGCCGCCTCCGCGAGCGACGCGGCCTCCTCCGGCCGGAACGGGGGAGTGAGCCGTGTCTTGACGCGCCCGGCAACGGGCGCCTTCGCCAGTACGAGGAGAGTGGTCATCGGGCACCCGCCCGGCTCGTCCCGTTCCGCCCGGCGCGCGAGCCGTGCGTGCCGGCCCCGGCCGGCGGCTCCGCGAGCACTCCGCGCATGTCGTGCACCGCCTGCCAGGTGCCGCGCCAGGTGCCGGTCACCTTCGACCTGCCGGTACGCGGCAGATACGGCACATCGCGCTCGGCCACCCGCCAGCCCGCGTCGGCCGCCCGTACGACCATCTGGAGCGGGTAGCCGCTACGGCGGTCCGTGAGACCGAGTCCGAGCAACGCCTCGCGGCGCGCCGCGCGCAGGGGGCCCAGATCGTGCAGCCGTAGTCCGGTTCTGCGGCGCAGCATCCACGCCAGCGCCAGATTCCCGGCCCGCGCGTGCGTCGGCCAGGCCCCGCGAGCCTGCGGCCTGCGGCGGCCGAGCACCAGATCGGCCCGGCCCGCCGCGATCTCCGCCACGAAGGCGGGCAGCAGCCCGGGGTCCAGGGAGGCGTCGCAGTCGCAGAAGCAGACGAACTCCGCCTCGGCCGCGAGCAGTCCGGCATGACAGGCGGCCCCGAACCCGCGCCGCGGTTCGTGCACCACCGTCGCGCCGAGCCCGGCGGCGATCTCCGCGGAGCCGTCGGCCGAGCCGTTGTCGACGACGATCGCGCGCCAGCCGTCCGGCATGTGCTGGAGCACCCAGGGCAGGGCAAGGGCCTCGTCGAGGCAGGGGAGTACGACGTCAACCGTCGTGGGTTCGGAGGAGGTCACGTCCATCACCGTATGAATTCGGGAACCGACAAAAGGGATGTGAGGCCTTACGAAACACGGACATCCACGGGGTGGCGACCGGCCCCGGGCCGTTCGGGTCACAGCACACCGCGCGGGATCGCGCCAGCGCGGCCGGGACCGGCCAGGACAGCCGGGAGCGGCCAGGGCAGCCGGGAGCGGCCAGGGCAGCCGGGACCCGCCCGGGACGCCGTACCGCTCCGGGCCGCGCGCCGCGTGACGCTCAGAGGACCGCTGCCGCCCGCTGACCGGCCGCGGCGAACTCCGCCATGCCCTCGGCGAATCCGACCGAGGGACGCCAGCCGAGCTCCGCCCTGAGCCGCGCCGCCGACGCCGTGATGTGCCGGACGTCGCCGAGCCGGTACTCCCCGGTGACCACCGGCTCGGGGCCGCCGTGCGCCGCCGCCAGCGCCCCCGCCATCTCGCCGACCGTGTGCGGCTCGCCGCTGCCGGTGTTGAACACGCTCAGCACGCCGGGCTCCCGGATCCGTACGGCACTCAGCGCCAGCGCGTTCGCCGACGCCACATCCCGTACATGAACGAAGTCCCGCCGCTGCCCGCCGTCCTCGAAGACCCGCGGCGCCTCGCCCCTGGCGAGCGAGGAGCGGAAGAACGAGGCGACCCCCGCGTACGGGGTGTCGCGCGGCATCCCCGGCCCGTACACATTGTGGTAGCGCAGCGAGACGGCCCGGCCGCCGGTGGCCCGCGCCCAGGCCGCCGCCAGATGCTCCTGGGCCAGCTTCGTCGCCGCGTACACATTGCGCGGATCCGTGGCCGCGTCCTCATCGATCAGCCCCGGCGCCAACTCCGCGCCGCAGGACGGGCAGCCGGGCTCGAAGCGCCCGGCGTCCAGGTCGGCCACCGCCCGTGGCCCCGGCGCGACCCGGCCGTGCCGGGGGCAGTCGTAGCGGCCCTCGCCATAGACGACCATCGACCCGGCGAGCACCAGATCCCGCACCCCCGCCTCCGCCATGGCCGCGAGCAGTACGGACGTGCCCAGATCGTTGCAGCCGACATAGTCGGGGGCGTCCGCGAAGTCCTTGCCGAGCCCGACCATCGCCGCCTGGTGGCAGACCGCGTCCACACCGGCCAGGGCGGCCGCGAGGGCCGTCCGGTCCCGTACGTCGGCGTGGATCCACTCCGCGTCCGGGGGACACGGTGGTGGGACGGGGTGCGCCGAGGGCAGCAGGGCGTCCAGGACGACGGGCCGATGGCCGAGGGAGCCGAGAGCGGTGACGATGTGCGAGCCGATGAAGCCCGCGCCTCCGGTGACGAGTACACGCATGGCGGGGACGCTATGCGGCCCCCGGCCGCCACGCGCGGTCACGCGCCGGGCCGTCACAGGTCCGTAAGATCGCGGCCCCCGTGTGGCCGACCGGGGGTGCGCGGGGCGCGCTCAGGGGCCGGGCGCCCGCAGCACCTCCGCGAGGTCGTACCGCACCGGCTCCTCCAACTGCGCGTAGGTGCAGCTCGCGGGCGTACGGTCGGGCCGCCAGCGGCGGAACTGCGCGGTGTGCCGGAACCGGTCGCCCTCCATATGGTCGTACGCGACCTCGCACACCCGCTCGGGCCGCAGCGCGAGCCACGACAGGTCCTTCGTACCGGACCAGCGGCTCGGCGCCCCCGGCAGCCGGGCGCTCTCGTGCGCGGACTCCTCCGCCCACGCCGCCCAGGGATGGCCCTCCGCCGACTCCATACGCAGCGGGGCCAGTTCCTCGATCAGCTCCGCCCGGCGCTTCATCGGGAACGCGGCGCACACCCCGACATGCTGGAGCGCGCCCGCCTCGTCGTACAGCCCCAGGAGCAGCGAGCCCACCACGGGGCCGCTCTTGTGGTGGCGGTAGCCGGCGACGACCACATCCGCCGTCCGCTCGTGCTTGATCTTGTACATGGACCGGGTGTCCGGCCGGTACGGCAGATCGAGGGGTTTGGCGATCACCCCGTCAAGACCGGCGCCCTCGTACCGCTCGAACCACTCCCTGGCCACCTCGATATCGCACGTGGCGGGCGCGAGATACACCGGTGGGTGCAGCACCGCGAAGGCGGCCTCCAGCGCCTCTCTGCGCCGCGCCTGGTCGATGGTGAGCAGCGAGGTGTCCCCCAGGGCCAGCAGGTCGAAGATCACGAAGCTCGCCGGGGTCCGCTCGGCGAGCAGGTCCACCCGGGACTTCGCCGGATGGATGCGTTCGGTCAGCCGGTCGAAGTCCAGCCGGTCCCCATGGACGATCACGATCTCACCGTCCACCACACAGCGACCGGGCAGCTCCGCGCGCAGGGCACTGACCAGCTCAGGGAAGTACCGGGTCAGGGGCTTGCCGGTCCTGCTGCCGATCACCACCTCGTCGCCGTCGCGGTGGACGATCGCCCGGAAGCCGTCCCACTTGGCCTCGTACTGCATCCCGGGCGGGATACGCGCCACGGACTTGGCGAGCATGGGCTTCACGGGAGGCATCACCGGCAGATCCATGCCCCGATTGTGCTCGGGAACGGCGGGCCGCGCCCGATATGCGCTCCGCGCGGGCCGGGCCTACGGTGGCGCACATGGGTGGTGCAGCGGTGGAGCTGGAAGCGGGCGGCAGGGCCGTACGGCTGTCCAGCCCGGACAAGATCTACTTTCCCGAGCGCGGTTTCACCAAGCTGGATGTGGCGCGCTACTTCCTCGCGGTCGGGCCCGGGATCCTGCGTGCCCTGCGCGACCGGCCCACCACCCTGGAGCGGTTCCCCGAAGGCGTCGACGGTGAGTCCTTCTTCCAGAAGCGCGCCCCCAAGAACCTGCCCGACTGGATCCCCACCGCCCGTATCGACTTCCCCAGCGGCCGTTCGGCCGACGAGATCTGCCCGACGGAGGTCGCCGCCGTCCTGTGGGCCGCGAACCTCGGCTGTCTCACCTTCCACCCCTGGCCGGTGCGCAAGGGCCGCACCGATCACCCCGACGAGCTGCGCATCGACCTCGACCCGCAGCCCGGCACGGACTTCAAGGACGCGGTCGCCGCCGCCCACGAACTCCACGCGTTCCTGGAGGAACAGGGGCTGCGCGGCTGGCCCAAGACCTCCGGAGGACGCGGCCTCCATGTGTTCGTACCGATCGAACCGCGCTGGACCTTCACCGAGGTACGCCGGTGCGCCATCACCGTCGGCCATGAACTGGAGCGGCGGATGCCGGGCCGGGTGACCACCGCCTGGTGGAAGGAGGAGCGCGGCCGGCGGATCTTCGTCGACTACAACCAGACCGCCCGCGACCGCACCATCGCCTCCGCCTACTCCGTACGCCCCAAGCCGCACGCCCCGGTCTCCGCGCCGCTGCGCTGGGCCGAGCTGGACGATGTCGCCCCGCAGGACTTCGATCTGGCGACGATGCCGGTGCGCTTCACCGAAGTGGGCGATCCGCACGCCGAGATGGCGGACCGGCCGCACAGCCTGGAAGGGCTGCTGGAACTGGCCGACCGCTACGAACGGGACCACGGCCTGGGGGACATGCCGTACCCGCCGGACTACCCGAAGATGCCGGGGGAGCCGAAGCGGGTCCAGCCGAGCCGGGCCAGGAAAGAGGAGCCGTAGACGCGGATGTGCCCCCTCTCCGACGGAGAAGGGGCACATCCTCGGTGCCGGGTCCTGGCTCTGAAGCTCGCCCTACACCGTGCTCCACAGCTCCTTGCTCTACAGCTCCTTGATACGGATGTCGCGGTACGAGATCACGTCCGTCGTGCCGTGGACCTGGAGCCCGACATAGCCGGAGGCGTACCGCCGGCCGTCGGTGCCGGGGTCTCCGGCGCGCTCCGGGTAGAAGGTCTGCCCGCCCACATTGTCGAACTCATTGATCACGACACCGTTGCGCAGGATCGTGTAGTGCTGGTCGACCACGCGGATCTCGTAGTCGTTCCAGGTGCCCTTCGGAGTGACCCCGGCGCCGCCCAGACCCACGCGGTCGAAGCCGTAGATCGAGCCGGTCTTGTACATGTCGCCGTCGGGCCGGTCGAGAATCTGGATCTCATGGCCGTAGTTGATGGCGACCCACTCCGGCCGGGACTCCTCCGGGTGGTCGTGGACATTCGGGAAGCGGACGAAGACACCGCCGTTGGCGTTGCCGTTGCCCGGGGCGTCGTCGCGGAACTGGAGCTTCAGCGAGAAGTCGCCGTACTTGCGTTCCGGGAACCACAGCATGCCCATGCCCTGGACCGTGGTGCTGCTGGTGATGGCACCGTCGCCGGAGAGCGCGAACTTACCGCCGCCGACCTGCTGCCACCTGGCGAGGGACGCCGCCGTGCCGTCGAAGAGCGAGCGGTAGCCCTCGGTCTGTCCGGGCTTGCCGATCTGGGACTGCTTGGCGGCCCTGGTGATCTTGTTGAACTCGCGCTGGTCGATGACATTGTCGGCCAGCAGCTTGTCGAGCACCGTGTCGACGTGCTTGAGGAAGAGAGCGTGCGAGCTCCAGTCCTTCTCGTCCTCGATCAGCTCGTTGATCGTGCACCGGTTACGGGTCAGCCGGTTCGGCACGCCGGTGTCGACCGTGCCGACGATGACCGTCAACCGCTCATCGAACTCGGGGCAGTTGGGCGCGGGAACGCCGCCGCCCTGCGCGATGGTGAACGACGCCTGCTTGGCCTGCGCGGTGTTGCCCGCCTTGTCCGTCGCCCGGTACGCGAGGACGTGATAGCCGACCTGGTCGACGATCACCGGCGTCGTGTACGCGAGATACGGGCCGCCGTCGAGGGAGTACTCGATCTTGTCGACCCCGGACTCGGAGTCGGTCGCGGTGACGGTCGCCTTGGCGCTGGTGATGAACGCGCCGTTGGAGTTCTTGTCACCCGTCACGACCGCACCGGTCACCGGCGGGGTGGTGTCCTTCGCCGGCGCCTCCACGACCGTGAAGTCGACGGACTTCTCGGCCGCCGCGTTGCCCGCCTTGTCGGTCGCGCGGTAGCGGACCTTGTGGGTGCCGATCTGGTGCACCATCACCGGAGCGGTGTACTCCTGCCAGGCGCCATCGGTCCCGAGCGCGTACTCGATCTTGTTGACGCCCGAGCCGGTGTCCGAGGCGGTGACGGTGACCGTGGCCATCGTCAGATAGTTGCCCGCCTCGTCCTTCTCGCCGCTCACGGTCGCCGAGGTCTCCGGCGGGGTCGTGTCATCGGTCGGCGGGGCGACGACCTTGAACGAGACGCTCTTCTCGGCCGCCACGTTCCCCGACTGGTCGGTGGCCCGGTATCTGATCGTGTGATCACCGACCTGGTCGACCACCACGGGAGCGGTGTACGGCTGCCACGGTCCGTCGGCGCCGACCGCGTACTCGGTCGTCGCCACCCCGGAGCCCGAGTCGGTCGCCGTCACGGAGACCGTCGCGGAACCGACGTACGCGCCGTCGCCGTTCTGCTGTCCCTCCACCTTGGCGTCGGTGTCGGGAGGGGTGGTGTCCCCGGGCCCGACCTCGGTCACGGTGAGCACACCGAACATCTGCCCGTGCCCCGGGATGGAGCAGTGGAAGCGGTACTTGCCCGGGGTCAGATTGACCTCGGCCGTGTACTTGCCGCCGTTGGCGTCACTCGGGTTGGCCAGGATGTTCAGCTGGACGTCGTTGTTGTACTCGGGATCGGACACATCGAAGGTCAACGTGTGCGGCATCCCGGTCGTGTTGCCGGTCGCCGTGCTGTTCTCGAAGACGATCGTGGTCGGCCCGGCCAGCGCGGTGGTCGGGAAGGAGAGGTACTTGTCGATGGGGTCGCCGGCCGTCCAGGTGAGCACCTGGGCCGCTGCCGCCTTCCCGCCGTCCGTACGGTCGTCGGTACGCCCGTACGCCGCCGTCGAGGTCAGCCCCAGCACCATCAGGAACGCGCCCACCAGGGCCGTCCACAGGCGTAGAGGCCGATTCCTCAGGAGAGACCGGTGTCTCACTGCGCCGCCTTCCTGACGAGGTTGTCGGCGGCCGGTGTCGCCGCGCCGCCCTTGTACGTCACACGCCACAGCGCGGACTGGTTGTCGGAGGTGAAGAAGCCCCGCCCGTAGTCGAGGACATAGAGCGAGCCGTCCGGGGCGAACTTCCAGTCCATCAGGTTGCGGATACCGCCCTGACCGACCGGAATGATCTTCTTCAGCGTCTCCGCGTGCACCGGCAGACCGCCCTGGCCGATGGTCTTCGGGTCCGTCACCACCGCGTGGCGCGGGCTCTCCGCGGCATCGTAGAAGTCACCCACGAACCACTTGCCGTCCCAGTACTCCGGCCACTTCTCGGTGCTGGCGCTCTGCGCGTCGTACCGGTAGACCGGGCCGTCCATGGTGGCCTGCCCGCCGCCCTTGAGCCACGGCAGAAGGTACTTGGCCTCCTCCTGCTTGTAGCTGGGCACCCCGTTGGCGTCACGCGGGTAGTCCGGGGCGCCGCCCTGCGGCGAGTACCAGATGGTGTTGCCCGTGACGGGAGGCAGATTCACCAGGCCGTCGTTGTTGGGCGACTCGTTCTTCGGCGCGGCACAGTTGTACCAGCCGAGCGGCTTGGACGGGTCGGGCAGATTGCGGTCCCGGTAGGGCTGGTTGTTGCCCATGCAGAACGGCCAGCCGTGGTTGCCCGCCTTGGTGATCGCCGAGAACGTGTCGTACTTCGCCGGACCCCAGACGGTGGACGGCGAACCGGCGTCCGGGCCGACCCAGCCCGCGTACAGCGTGTCGGTCTTCTTGTCGATGGAGATACGCGCCGGGTTGCGCACACCCATCACATAGATCTCACCGCGGGTCTTGCCGCCGCCCTCGGCCTGCTCCTTGCCCGTGAAGAGGTTCCCCTCGGGCAGGGTGTACGTGCCGTCGGACTCCGGGTGGATACGGAGGATCTTGCCGTTCAGGTTGTTGGTGTTGCCCGCCGTGCGGCGCGCGTCCGCGAAGGAGACACCCTTGTAGTTCGGCTGCGGGTTGTTGCCCGAGTAACCGTCGCTGAATCCGGACGAGTTGTTGTCGCCGGTCGCGATGTAGAGATTGCCCTTCGAGTCCCAGGCCATGCCGCCGCCGGCGTGGCAGCAGCTGTTCACCTGCACCGGCCACTTCAGCAGGACCTTCTCGGAGGCGAGATCCAGCTTGTTGGTCGCCAGGTCGAGCGTGAAGCGGGAGACGCGGCGCTCCGCCATCCGGGTGTCACGGTTGAGCTGGGAGTGCGGGGTGTAGTGCAGATACACCCAGCCGTTGGTCTCGAAGTCGGGGTCCAGCTCGATACCGAGGAGCCCCTCCTCGACCTTGATCAGCTCATCGCCGCCGCCCTTGTTGCCGAAGATCGTCAGCGCGCCCGCGAGCGTCACCTTCTTCGTCTTCGGGTCATAGACATGGATCTGACCCAGACCCTTGCCGATGTTCGGGTTGGCCCAGTCGGTCACCACCGGGGCGCTGTTGTCGCCACCGCCGCGGCCGATGTAGAACACGCGGCCGTCGGGCGCCACGACCATGCCGTGCGGCTCGCCGATCTGGTCCTGCTGGCCCGCCTGGTTCGGCTGAGTGACGCGCTCCGCCTTGTAGTTGGAGTCGATCGTCGCCTTGCAGTCGGCGGGGGAGATACGGGTGGTCCACTGCAACGCGCCGCGCAGATGGGTGCGGAAGTCGGTCTCGGCGTACGAGTCGGCCGTACCGCCCATCCCGGTGTAGAAGGACCGGCCGCCGTCGTAGTCACGGCACCAGGAGATCGGGTGGTCGGCGCCATTGGCACCCGTGCCGGGCTTGTAGCTGGCCTCCCTGACGCGGGCGACCGTATGCACCTTGCCGGTCGGGTTGGTGGCCCAGTTGAGCCACTTGTCCGGCCGCTTCCACTCCAACGGCAGGCTCTTGGTGGCCGGGTTGACGCGGTCGCCCACCTCGACGGTCGCGCGCTGGACAGTCGCGGGACTGGTCGTGGGACGCGCGCCGATCAGCCCGGTGAACCAGTCGGAGTACGGCTCCGTACGGGCCGCGTCATGAATGCCGAGGAAGCCGCCACCGGCCTCCACATAGGTTTCGAGGCCCGCCTCCTGCTCGGGATCGAGTACGTCGCCGCCACCCGTGAGGAAGACGACCGCGTTGAACTTGCCGAGCCTCGTGGCGTTGGTGAAGACCGAACCGTCGTCCGTCGCCTCGGTCTTGAACCGTCCGGCCGCGGGTCCTGTCAGCCCGATCGTCTCGATGGCCTCGATACCGGCGTTGACGACCGGCGACTCCTCGGTGGCCGAGGCGTGGAAGACCAGGACCTTGACATTCTCGCCGCCGGGCGGCGACGGAAGGGACAACGTTGTCGACGGCGGCTCCGGGTACGGCTTGGCCGTGGCGGCGGTACCGCCGAGCAGGGACGCCGCCATCGTGCCGGCCACCAGGGCCGCGGCCATTCCGCGCCTGGATCTTGACCGGTGATGTGGTGCGCGCTGCATGTGTTCACCCACCCCTCTTTGGTCACAGCAACAGCGCCTGAAGCTAGACCTCTTTCGTCAGTTCGCCAATAGGTACGACCGCTTTCCCACCAACTTTGTCCTGAGTGTGGATAAACGAAGATCCCTGGTCTACCGTGTGGCCGTCCCCGGGGCCTCATGTGCCCCGTGAATATCCGTTCGGCACTGGGGAGTTCGGTATGGCCATGGACAGACGGAGCTTCAATCGGCGGCTGTTGGCGGGTGGCGCGGTCGCCGCGACGGGGGTGACATCGTTGTCGGTGGCCTCGGCCCCCACGGCCGTCTCGGCCCCCGCGGCGGTGACTCCGCCCAGAACCGCGCCTGCGGGTGGTCAGGTACGTCACCTCAAGCTCTACGCCGAGACCCTGCCGAACGGTCAGATGGGCTACGGCCTGGAGAAGGGCAAGGCGAGCATCCCGGGCCCGCTGATCGAGATCACCGAGGGGGACACCCTCCATATCGAGTTCGAGAACACGACGGACGTGGCGGCCAGCCTCCATGTCCACGGCGTGGACTACGACATCGCCAACGACGGCACCAGGATGAGCAAGAGTCATGTGGAGCCCGGCGGTACGCGTACGTACACCTGGCGCACCCACGCGCCCGGCAAACGCGCGGACGGCACCTACCGGGCGGGCAGCGCGGGGTACTGGCACTACCACGACCATGTCGTCGGCACGGACCACGGCACGGGCGGCATCCGGAAGGGCCTCTACGGTCCGGTGATTGTCCGCAGGAAGGGTGACATCCTCCCGGACAAGCAGTTCACGATCGTCTTCAACGACATGACGATCAACAACAAGCCGGGCGCGGAGAGCCCCAACTTCGAGGCCACGGTGGGGGATCGTGTCGAGATCATCATGATCACGCACGGCGAGTTCTACCACACGTTCCATATGCACGGTCACCGCTGGGCGGACAACAGAACGGGCCTGCTCACCGGCCCCGAGGACACCAGCCGTGTGATCGACAACAAGATCACCGGCCCGGCGGACTCCTTCGGCTTCCAGATCATCGCGGGCGAACTCGTGGGCGCGGGCGCATGGATGTACCACTGCCATGTCCAGAGCCACTCGGACATGGGGATGGCCGGGCTGTTCCTGGTGGCGAAGCCGGACGGCACGATCCCGGGGTACGAGCCGCACCATCCGGGGCACGCGATGGGGACGGAGGACGCGGCGGGCGCGGCGGGTGCGGCGGGCTCGAAGGACGCGAAGGATGCGAAGGACGTGCAAGGGGCGGAGCATTCGGGGCATTAGGGGGTGGCCGGGGTGGGTCGGGGGTGGTCGGTGTCGGGTCAGTGCCGAGGGGTAGTCGGGGTGGGCCGGGGTCGGTCATGGCGGGTGGGGGCCGCCCCTAGGTTTCAGTTTCGCGGTTGCGGGTCGGGCGTCAAGGGCGCTCCTTCGTCGCGTCGGCAAGCCGATGGGCTGCG
>NZ_JBEOUD010000072.1:0-25346 GCF_040303865.1 Streptomyces sp. NPDC094034 | reverse complement strand
GCCCGGTTACATTCCGAACCCGGAAGCTAAGCCTCACAGCGCCGATGGTACTGCAGGGGGGACCCTGTGGGAGAGTAGGACGCCGCCGAACAATCATTGTGGGAATGCCCCGCACCCCTGTGGTGCGGGGCATTTCTGCGTTCAGGGACCGTATTAGGCTCGGTACATGCGCTATGAATTGATCATCTTCGACAATGACGGTGTCCTTGTCGACAGCGAGCCGCTCTCCAACACCATCCTGGCCGCCTATCTCACCGAGCTCGGCCATCCCACCTCCTACGAGGACTCCCTTCGGGACTACATGGGAGCCGCCGTTCATCGGGTCCATGACCTGGTGAAGGAGCGGACCGGTCAGCTTCTGCCCGCTGATTTCGACGACACCTTGCACGCCCGTGTCTTCGCCGCCTTCGAGCGGGAGTTGGAGCCGGTCGACGGTGTGACCGAGGTGTTGGAGAAGCTGGCCGGTGACGGGGTGTCCTACTGCGTCGCCTCCTCCGGGAGCCATGAGCGGATCCGTGTCGGGCATCGGAAGGCCGGGCTGAGCCGATGGTTCGAGGACAGCGTCATCTTCAGCGCGCAGGATGTCGGGCGGGGCAAGCCGGCACCCGACCTCTTTCTCCATGCCGCCGAGCGCATGGGCGTGGTACCCGAGCGCTGCGCGGTGGTGGAGGACAGCCCCCTCGGGGTCCGGGCCGCCAGGGCCGCGGGCATGGATGTGTACGCGTTCACGGCGATGACGCCGGCCGACCAGCTACCGGGCGCCACCGGATACTTCAGCAGGATGGCCGAACTGCCGGGCCTGCTCGCCTGATTCGTGCCCGGTTCCGCCATGGGATCCGCCTCTGAATCGGCAGTGGGATCTGCCGTGGCATCCGCCATGGGATCCGTCGCGGGCTGCATTGTGCGCTCTGTCTACCCATGGGTAGAGGAGAGTCCTACGCTGTCCCGCCATGACAGACGCGCGATTGCGGCACGGTCGGCTCTCTCTGGCGCTGAGCTTCTTCGTCCAAGGGGTGACCTTTGCCCTGCTCGTGACGCGAATCCCCGCCATCCAGGACCGTTACGGGATATCCGATGCGCTCCTGCCCGCCTTCCTCGCCGCCGTGCCGGTTCTCGCCGGCGTCGGCAGTGTCGTCACGGAGAAGCTGGTCGCGCGGGTGCGGCCCGGGGTCGTGTTGCGCTGGGCGCAGCCCCTCGTACTGCTGGCGCTTCTCGGTGCCGCGGCCGGTGGCGAGGTGTGGCAGCTCGGCATCGCGCTGGCGGGGTTCGGGCTGTCGGTCGGTGCGCTCGACGCGTCGATGAACATGCTCGGGGTGAGTCTTCAGCGGGCGTACGGCCGGAGCATCATGCTCGGTTTCCACGCCGCGTACAGCCTCGGCGGGATTGCCGGGGCCTCGTTGGCCTGGGCCGGTGCGCATGGGGATCTGCCGCTGCTGGTGTCGTATCTCCCGGTGGTGGCCGTGCTGTTGCCGGCCGCGCTGATCGGCAGCAGGTGGTACGCGGACGCGGAATCCGGCCCGGCGGAGGCCGGTGGGTCGGCGGGTGCCGCGAGCGAGCCGGTCGCGTTCAAGCTGCTCCTGCCCCTCTGCCTCGTCATGGCCTTCGCGTATATCGGTGACTCCACCGTGTCGAACTGGAGCGCCAAGTATCTCCAGGATGTCCTCGGCGGCTCGGAGGAGCTGGCGACCGTTCCGTACAACGCCTATATGGTCACCACCCTGCTGGGGCGTGCGGTCGGGGATCTGAGTGTGCGGCGGTTCGGTCCTGTGGCCGTCGTGCGGTGCGGGGCACTGCTCGCGGGGGCCGGGTTCGCGGTGGTCGCGCTGGCGTCCGCCGCCTGGGTGGGCATCGTCGGGTTCACGATGCTCGGGCTCGGGCTGTGTGTGATCGTTCCGCAGACGTTCGCGGCGGCGGGACGACTGTTTCCCGCCGCGAGTGACACGGCCGTGGCACGCCTCAATATCTTCAACTACGTGGGCTTCCTGATCGGATCGCCGCTGGTGGGGGCGGTTGGGGACCTGTGGAGCTACCGGGGCGCGATGCTCCTGCCGATGGTGATGGTTTTGGTGACGCTCGTGTACGCCCGCTCGTTCGGAGAGCGGCAGGACCGATACGGTGGCGGGCATGAGCGGCCGCGCACGGTTGATGTGGGATGACGCAGTAACGGGATACGACTTCGGGCCCAGCCACCCGATGGATCCCGTACGACTCGTGCTGACCATGGGGTTGGTGCGCGCGTACGGGCTGGATCGGGCGGCGGACGTGGTGGCGGCGCCGGCCGCCGGGGATTCGACGCTGCGTCTCGTCCACCAGCAGGAGTATGTGGACGCGGTACGGCGGGTGTCGCTGGATCCGCGCAGTGCCGATGGGGCGTACGGCCTCGGCACGCCGGACGATCCGGCCTTCGCGGGGATGCACGAGACATCGGCGCTGATCGCCGGGCAGTCGGTCGGTGCGGCCGAGGCGGTGTGGCGCGGGGAGAGCGCGCACGCCGTGAACTTCGCCGGCGGGCTCCATCACGCCATGCCCGGTGCGGCGTCCGGGTTCTGTATCTACAACGACGCGGCCCTGGCGATCGCGCGGCTCCTGGAGCTGGGCGCGGAACGGGTCGCGTACATCGATGTGGACGTGCATCACGGGGACGGAGTCCAGACGGCGTTCTGGGAGGACCCCCGGGTGCTGACGGTGTCTCTGCACGAGCACCCGCGGACGCTCTTCCCGCAGACCGGCTGGGCGGAGGAGACCGGCGGCGGCGCGGGCGAGGGCAGCGCGGTGAATGTGGCGCTGCCCGCGGGAACCGGGGACGAGGGCTGGTTGCGGGCGTTCCACTCGGTGGTGCCCGAGCTGCTGGCGGACTTCCGGCCGCAGGTGCTGGTGACACAGCACGGCGCGGATACGCATTTCGAGGATCCGCTGGCCCATCTCGCGGTGTCGCTCGACGCGCAGCGTGCGGTGCAGGCGTCCTGCCATGACCTGGTGCACGAGTATGTGGACGGGGGGCGGTGGGTCGCGCTGGGCGGCGGCGGGTACGCGGTCGTCGATGTGGTGCCCCGGTCCTGGACGCATCTGGTGGGGATCGCCGCGCACGCGCCGATCGATCCGCTCTCGGAGGTGCCGGAGTCCTGGCGGGACGAGGTGTACGCGCGGACGCGGCAGCTGGGGCCTGGGCGGATGACGGACGGGCGGACGCCGGCCTGGCAGCCGTGGGAGGCCGGATACGATCCGGCGGACCGGCTGGACCAGGCGGTGCTGGCGACGCGCAAGGCGGTGTTCCCGCTGCGGGGGCTGCTGGCGTAGCGGGCGGCGGGCCCGACTCCCTCCCCTCCCCTTCCCGTCACGGCTCGCCGGTGCGTCGGTTCGCCAGTGCGTCGGTTCGCCGGTCCACTGGTCCGCCGTTACGCCAACTGTGCGGTGAATCAGGGGTTCCAGCCCGCCGGAGTGCCGTGAGCGGCAGGATCGACCGGGTGTTGAGCACCGGAGCGCTGCGCGCGCATCTGCTGGCGGCCAGACTGGCCGGACCCGTGGCCACCTCGCGCGAGGCGAGTCTGCGCAGCTACCGTCTCTTCGCCGCACGCGATCCGCGGGTGATGCTCGGACTCGATCCGGAATGGGCATGGAATGAGCAGGACTTGCTCAGGCTCATGGCTGACAAGTGTGGAGTTTCCGCTGATTCCGATCATGTGTCGGGTCCTGATGTCATCGATCCCGAGCGGACGCTGACCGCGCTGGACGCGTTCGCCGGCCGGCTGGGCGCCGTGGCGGAGCGGAGGGCTCCGGTGCTGCTCGGGACGGGGCATCCGCATCGGCTGCTGGGGTTCTACGCGGGGCTCGCAGACGCTTTGTCGGCGGCGGGATGTCTCGTTCTCACTCCCGCGCAGGGGCGATCTGTCGACATAACGACCCGGTTCGGGGTACGTACGTACAACCTTGACTACGTACGGGGAGTCGCGCTGATGCGGGAGCCCGGCGTGCGATGCGCCGGGCGTGAGACCGGCGCGCACACCCATTCACCACTGCCGGTCCGGGTGGCTCTGGAGGGGGTGGCGGAGTCCGGGGGCCCGCTGCCCGAGCTGGTCGTGGGGGATCACGGCTGGGTCTGCGGGGCAGGTCAGCTGGGCATTGAGGCCATCGGTCTCGCCGATACGGACGACCCCGCGCTGTTCGTCGGGGAGGCGGAGGGGCGGGTGTCCGTCGCCGTTCCCCTCGATGACGCCGTGCGGTCTGATTACTACCGGCCGCTTACGCGCTATGTACTCAATCGGGCGTGTCTGTCACAGTAGGCGGCTGAAGGCTGCTCCTCTTCCCCACTCGCATCACCCGCCCCTAGTCTGGTGAGTGAGCGCACAGCGACGAAGAGTTACCGGAGGGGAAGCCGGTGGCCGTCGCGTGCGGAAGGTACAGGTGGGTCATGGCTGCTGGCAGCGAGAGGCCTCTCAACGAGGTCAAGTTCCTTACCGTGGCGGAAGTCGCCTCAGTGATGCGAGTGTCGAAGATGACCGTGTACCGCTTGGTGCACAGCGGTCATCTGCCGGCGATCCGGGTGGGCAGGTCATTCCGGGTTCCGGAGCAAGCGGTTCACGAGTACCTCCGCGAGTCATTTGTGGGGGTCGAGTCTGCGTGATGCCGAGACCGGTACGGCTCGTTCCCCGTCGCGACGTGTGTCGCGACGGGGTGCGTGGCGCCGGGAGAATCACCTCGGGTGTCCCTCGGATTACGTCCCTCACTCGGCGGCGGGTAGGCTAGGCCGACGTAGGTCGTGTGGGCCCAGACGCCCCGCACCGAGTGAAGAGAAGTGAGCGAGGGTAGTCGTGGGCTCTGTTATCAAGAAGCGGCGTAAGCGGATGGCCAAGAAGAAGCACCGCAAGCTGCTCAAGCGCACCCGCGTTCAGCGTCGCAACAAGAAGTAGCGGCAGCTGTTCGTGCATTCGCGGCCCTTCCACCGGCATGGTGGGAGGGCCGCGGTGTTTGCCGGTCAAAGAAATGGTGTGACGCGTCGTGCGGTCACCCTGGCGCGATACCGACCCGATACGGTGGCGGCCACGGAGACTTTCAGGGGAAGGCGCTGATCTTGGGCAAGGTCGTGCTCGTGACAGGAGCGGCCCGTCAGCTCGGAGGCCGTTTCGTACGGCGCGTTCAGCGCCATTCCGATGTGGACCGGGTCATCGCCGTGGACGCGGTCCCACCCGCGCATGAGTTGGACGGGGCGACATTCGTCCGCGCGGATATCCGGCAGCCGGTTATCGCGCGGATTTTGGCCGAGCACGGAGTCGACACCGTCGTCCATCTGGATGTGACGGGCACTCCGCTGGGCTCCGGCGGACGTGCCTCGGTCAAGGAAACCAATGTCATCGGCACGATGCAGTTGCTCGGCGCCTGCCAGAAGTCGCCGACGGTGAAGCGGCTGGTGGTCAAGTCCAGTACGAGTGTGTACGGTTCCGCGCCCCGTGATCCGGCGATCTTCACCGAGACCACGCCGCCCAAATCGCTGCCGAGCGGCGGCTTCGCCAAGGACGCGGTGGAGGTCGAGGGGTACGTACGCGGGTTCGCGCGCCGCAGACCGGATGTGGCGGTCTGTGTGCTGCGCTTCGCGAATATCCTGGGGCCCGCGGCGGATTCGCCGCTCGCCGAATATCTGTCGCTGCCCGTGCTGCCGACGGTCTTCGGTTATGACCCGCGGCTCCAGTTCGTCCATGAGGACGATGTGGTCGACATTCTGCTGATCGCCTCCGACGAGCCGCGGCGCGGAACGCTCAACAGCGGGACCTTCAATGTGGCCGGTGAGGGTGTGCTGCTGCTCTCGCAGTGCTCACGGCGGCTGGGGCGGCCCACGGTGCCCGTTCCGCTGCCCGCCGTGACCTGGGTCGGTACGGCGCTGCGCACGGTCGGGATGACGGACTTCGCGCCGGAACAGATCAGGCTGCTGACCCATGGCCGGGTGGTCAGCACCGACCAGATGCGCGAGACACTGGGCTTTGTGCCTCGGTTCACGACCGCGGAGGCCTTCGCGGACTTCGCGCGCGCCCGGGGGGCCGGGTTGCTGCCGCCCGAGGCGGTGGCCCGTACCGTCGACCGGCTCTCCCCTCTCGTCAGCAAGGAGCGCATCTGACATGGCTGATGCCAAGGTCCTCCCCTTCGGTGATGAACCGAGGTCGAGGCGTGGATCCGCCGGCGGCCGGCGGCGGCGAGGAGACGCCAACGACGGAGCTCCGAAGCGCTCGCAGGTGCCGGGAGCGGGATCGGGTCCCGTACGTGAGCCGGGACCGGGACCGCTGGCCCCCGTACCGGAGCCGGAGCCGGCAGGGGAGCCGGAAGCGGAAGCGGCGCCCGACGGCGGCTGGGAGCGGCGGCTCGCGGGCGGGCTGGCGTTTGTGCGCCGACGGCTCACCGGCGAGTACGACATCGACGAGTTCGGGTACGACAAGGAACTCACCGACCAGGTCCTGATGTCGCTGATCCGGCCGCTCTACGAGAACTACTTCCGGGTCGAGGTGAAGGGCATCGAGAACATCCCGTCGGACGGCGGCGCGCTCGTGGTGGCCAATCACTCGGGGACGCTGCCGTTGGACGGGCTGATGATGCAGGTCGCCGTGCGCGACAACCATCCGGCGGACCGGCATCTGCGGCTGCTGGCGGCCGATCTGGTCTTTGTGCTGCCCGTGGTCAACGAGCTGGCGCGGAAGGCAGGGCACACCCTGGCGTGCGCGGAGGACGCCGAGATACTGCTCCGGCGTGGTGAGGTCGTCGGGGTGATGCCGGAGGGCTTCAAGGGGCTGGGCAAGCCGTTCGGTGACCGGTACAAACTTCAGCGGTTCGGCCGGGGCGGGTTCGTGTCGACGGCGCTGCGCGCGGGGGCGCCGATCGTGCCGTGTTCGATCGTGGGCGCCGAGGAGATCTATCCGATGATCGGCAACTCGCGGACGCTGGCCCGGCTGCTGGGCGTGCCGTACTTCCCGATCACACCGACGTTCCCCTGGCTGGGTCCGCTCGGGATGCTGCCGCTGCCGACGAAGTGGACGATCCAGTTCGGTGAGCCGATCCCGACGGACGGCTATCCGCCCGAGGCGGCGGAGGATCCGATGCTGATGTTCAATCTGACGGATCAGGTCCGCGAGCAGATCCAGCACACGCTCTACAAGTTGCTGGTGCAGCGGCGGTCGGTGTTCTTCTGAGTTTCTCCGCGTTCCTCCGAGTTCTGCGTTTTCTCTGCGTTCTTCCGAGTTCTTCCGCGTTCTTCTGAACGACGGCGTGTAGGAGGGCATGCACGAGGGGCGGTGCTCCGGCGGAGCACCGCCCCTCGTCCGTACCGCCGCTGACGGTTACTGACCGCTGATCACTGATCCGCGTCCTCTGCCTTGAAGCCGAGTCCCGGCAGCAGATCCGGCAGCAGCGGCGGGATCGTGACGTCCGGTCCGGGACGGTCGGAGCTGTCCTGGTTCTCGGACGGGGACGGTGTGGCGCTGCTCTGCGGCGGATCGAGCAGGCCGCCCGTGCCACCGCCGAGCAGGCCCTCCTCGGACGCGCTGTCCGAGTCGGGCGCGGAGGGGTCGGGCCGGTCGCTGGTGTGCGAGCCGCTTCCGCCGCCCTCGCTCGGTGCGGGCGGCGAGGGGTGGCTCGGACGGTCGGAGCCGGCGGAGTCGGGTGTGGAGCCGGGAAGCGTGGCTCCCGCCTGCTTCTCCGGTGGCCGCGGCAGCAGCGACTGGAGCGGAGCGACCTCTTCGTCTATGGCGTCGAAGACCGAGCTGACTTCGTCGCCGACGTCCGTCAGCTGGACCGGCAGCCGCTCGCGCAGCCCGTTCCAGGCCTGGCGGTGCGAGGCGGAGAACGAGGAGAGGGTGGCGATCGGGCCGAGTGAGCCGTCCCGTTCGTATGCCTGATGGAGCAGGCGGTGGCCCTCCGTGGCGTCGTGCTTCATCCCGCTCAGCGTGCGCCGGATCTCGCCCATGGATTCGTGGTCCAGCCGGCCGGAGCGGCCACGCTCCATCAGTCGGCGAGTCTCGCTGAGCCGGGTCGAGGCGTGGTCCAGATACAGCTCGCCTCGGTCGGACTCGTCGTCCGCCAGATTGAGCTTGAAGTCCTCCATTCCTCGTTTCAGCCCGTACAGCGAATCACCGGGCAGGGCGTCGGAGCTGGCGGCGGCGACGCCGCCGAAGGCGCCCGCCGCCACACCGACCGTGAGTCCGCCCGCCGCAAGGCCCTTGGACCAGCGGGATCTGGGGCGCAGTCTCCGGAGGCGGGAGGCCCGGTGGGCGCCCCGTCCGGACTTGCGCTGCTCCGGCACCGTAGGGCCCGGAGTCGCCCCCCCGGCGGCTGTGCCCTCCAGCAGCATGGCCTCCATGGCTGCCACGAGCTGTGCCCGTTGCACCATTTTGACCTCGGGGTCCAGCGTTGGTTTCGGCAGTTCACCGAGACCACTCGCCAGGGCCAACAGCCGCCCCTGTTCGGCCGGTTCGGCCGACTCGGCGGGCTGTTCGGCCGCCGCGCCCTGGACCGTCTGGTCTTCCAGGGCCTGGGCGAAGGCGTTCGCCCGCCGGTGTGCCGAAACGTTCGCGATCACTGGCGGCACCTCCTCTCGTCATGACGATCGACTCCCCTGGGGGTCCGGAAGGTTGCACGCCTTGAGCACATCCACACGATTGAGTGAGTGGCTGCGGGCATGGCGTGACCGCAGGGAGCCTGCATCTCGCACAACGAGCGGCGCGGCACATGGGTTACGCGCGAAGGATGATCGGACCAGCGCGTCACCGAGGCGTCACCGAAGGTGAGTTGGGTCCGAGGTGGGGGGTGGGCAGAGGGGGGACGGCCGGCTGGTGGAGGGTGGGGGGACAGCGGCGGTCAGCGGGCGTCTTCGGGCAACAGCCGGGCCAGTGTTCGTACGGCTCGGTACTGCAAGGTTTTGATCGCTCCTTCGTTCTTGCCCATGACGCGGGCCGTCTCGGCGACCGAGAGACCCTGTAGGAAGCGCAGTGTGACGCACTCCTGCTGCTGCGGGTTGAGCTTGCGTACGGCTTCGAGCAGCGCCGCGTTCGAGAGGGACTCCAGGACGGAGTCCTCCGGGCTGCGCTCCACCTCGTTGGCGTCGAGCATTTCGCCCGTGGTCACTTCGAGTCGGAAGCGGCTCGATTTGAAATGGTCCGCGACCAGGTTCCGGGCGATCGTGACCAGCCAGGCGCCGAAGTCGCGCCCCTGCCAGGTGAAGGTGGAGATCCGGCGCAGGGCGCGCAGGAACGTCTCGCTGGTGAGATCCTCCGCGGTCGCCTTCCCGCCCACGCGGTAGTAGATATAGCGGTAGACGGTGTCGCTGTACTGGTCGTACAGCCGGCCGAAGGCCTCGGCCTCACCGGCCTGGGCGCGCTCGACGAGGTCCATCATGCGGGCGCTGTCGCTGTCGGCGCTGGGTCGGCGGGCGGTGGTCGAGGCGGCGGTGCTGCTTCGGCTTCCCCGTCTGCCGACCGCCGCACCGCCGCTCGCCAGGGCATAACAAGGACCGATAGGGCCGCTCACGGCAGGGGCCGGTGCGGCGAGGGCGGGGACGGCGTACGCGGTGGGGACGAAGCCGCGCAAGTGGTCGAGGACCGTTGCGCGCAGCGTAGCCAGGCCCGAGGCGTCAACCCCGACGTGTGGGTACACGGGACTCCCAGAGGCAGAGCTTCCATCACGTGCAGTGCGGGACCGTTCACTCGTCGTGGCGACGTGTGGGGTCCGGTATGCGTCTGAGGAGAATAACGCTTCGTACAGGCAGTGCTACACCCAGTTGCTCAAATCATCGATTACGTCGCTTCCATGACGCCTAAGCGGCGTATCTAGTCGCACATCGTGACCATTTACTGATCGGATTGCGTCAAGATCTGTCTGCTCTCGCGATGGGTTGTGCCTGAGTGACGGATGTACGTACGGCCCCGCGGGGAATCCCACAGGGCCGTACGTGTCGATTTGTCGCCCGGCGGCGTGTCTCCTGGGCGTGTCTCTCGTTGCGGCCGGACCGGACCGGATCGGACCGGCGCGGCGGGTCAGCGGCGGCGGCGGTGGAGGGCGACCGCGGCGACCGTGCCCCCCGCGAGGGCGCCGACTCCGGCCGCCGCCGGGATGCCGACCTTGGCCGCCTTGCGGCCGGTCCGGTAGTCGCGCAGCCGCCAGTCCAGCCGGCGCGCGTGCTTGCGGAGCTTGGTGTCCGGGTTGATGGCGTACGGGTGCCCGACCAGCGAGAGCATCGGGATGTCGTTGTGCGAGTCGCTGTACGCCGCGCAGCGGTCCAGGTCGAAGCCCTCGGTGGCGGCCAGGGCGCGGACGGCCTCGGCCTTGGCGGGGCCGTGCAGCGGTTCGCCGACGAGCTTGCCGGTGTACACGCCGTCGATGGATTCGGCGACGGTACCGAGGGCGCCGGTCAGGCCGAGCCTGCGGGCGATGATCGTCGCGGTCTCGACGGGCGCCGCCGTCACCAGCCAGACCTGCTGCCCCGCGTCCAGGTGGGCCTGGGCGAGCGCGCGGGTGCCCGGCCAGATCCGGTCGGCCATGTACTCGTCGTAGACCTCCTCGCCGATGGACATCAGCTCGGAGACCCGGTGGCCCTTGACGATGGACAGGGCGCTGTCGCGGGCGTCCTGCATGTGCTCGGGGTCCTCGACCCCGGCCACCCGGAACCAGGCCTGCTGCCAGGCGAACCGGGCGAGTTCGCGGCGCTGGAAGAACTTCCGCTTGTACAGGCCGCGGCCGAGATGGAAGATCGCGGCGCCCTGCATCACCGTGTTGTCGAGATCGAAGAAGGCGGCGGCGCGGTTGTCCCCGAGCACGGGGAAGTCGGGCACCTTGTCCGCCGTGGCGGCGGCCTCGGCCTCCGAGGCCGCGTGCGACTCCTGTGTGGACCTGAGTCCTGCCTCGGCTGCGGCCTCGCCTGCGAGCACGCTCCGTGCGGTGGCGGAGCGCTTACGGGGGGTGAGCCATCCCAGTGCGGCCATATCGTGAGCATAGCCAGTCTGTTCGGTACTTCCCGACGTGTGGGGATGCCGTGGAGTGAACTCTCCACGGCTGGTGCGTTAATCCGCTGATCGTGTGATCCGGTTCCAGCTGTGGATGGCCGGCGCCACCGCGTCCGGCGCGGGCGGAGAATGGCCGCATGAGTCCTCTGCTGCGACGTATGACGAAGAAGAAGGCCGCCGAGCGGATGGTGACGCTCGTCTCGAAACCCGGATGCCATCTCTGTGACGACGCCCGCGCCGTCGTCGAAAAAGTGTGCGCGGAGACCGGAGCATCATGGGAGGAAAAGGATATTACGCGCGACGAAGAGCTGCATCGCGCGTACTGGGAGCAGATTCCGGTTGTCCTGGTGGACGGGGAGCAGCACACCTTCTGGCGAGTCGACGCCGATCGGCTCCGCCGCGAACTGGGGGGCTGAAGGGAAAGACGGTTACCATCGTGGGCGCTTTGCTGGGTTTCTTCTGGTGATCATGCTCCGGACCGCGAGGGTGGTCCCGAGGTGACGCCGGGCGTCCGGGGATCGGTCCCGGGAGGCAGGGGGAGCGGTCTCGGGGGCGTATTCGTTGAGGAGTGTGTGCGGTTTTGCCCCCTTCGTGTGTGCAACGGGTTGACGTGGTCCCCGGTTCCGTCATGGCGGGATCGAGGTGCGTGACCCCGGTCACTTTGCTCGGACAAAGCGGACACAATCTTTGTGCACGCGTTCACAAAGACATAACCTGCATTCGACGGGGCGGTCCAGGGACATACGACCGCCTGCAGCCTCGCTCATCCCGCAGGAGCACCGTGGCAACTGGCCGAACTCACCGACCGGCGACTCGTAGCCGAGGAATCCCCGAGGCCACCGTCGCCAGGCTTCCGCTGTATCTGCGGGCGCTGACCGCTCTGTCCGAGCGTTCCGTACCCACGGTCTCCTCCGAAGAGCTCGCGACCGCGGCCGGGGTCAACTCCGCCAAGCTGCGGAAGGACTTCTCCTATCTCGGTTCCTACGGGACGCGCGGTGTGGGCTACGACGTCGAGTATCTCGTCTACCAGATCTCCCGCGAGCTGGGGCTGACGCAGGACTGGCCGGTCGTCATCGTCGGTATCGGTAACCTCGGCGCCGCGCTCGCCAACTACGGCGGATTCGCCTCCCGCGGGTTCCGGGTGGCCGCGCTGATAGACGCCGATCCCGCGATGGCGGGCAAGCCGGTCGCCGGGATGCCGGTCCAGCACACGGACGAGCTGGAGAAGATCATCACCGACAACGGCGTCTCGATCGGGGTCATCGCGACCCCCGCGGGCGCCGCGCAGCAGGTCTGTGAGCGGCTGGTCGCCGCCGGTGTGACCTCCATCCTCAACTTCGCGCCGACGGTGCTCTCGGTGCCCGACGGCGTGGACGTACGCAAGGTCGACCTCTCCATCGAGTTGCAGATCCTCGCCTTCCACGAGCAGCGCAAGGCTGGTGAGGGGGCCGCCGCGGAAGCGGCGTCGGCCGCCGAGCGCGGGGGCGCGGCAGACGCCGTGGACATGAGCGCCACGGATGTGGACGCGCCGGAGGCGGGCGGCGCCGCCGTGAACCGGAAGGGACCCGACGGGGACGTCCCCGCGGTGATGCCGGCATGAGCCTCCTGGTCGTCGGAGTGAGCCATCGCAGCGCACCCGTGAGTGTGCTGGAGCGGGCCTCCCTTGCCACCGACACACAGATCAAGCTGTTGCAGGACTCGCTCGCCGCGGAGCCCGCGACCGAGGCCGCGGTCCTCGCCACCTGCAACCGCATAGAGCTGTACGCCGACGTCGACAAGTTCCACGCCGGGGTCGCCGAGCTGTCCACGCTCCTCGCCCGGCACAGCGGCGTCGGCCTGGAGGAGCTCACCCCGTATCTCTATGTGCACTACGAGGACCGGGCCGTCCACCATCTCTTCTCGGTGGCCTGCGGGCTGGACTCGATGGTCGTCGGCGAGGGCCAGATCCTCGGACAGATCAAGGACGCGCTGGCGCTGGGGCAGGAACTGCACACCGCGGGCCGACTGCTCAACGACCTCTTCCAGCAGGCCCTGCGGGTCGGCAAGCGCGCCCACAGCGAGACCGGGATCGACCGGGCCGGGCAGTCGCTGGTCACCTTCGGCCTGGAACAGCTCGCGGCCGGCGCGGCCGTGGACGCCTGGGCCAAGAAGAAGCGCGCGCTGGTGATCGGCGCGGGCTCGATGTCCTCGCTGGCCGCCGCGACGCTCGCGCGCCTCGGCGTCGACGAGATCGTCATCGCCAACCGCACGGCCGCGCGCGCCGACCGGCTCGTACAGATCCTGACCGAGCCCGGCTCCACGGGCGTCCTCGCGCGCGCCGTGGACATGACCGCACTCGCCGACGAGCTGCCGCGCGCCGATGTGGTCGTGTCCTGCACGGGCGCGACCGGTCTGGTGCTGACCTACGGCGCCGTCGAGACGGCGCTGCATCGCCGTACGACCCAGCTGGCCCTGCTCGACCTCGCCATGCCCCGGGACATAGACGCCGCCGTGCACCGCCTCGGCGGGGTGCGGTTCGTGGACATCGAGTCGCTGGCCGAGGCGTCCGCCGACGCCCCCATGGCCGCCGACGTCGATCAGGTGCGCACGATCGTCTCGGACGAGGTGGCGGCCTTCGGCGCCGCACAGCGCGCCGCTCACATCACACCGACCGTGGTCGCGCTGCGCGCCATGGCCGCCGATGTGGTGAGCAGCGAGGTCGCGCGCCTCGAAGGCAGACTCCCCGGTCTCGACGACAAGCAGCGCGCCGAGATCACCAGGACCGTGCGCCGCGTCGTCGACAAACTCCTGCACGCGCCCACCGTGCGGGTCAAGCAGCTGGCAGGCGAGCCCGGCGGTGCCGGGTACGCGGACGCGCTGCGCGAACTCTTCGACCTCGACCCGCAGACGGTCGCCGCCGTCAGTCGGGCCGACCTGAATGACACCGACGGTGTAGGCAGAGGGCGAGTATGACCGAGAAGGCACTGAGGACCGAGAAGCCGCTGAGGCTCGGAACCAGGCGCAGCAAGCTCGCCATGGCCCAGTCCGGCCAGGTGGCGGACGCCGTGCGGGAGCTCACCGGCCGGCCGGTGGAGCTGGTCGAGATCACCACGTACGGCGACACCTCCCGCGAGCATCTCGCGCAGATCGGCGGCACGGGCGTCTTCGTCACCGCGCTGCGTGACGCGCTGCTGGCGGGCGAGGTCGACTTCGCCGTGCATTCCCTCAAGGACCTGCCGACGACCCAGCCCGACGATCTGACACTGGCCGCCGTGCCGCGCCGCGAGGACCCCCGGGACGTGCTGATCGCACGCGACGGGCTGGCCTTCGAGCGGCTGCCGGCGGGCGCCCGGATCGGTACGGGGTCGCCGCGCCGGATGGCGCAGCTCAACGCGTACGCGCGCAACCACGGCCGCACCATCGAAACCGTACCGATCCGCGGGAACATCGACACGCGGATCGGCTATGTCAGCGACGGGGAGCTCGACGCAGTCGTGCTCGCCGCCGCCGGGCTTCACCGCATCGGCCGGATCGACGAGGTGACCGAGTTCCTGTCGGTCGACACGGTCCTGCCCGCCCCCGGCCAGGGGGCCCTTGCTGTCGAGTGCGCCGCGGTCAACGTGGACCTCGCCGCAGTGCTCGCCGAGCTCGACGACCCGTACACCCGGGCCGCCGTGACCGCCGAGCGTTCCCTGCTCGCCGCCCTGGAGGCCGGCTGTAGCGCACCCGTGGGTGCGTTGGCCGACCTGCTGGCCGACGGACAGGTTGTCAACGAAATGCGCCTGCGCGGCGTCGTCGGCACGACCGACGGCTCGACGCTGGTGCAGCTGTCCACCACCGGTCCCGTACCCACGTCGCACGGCGACGCCATCGCGCTCGGTCGCGAACTCGCGTCCGAGATGCTCGCCAAGGGTGCGGCCGGTCTTATGGGGGAGCGAGCACTTTGAGCCCCACCACCTCTGACCTTCCAGCCTGCTCCGCATCGGGGCACGTCACCTTCCTCGGTGCCGGACCCGGAGATCCGGGTCTGCTGACACTCCGCGCCGTCGAGGCGCTCGCGGGGGCGGATGTACTGATTGCCGAGCCTGATGTGCTCGAAGTCGTACGCGGCCACGCCAGGGCGGGTGTGCACACCCCTGCGCTGACGGTTGTTGACGATGTGTCAGCAGCCGCCGGGATCCCCGCGATCCGGGATGCGGCCAATCTTGTCATGGAGGCCGCGCGGGGCGGCAAGCGGGTCGTGCGTGCGGTCTCCGGTGACCCGGGGCTGGACGGCGACGCGGGCACGGAGATGCTCGCCTGTGCCACCGCGGGCATTCCCTTCGAAGTCGTCCCCGGCATCGCGGCCGCGGTCGGTGTGCCGGCGTACGCCGGGGTACCGCTGCGCGACGCGCAGGGCACGGACGTACGGCTCGTGGACGCCAGGACCGCCGGTGAGCGGTGCTGGACCGAGCTCGGCGCGAGCGACGGCACGGTCGTCGTCTCCACCACCCTGGACTCGGTCGCGAGCGCCGCCGGTGAACTGGTCACGGCCGGCCGCAAGCCGGACACCCCGATGACCGTCACCGTCGCCGGTACGACCACCCGTCAGCGCACCTGGAACGCCACGCTCGGCACCATCGCGCAGATCCTGAAGCAGGCGAAGGTGCTGCCCTCCCCGGAGGGACACCAGCCCGTCATAGCCGTGGTCGGTGAGCGCAGCGCCGCCGCACAGCGCGACCAGCTCGCGTGGTTCGAGTCCAAGCCCCTGTTCGGCTGGAAGGTGCTCGTCCCGCGGACGAAGGAGCAGGCCGCGTCGCTCTCCGACCAGCTCAGGTCGTACGGCGCGGTCCCGCACGAGGTCCCGACCATCGCGGTCGAGCCGCCGCGCACACCTCAGCAGATGGAGCGCGCGGTCAAGGGCCTGGTCACCGGACGCTACGAGTGGATCGCGTTCACCTCGGTCAACGCGGTGAAGGCGGTACGGGAGAAGTTCGAGGAGTACGGGCTCGACGCCCGCGCCTTCGCCGGGATCAAGGTCGCCGCGGTGGGCGAACAGACCGCAGCTTCGCTCGTGGACTTCGGGGTCAAGCCCGACCTGGTGCCGTCCGGCGAACAGTCGGCGGCCGGGCTGCTGGAGGACTGGCCGCCGTACGACCCGGTCTTCGACCCGATCGACCGAGTGTTCCTGCCGCGCGCCGACATCGCCACCGAGACGCTGGTGGCAGGGCTGATCGAGTTGGGCTGGGAGGTCGACGACGTCACCGCGTACCGCACGGTGCGCGCGTCGCCGCCGCCGGCCGAGACCCGTGAGGCGATCAAGGGCGGCGGCTTCGACGCCGTGCTCTTCACCTCGTCCTCGACCGTGCGGAACCTGGTCGGTATCGCGGGCAAGCCGCACAACGTGACGGTGATCGCGTGTATCGGCCCCGCGACGGCGAAGACCGCCGAGGAGCACGGGCTGCGCGTGGACGTCCTCTCGCCGGAGCCGTCGGTGCACAAGCTGGCCGAGGCGCTCGCCGCGTTCGGCACGCAGCGCCGTGAGGCCGCGAAGGAGGCAGGCGAAACGGTCACGCGGCCGAGCGAGCGCAGGCCGGGCAGCCGTAGGCGCCGTACGACCTGAGGCCCGTGCGGCCTGAGGTGTGTACGACCTGAGGTCCGTACGACCTGAGGTGTGTACGGCCGCGTGCCGGGCGGGGGCGTTGAACGAAGCGGGGCCGGGTCGCCGAAGCGGCCGGGCCCCGTCGTCGTTTCCGCGTTCCGTCGTCGTTTCCGCGTTCCGCCGTCGTTTCCGCGTTCCGCCGTCGGTTTCCCGGTCGCGGTGTCGGTAAAGGGGCGGGGATGCCGGGTTTATGGTCGAAGGTGGTCCGACGGCCGGCCGGGCCCCGACGAAGCAGCAGACCCAAGAGGCGACTGACGATGACTGTGCACGGATCCTTCCCCGGCTCGCGGCCCCGGCGGCTGCGGGTGAACCCGGTGATGCGACGGATGGTGGCCGAGACCCGGCTGCACCCGGCGGATCTCATCCTTCCCGCGTTCGTACGCGAGGGCATCAGCCGGCCCACCCCCATCTCCTCGATGCCCGGCGTCGTCCAGCACACGCTGGACACGCTGCGCAAGACGGCGGTGGAGGCGGCCTCTGCCGGCGTCTCCGGGATCATGCTCTTCGGCGTCCCCGAGGAGGCCAAGAAGGACGCGACGGGTACGGCGGGCACGGACCCGGACGGAATCCTCCAGGCAGGGATCCGCGCCGTACGGGAAGAGGTCGGTGACGACCTGGTCGTCATGTCCGACCTGTGTCTGGACGAGTTCACCGACCACGGCCACTGCGGGGTGCTGGACGGCCTGGGGCGGGTCGACAATGACGCCACCCTGGAGCGGTACGCCGAGATGGCCCAGGTCCAGGCCGACGCGGGCGCCCATGTGGTGGGCGCCAGCGGCATGATGGACGGCCAGATCGGTGTCGCACGCGACGCGCTCGACACGATCGGCAGGGAGGACGTGTCGATCCTCGCGTACACCGCGAAGTACTCGTCGGCGTTCTACGGCCCGTTCCGGGAGGCCGTCGGCTCCGCGCTGAAGGGCGACCGCAAGACCTACCAGCAGGACCCGGCCAACGCCCGGGAGTCCCTGCGGGAACTGGCGCTCGACCTCGAAGAGGGCGCGGACATGGTGATGGTCAAGCCCGCGCTGCCGTATCTGGACATTCTGGCGCGTATCGCGGCCGAGGTGGACGTGCCGGTCGCGGCGTACCAGATCTCCGGCGAGTTCGCGATGGTCGAGGCGGCGGCGGAGAAGGGTTGGATCGACCGCGACGCGGCGATCATGGAGACGCTGACCGGGGTCAAGCGCGCCGGGGCGAACATGATCCTGACGTACTGGGCGACCGAGGTGGCGGGGAAGCTCTGACACCGGGGCACTGGCGCCCGGCCGTGGGGCCGGGCCGTGGGGCCGGGGCTCTGAGGCCGGGTCTCTGAGGCCGGGTCTCTGGGGCAGGGTCACAGGGCTGATCGGGGCCCCGGCCGCCGTTCGGGCAGGGGCCCCGATCAGTCGGGGGTGTCACTGGGCGAGGCCGTCACCAGGTGAAGCTGTCACCAGATGAGGGCGTCGGCCATGTTCGCCTGCCAGTACGACACGGACGTGGTGTCGGAGATCATCGTCCCCGCAGGGAGTGTGATCGGGCCGTAGGAGGAACCCACCGAGCCCTGGTTGTCGCGGCCGGGGAAGTGGATGATCAGCTGCTCCACCGGGATGTCCGGGGACCCGTCGCCGCCCAGGGCGACCGAGGCGTAGGCCGACTGCCCCGGGGCGAGGGTGACGACCGCCTGCGGCTGGCTGTCCTCGTTGACCTGGGTGGGGGCCTGGGCGTCGTCGAAGCGGAGGGCGGGGGCGTAGTAGGCGTCGCAGTTCTTGCCACCGGTGTTGGTGACCGTCAGAAGAAGGTGGTTGATCGGGCGGCTGACCTGGCTGACCTTGACCTTGGCGTTGTCGCCCGTGCAGGCGGTTCCCCTGGCGGGGGCCTCGGCGGAGGTGTCCTTGGTAGTGGTGTCCTTCGCGGTGGTACCGCCTCCGCTTGTGCCCTTGGATGTGGTGCCTGTGTTGCCGCTGCCGCCGTTGCCGCCGTCGCCGCTGATCTGGTCGGCGGGCGTCTGCTGCTCGTTGTCCGTCGGCGTCTGCTGGTCGGCCGGCGGCGTGCTGGACGACGCGGCGGCCGCGCCGGTGTTCTTCATGGCGTCGGCGGTGTCGCCGGACCCGCAGGCGGTGAGGGCGAGGGAGGCGATGAGAGCGGTGGCGGCGGCCGCGACGGCGCGGTGACGGATCGTACGCATAAGGATGGAGTCCCCGTTTCGGTGAGGTTGTCGAGTGATGCGTTCAGTGACGGTTGACGAGCATGATCACGACTGCCGTGGAGGCGATCACCACGACGACGGCCAGCGCGTCGACCAGGCTGATACGGAGTCGGGTTCTGATTTCTGCTCCCCGTTCGGCTGGCGCTGCACTCACCTTGCGGGGCGGCCGGAAGCGGCCGCAATCGGCAGGGGACAATGGGGGAAGCTGGAACGCTCACGCAGGCTCTGACCTGGGGAGACATGGTTTCCCTGGAACGCGTTCCCGGGACGGGCCGGCAGGAACCAGGGAGGGGAACAACGGGTGGCGACGACCGAGGCCGAGGCTTTCGCGGAACTGCTCAGGGGGCTGAAGGACCGCTCGGGGCGCAGTTACGGCGTCCTCGCCGGAAGGCTCCATGTCAGCACGTCCACGCTGCACCGCTACTGCAACGGCGACGCCGTGCCGACCGACTACGCGTCGGTGGAGCGGCTCGCGCGGCTGTGCGGCGCGAACGCCGAGGAGTTGGTCGAGCTGCACCGGCGGTGGATTCTCGCGGACGAGGCGAGACGGCGGGCCCGGTCGGCGCCGTCGGCCTCGCCGTCCGCCACCCTGGTGCCCGGGTCAGGGTCACCGGCGTCCGATTCGGCGGCGCCCGGCTCGGGGACCGACGGTGGCGGCGAGGCCGAGGCCCCGGCTGAGGCGGCTCCCGCAGCGGAGGCCGGCCCCCGGCCCGGCCCCGGACCGGGACGCGAGTCCGTGACCGAACCCGTACCCGTACTCGTATCCGAGTTCGGGCCCGAGTCCGAGTCCGGGTCCGGGCCCGAGTCCGGGTCCGGGCCCGAGTCCGAGTCCAAGTCCGAGTCCGGGTCCGAGTTCGTGCGCGGACCCGTCGCCGGGTCCCGCGTCGCCCGTTTCCCCCGTACCAAACGCCTGCGTCTTGTCCTCGCCGCTGTGGCGGTCGTCGCGGTCGTCGTACCCGCTGTCGCCTACGCAGGCAGACCGTCGAACGATGACCAGTCCGCCGCCACGGAGGTGTCGGAGGCTCCGTACCAGAGTGCGGAGGAGAACGCGTCGCCCTCCGCCTCGTCGGACGGCAAGGACAAGAAGGAGGCGCCGTCCGCCTCGCCCTCCCTCTCCTCCTCCCGGAGCGCGAGCCCGTCCGGTGCCCCCAGCGCGCGCAAGGACCCCCCGGCGGCGGGCAAACCCTCCAGTGACGCGGTGCCGGTGACGGTGGCGACCCGGCCGTACGCCTTCGAGGACCCGTGCAGTCAGCACTACCTCATCAACAGCCCGCCGGAGGCGGTCCCTCCGCCGCCCACCGAGCAAGACGCGCCCGGCTGGGTCGGGGCGCTCGGCGGGGTGGCGAGCGACGGTCAGTTCATCGAGCTGACCTTGCAGGGCACGAGCAGTGAGACGGTCGTGCTGCGGGCCCTGCACGTACGGATCGTGAAGAGCGACGCCCCGCTCGCCTGGACCGACTACGCGATGGGCGTCGGCTGCGGCGGCGGCGTGGGCACGAAGTCCTTCGCCGTCAACCTGGACGCGGGCAGGCCCAGTTCCGTACCGAAGGCCGGACAGCGGGACTTCCCCTACAAGGTCAGCGAGTCGGACCCCGAGGTCTTCTACATCTCCGCCAGTTCGAAGACGCGGGACGTCAGCTGGTACCTGGAGCTGGACTGGACCAGCGGTGAGCGGCACGGCACGATCCGCGTGGACGACAACGGGAAGCCCTTCCGTACGAGCGGGTCGGCGGGGCGTCCGACGTACAACTACCCGCCAGGTGCGTCGGAGTGGGAGAAGCCCCTTGACGGCTGACGGCTGACGGCTGACGGCTGACGGCCAGCGGCTGACGAAGGTATTGCATCGAGCGTTCCAAAACCTGTAGCGTGCCGGTCATGGCCAGACCGAGGACATTCGACGAGGACCGGGCCCTGGACGCGGCGATGCGTACGTTCTGGGCGAACGGCTACGAGGCGACCTCGACCCAGGACCTGTGCGAGGCCACCGGGCTGGGACGCAGCAGCATCTACAACACCTTCCACAGCAAGCGCGACTTGTTCAGACGGTCCCTGACGCGCTACGTCGACATCATGACCATGCGGCAGATCCACATCCTGGAGGATCAGGAGCGGCCGACGGTGGAGCGGATCGAGGCGCTGTTCGAGGCCATCATCGAGGGCGAGTTCGCGGTCCGCGCGGGGGCCGGTGACGCCGGTGGTGGTGAGGGTGGCGGTCGCAGTCTGGGCTGCCTGACGGTCAATACGACCGTGGAACTCGCCGGACGCGACCCGGACGCCGACGCCATCCTGGATCGCGATCTGGCGCTTCGGCTCGCCGCGCTGCGGGTGGTCCTGGAGGCCGGGCAGCGCGCGGGTGAGATCGGCTCCTCGCGGGACGCGGGCGAACTGGCCCGGTTCCTCAACGCGGTGATCGGCGGCATGCGGGTGTCCGCTCAAGGGGGCGCGGACCGCGCCGCGCTGGAGTCCATCGCGGCCATCGCCCTGGACGCGCTCCGGCGCTGACCCGCGCGGGTGTCCCGCGCGGATGTTCCGCGTACGCACAGGGGGCGCGCTTGTGTCTGCCCAAATTTTGAACTGACTGATCCAAAATAATCGTCATCCCCATACCCATCCTCATCCCCATCCTCATCACGGGAGCCATTTGCCATGCCCCGCGCCGTGTATGTCCTCGCCTTGGGCATCTTCGCCATGGTGACCAGCGAGTTCGTGGTCGCCGGACTGATGCCCCAACTCGCCGACGGGCTGGACGCGACCGTCCCGCAGATCGGCTACCTGATCACCGCCTTCGCGGCGGCCATGGCTTTCGGAGGGCCCTTCCTCACCGTCGCGCTCCTGCGGACACGGCAGAAGAGCGCGCTGATGATCCTCTTCGCCGTCTTCCTGGTGGGCAATGTGCTCGCGGCGACGGCCACCAGTTACGGCGTGATGCTGGCGGCGCGACTGATCAGCGGCGTCGCCTCACAGGCGTTCTTCGGGGTGGCCGTCTCGATCTCCGTCCAGCTCACCCGCCCCGAGATGCGGGGACGGGCCATCGCGGCGGTGATGAACGGACTGATGCTGGGCACGCTGCTCGGAATGCCGCTGTCCACCCTGATAGGTGAACGGTTCGGCTGGCGGGCCGCCTTCTGGGCCATCTCCGCGTTGACCGTCCTCGCCGCGCTCTGCACGATCGTCGGCGTGCCGTCCCTGGGCCGCGCCGAGGGAACAGGGAACCTCCGGGAAGAACTCGCGGTCTTCAGGAAGCGTCGACTGTGGCTGGTGTTCTCCACGAGCACGATGATCATCGGCGCGACCTTCGCCGCGTTCAGCTATCTCAACCCGATCATGACGGAGATCACCGGCTTCTCCACCGGAACCGTACCGCTGCTGCTCATCGCGTACGGCGCGGCGACCGTCATCGGCAACAGCGTCGTCGGCCGTCTCGCCGACCGGTACACGCTGCGCGTGCTGGGCGGCGGACTCGCCCTGAACCTGGCGTTCCTCACCGGGTTCGCGCTGTTCGCGGACGTACCGGTGCTCGCTGTTGTGTGCATGCTGGGCATCGGACTGGTCGGCGTCACCATGAACCCCGCGATGGTCACCCGCGTCCAGCGCACAGCGAACGCGCGCGCCTTGGTGAACACCGTCCACTCGTCCTGCATCACCCTCGGCGTGATGATCGGCTCGTCCGTGGGCGGACTCGCGATCAACGGCTTCGGGCTGCGGGCGCCACTGTGGCTGGGCACGGTGCTGGCGGCGGCCGGCCTGGTCACGCTGCTCCCCGAAGTCATACGGGGGCGACGAGCCAAAGGCGGAGAGGAGCCCGGAGGCCGGGCGGCGCCGGACCCGGCCGGAGTGTGCGTGCGTCAGTAGCGGTACTTCCGGCGCAGGTTCGCTACGCCGCCGCGCGCGGGTCCTCCATGTGATCGCTCTGGCGGGAGATGTGTGACGGTGTCGAACGTGTCGGAGAGAGTTGACATGTCGGAACTCTCCGACGCATAGTGAGGGGCATGGCGGAAGTCGATGTGTTCAGTGCCCTGGCCAACCCGGTACGGCGCAAGTTGCTGGAGGCATTGCGGAACGGGCCACGCGCGGCCGGCGATCTCGCCGGCGAGTTCGTGCTGAGCCGGTCCGCGGTCTCCGAGCACCTGACCGTGCTCAAGAACGTGCGGTTGGTGCGCGAGGAGCCGCGCGGGCGGCATCGCTACTACCACCTTGAAGCGGCGCCACTCGCCGAAGTGGGCGAGTGGCTGCATCCCTTCGAGCACTACTGGCGCGCCCGGATGGGCGCGCTGCGCGACCTGATCGACGAGGAGAACCCATGAGCACCACCGACCCGCAGATCATCCGCTGCGACCAGTTCATCGCCCATCCGCCCGCGACGGTCTGGCGGGCACTGACCGATCCCGAACTGCACGCGCGGTGGTGGGCCGCCGGTGATGTACGCCCCGTCGTGGGCCACCGCTTCACCCTCGACATGGGGCAGTGGGGACAGCAGTCCTGCGAGGTGCTCGCGGTCGAACCCGAACGCCTGCTCCGCTACAGCTTCGCCCCCGGCTCGCTGGACACCACGATCACCTGGCAGCTCCACCCCGAGGGCACGGGCACGCGCCTGTTCCTCGAACATGCCGGGTTCGACCTCGAATCCCCGCTGGGCAGGACCGCGTTCGAAGGTATGGGGGGCGGATGGCCGAGCATTCTGGGGCGCGTCGAGCCGGCCCTCGCGGGGGCGGGGGACAGCCGTTAGGGCCCGCTCTTCCTAGCGGGCCGCGAAGGTGGCGAAGGCGGCCCAGGCGGCGGGGGCGAGGGTGAGGGTGGGGCCGGTGGGGTTCTTGGAGTCGCGGACGTGGACGGCGTGGGGGCAGGGGGCGATTTCGAGGCAGTTGCCGCCCTGCTCGGTGCTGTAGCTGGACTTGTACCAGTCATAGGCGGCTTCGAGGCAGGCTCCGCCTGCGTCATCGCTGTAGCTGGATTTGAACCACCTAAGCGTCGTGCTCATTGCTCTCCTAGAAGCTCGTCCAGCAGGTCCCGGGACTCCTCGGGGGAGAGGGCCTGCGATCGCAGCATGGCATATTTCCGGGCCATGATGGACACCCTGTCGGGGTCGGAGACCCAGTGGCTACCCTGCTGCGACTCGGCGTAGGCGAGATGCTGGTGATAGGGGGTCTCAAGTACGACGAAAGGGCCACTGATTCCAGCGTGGTGTGTGCGGGCATGTGGTAGGAACTGGACTGTGATGCCCGGGAGTTCGGCGCACGTACGCAGGTGGTTCAGTTGTTCGCCGAAGACCTTTCGTCCGCCAAGGGGGAAGTGGAGGATCGGCTCCCAGAGGACGAAGTTGAGTGTCGGCGGGACCTTGCGCTGAAGGATCTCCTGGCGCTCCATGCGAGCGGCGGTCTTGGTCTCGATCTCATCCTCGTCGAATGCGGGAACGCGCGTGCCGAAGATTTCCCGTGTGTATGCCTCGGTCTGGAGCAGTCCCGGCATCACTTGGTTCTCGAACGAGGACAGTGAGATGGCCTCGCGTTCGTGGTCCACGTACTGCTCCGCCCACAGCGGGAACTGGTCGATCTCCGGCATGTTGGCCACCCCGACCGACAACGCACCCTTGGTGTCCAGCAGTTCGTCCAGTGTCTCCGCCAGATCCGCCTTCAGTGGCCGTCTGCCCTGCTCGATCGACGCGATGGTCTCCTCGTCCGCGACGACCCGTTCACCGAGGGATCGTTGCGTATAGCCCGCCGCCCGGCGGAAGGCCGCCACCTGGGCGCCCAGCATCTTCATCGCCGAGGCGTTCTTCTTCCTCGGATGTTTCCTGGGATTCATGCCGGCCCAACTCCCCACGTGCGCGCGTACTTGATCCTGGGACACCCCGTACAAAAGATCTGTACGGGGTCACCTGGTGCTCAAGTTTAGTTACTCTCCGCGACGATCGCTCCATGACTGCGACAACTCGCCACTCCGTACTCCGGGAGCGCTTCTTCCGCCGCGATCGCCGGTCCGTCCCCGCCGCCAGGATGTTCACCCACCAAGCTCTGGTCGACTGGGATTTGACCGAAGGCTTCCGCGCCGACGACGTCTTGCTGTGCGTGAGCGAACTCGCCACGAACGCGCTGCTGCACGGGGTGCCGCCCGGCCGGGGGTTCCGGCTGAATCTGGGGTACGACGGCGACGTACTCCGTGTCGAGGTGCATGACAGCGGCCCCGGCGTCCCCCGGATCGTTGATGAGCCGGACGGTGAGGGCGGACGCGGGCTGCTCCTCGTCGCGGCGTTCGCCGACAAGTGGGGCGTGGGGGAGCGGAGTCCCGGCAAGGTGGTCTGGTGCGAGTTCGTGGTGGACCGGACGGAGGCCGACGAGACGACGCCCCCGGCGGTCACGCACCACGCCGAGGGCTGGCTCGGTCTCCTGTTGGCCCGGACTTAGTGCCTGCCCGGGGGTGTTGGGTGCGGGTTCGTGCCGAGGGGTAGTCGGGGTGGGCCGGGACGTGTGGATGCGGGTGGGGGCCGCCCCTGGGTCTGAGTTTCGCGGTTGCGGGTCGGGCGTCAAGGGCGCTCCTTCGTCGCGTCGGCTACGCCGATTCCGCTTCG
>NZ_JBEOUD010000071.1:0-25431 GCF_040303865.1 Streptomyces sp. NPDC094034 | reverse complement strand
CGATCCGGAAGCAACGGCTCGATCCGCGCCCACTGCGCGTCAGTCAACGGCACACCCGAACCAACGACCAGCTGATCCAAACGAAACGCCCTAGCTGACCAGGGCTACGATCACGACAAGTACCGCCCGCCTGGTCTGGGATCTCCGCGTGAAGCCGCTGATCGCTCGCCGTGGCACCGAGTACGGTTCCGGCCTGGGCACCCAACGCCGGGTCGTCGAGCGCGCGTTCGCCCACCCGCACTGGTTCCGTCGCCTGCGAATCCGCTGGGAGATCCGCGACGACATTCACGAAGCCTTCCTCACCCTCGGATGCGTCTTGATCTGCTGGAGGCGCCTTGTCGCGTCACGATCGCAACCGGCCCCCGCACCCAAAGCTCCTTGAAACACTCGTGCCGGTCAGTGCACACGCTCCCCACACTCCGCCGGAAACAGCATGGCACCTGGTGGCAGTTCGCCCGGATGCCGACCGAACACCCGCAGGCACGCTTCAAGAGAGTTCTCCGCGGGCGAGTATTCAAGGGTGAGTCGGCTCAGCACGGTGACGGCACCCGCAAGATGCATTTCCGCTGCATGCACGCCGTCGGGCAGACGGCCGGCCAACATGCCGAAGGCTGCTGTGCCGCCGCTGTCGGTGACACACTCGCGGATCTCGAAGCGCCAGTGCTCGGCCGCGACGCCCAGCAATGACTTGCCCTTCTTGCCCAGCCCGACGAGGAAATCGGTGCGGGCTCGTATGTGGTGGGCGATGGCACAGCAGAGGGGAACCGCAGCGCCCTCAGGAGCCATCACCCGCGTGTACCCGGTATGCGGATAGCACGACAAAGCTTCATCAAGCAGGTTCAACGCGGTGTCTCTTGCCGCCGGATGACCCTGCTGCGCGATGTCCAGAAGCAGCGGGGCCGCAACCACAGCCGCTGGAAAGACAGCGGCACTGTGACCATGAACAATCCCGCCGCCAGCCAGCCGCGAACCAGCCTCCGCCGCTTGTACCAGATTCGCTGCCTCGGCCAGGGCGCTCAGACCGCGGGCGGCACGTCCCGGTTCATACCAGTCGGGATGACCCGGTATGGAACCCCAGTCCACCGCTTTGATCTCCTCCAGCACAGCAGCATCCTCGCACGCGACCGTCACCCAACGCTCAAGCACCGATGGGCCTTGAAGGTCACCCTGTTAGGAGTTCTAAGGGCTTGCCGGGAATCAACATGCCGGTTTGATCTTGATTTTGTCCAGGTCGAGGAATCTGGCGATGTCGGCCGGTGTGCGGAAGCGGGCTGTTGAGGCGGGAATGCAGACACCATGGGCTTCCAGGAGGGGGCGGACATCTTTGACTGCCCGGCTGATGGTCATGGCGGTGGTGTTGAAGAGCTCGCCGAGAAGCTCCTGGAGAGCGTGTTTTCGCAGGTAGAGGATGGTGACCAGGATCTGGTCGGCCGGGGTGAGTGTGGGTTTGCGGCCTGTGCCGCGGGCGACGCGGCGCGGTCCTCCGCGGGCTGCGTGACGAACTTGCTCGCGGTGCTCTTCCAACCTGGGGATCAAGGTGTGGGTCAGGTCGCTGAGTTGCTTGCGGGACATGCCGGTCAGCTCGGGGTGCTGCAGGTCGTGGGGCGTGAGGGAGCGAGAGCCGCTGGCCGACCGCCCGCGTTGCCGGGGAAGGTCTGGGGGCGGTTGGTGACCTGAGGGGTGAAAGGTGTAGTTCCAGTCTCCGTGGAAGCGGTGGCGGGTGATCGGCAGAGCGGCGATGGCCTCGTCGCTGATGCGGATGCCGGTGGGGTACTCACCGGTGTCGAGTTCGGCGTGCACGGTCAGACCGGTGCGGCTCGTGGTCGCGGCGATGGTCTGGAGCATGACTTCGTGGCTGGTCAGAGGCCTGCCGCGCCAGTTCATGGTGATATGGGAGAACAGCCGGTGTTCGATCTTGTTCCACTTCGATGTGCCGGGCGGCAGGTGGCACACGGTGATCTCCAGGCCGGTCGCGGCAGCGAGGTCGGCCAGATGGATCTTCCAGCCGCGCGTGCGGTAGCCGTTGGAGCCCCCGCCGTCGGCCGTGATCAGCAGCCGGTGTGCCCGGGGGTAGTCGTGCCGACCGCGGGCCTGCCACCAGCGGCGGATTGAGGCAACGGCGAACGCCGCCGTGTCGTGATCAGTGCCGATGCTGACCCAGCCGGTGTTCGCCGCCATGTCGTAGACGCCGTACGGAATCGCCTTCTCGGCCTGGCCGGGGAAGTCGTGGGTGTTGACCCTCACCGGTTGCTTGGCGGGGCGCCACTCGTGCCCGGCGTTCTTGAAGTCACCGATCAACTCCTTCTTTTTGGTATCCACACTGATCACCGGGTCGCCGGCGTCCCTGTGATCGCGTGCCTGCTCGTTGAGGTAGCGGAACTGGGCATCCCGGTCCGGGTGCTGGGAGCCTTCGATGGTCTTGGCGTTCGCCTGCAGACTGAAGCCCTCTTCCCGCAGCAAGCCGGCGACCGTGTCGGCGGAGACCCGGTGGCCCTGCCGGGTCAGCTCTGCCGCCAGCTTCCGGGTCGACTTCGTCGTCCAGCGCAGCGGTGACATCGGGTCGCCCCGCTCGTCGGGCTCGACCAGTGCCAGCAGCGCGGGCCGCAGCCCGGGGTCCGACTCGGTCGCCTTCTTCCGCCCTCCGCCAGGACGGCGGGTTCGCCCCAACGGGGCCTGGCCAGACTCCAGTTCAGCTACCCCGCGCGAGACCGTGCCCTCTCGGACCCCGGCGGCAGCGGCGACGATCCTGATCCCGCCATGCCCCAGCGACCGCGCTTCCGCCCCTATGACCAGCCGACGCTGACGCTCGTCCAGATGCGGCAACAATGCCTGGAACTTCGCAGCCAGGACCGCCTCGATCCCCTCCGGTCTCCCCATACCAGAACAACGACTCTCGCAGCCGGAAGCCACGACTTGTTTTCCGGCAAGCCCTAAGAGCTCTGCTTGAGTCGCTCCGCAGCCTGAGCAGGGGTGTCGTAGTAGCCAGGCTGTGCCAGCAGAACCGAGCTGAAGTAGTAGCCCTGTTCTTCTTCCGGCTCATCGTCGGCCGCGAACGGACGCCAGAAACTCAGCAGCAAGTCCGGGGCGATGAATGAAGCATCGTCGTCAGGATCTTCCTCGATCGAGGTGAGCTCCCCGACGCGCCGGACAACCTCACGGGCCGGAAGAGCGAACACGTCCACACCCTGGAACAACACTCGATCCGCTTGGGACGAGGGCCTGCCCAGCTCGATGGCTTCGAGCATGTCGCGCATGCAGTGGATGCTGATCATCAGCCCGTTGGGGCGGAACACGTGTTGTCCCGGCCGGTCGGACTCCGAGATCGCAGAAGGATCTCGGAGCGAGTCCAACGCGGTGTTGGCCCCGTGTCGAGTCATACCGATCCGCAACGGGCCAACGCCGTTTGGCGGGGCGAGATCGAAGTCCATGCCGGCATGATCCCAAACAGCTCTGTCAGCCAGTGACGAAGGGCCATCCAGTTCCGGAAGGTTACAGAGTGTGATGGCCCCACAGAAGTTGGACCAGAACCTGAGTTTGGGAGGCGCCAGGCCACTTGCCAGGGCAGCAGCAGGATGCTCCTGGTGAAAGGTGCTCGTCATGCCGCGGATGTCGGAGTTCGAGCTATACGCGGCGATCCGGCATGACCACCGCTTCGGCGGATGGGGCGCTTCCCGGCGGGACGTCACTCCTCCAGCGCGCCGGTGGCGAGCAGCCTCAGCGACATTGCAAGCCGTCGAGTCTCTCCCTGCCCCAGCAGGCGCACGATCGGTCCGTTCTGCAGAGCGCCGAGCAGGATATGGGCCACCACCTCGGCGTCCAGATCGGGGCGTTCCTCGGTGATCAGCGCGCTGATGTGGCCGTGCCAGAACCCGTAGACCGAGTGTTGTTCGGACGAGTCCTCCTGGGCGTCGCGAGGGGCTGTCGCCGCCTGCCCGAGAGCGGCCAGCAGACCTTTGTTCCGTCCGACCACGTCCACGACCGCGTCGAGGAAGGCCAGCAGCCGTTGCCGGGGAGGAGCCCCCGGGCCCAGCGGCGGGGGGCCTTCCGTGACCGATTCGCGCAGGGCGTGAGCGCGTTCCAGCATCAGCTCCCGCATCAGGCCGGCGCGGTTGCCGAAACGGTGGAACACCGTGCCCTTGCCGACGCCCGCCGCGGCAGCGATGCGCTCGATTGAGACCTGCTCCGGAGGGTGCTCGGCGAGGAGGCTCTCCGTGGCCTCAAGGATCGCGCGCCGATTGCGTGTCGCATCGGCGCGTTCGCGGCGGCCTTCCGCCATCAGCTCTCTCCTCATCCAGGACAACACCCATAGACAACTGGACCGTCGGTCCAGTACGGTCGAAATTGGACCGCCGGTCCAGTTTAGAACATCACTCTGTTCGAGGAGAGTTGCCATGCGACGAATCCGCTACCACTCCTACGGCGGCCCTGAGGTCCTTGCCTTGGAAGAGACCCCGGCGCCCGTCCCGAAAGCGGGGCAGGTGCTGATCCGGGCCGCGGCGATCGGCGCCAACTTCGTGGACACCCAGCTCCGGCGCGGCATGGCTCAGACCGAGCTCTACCGGCGGCCCCTACCCAGGTCCCTCACCGGCGACGTGGTGGGCACGGTCGAGGCAGTCGGACCGGACACGGACCCGGCCCTGATTGGACGTCGGGTCGCCACGGCTTCCGAGGACGCGTTCTGTGACCTCATCGTCGCTGACACGCCGCGGCTCGTCCCGGTACCCGACGGGCTCGACGCAGGCACGGCCAGCGCGCTCCCCATGGCGGCACCAGTGGCCCTGGGTGTGCTGCGCGCCGGGCGTCTGACGCGCGGCGAGACCGTACTGGTGCACTCCGCTGCGGGCGCCATCGGCCACCTGGCCATTCAGCTCGCGAAGGTACTCGGTGCGGGTACGGTCATCGCCACGGCCAGTACAGCGGCCAAGCTGGACTTCGCCCGCGGTCAGGGCGCCGACATCGGCGTCAACTACACCGACGAGGACTGGCCGGAGCAGGTCCGCACGGCCGCGCCCGGCGGCGTGGATGTCGTCCTCGACGCGGCCGGCGGCGAGATCTTGCGCCGTAGCCTGGACGTACTGGCCCCGTACGGACGCCTGGTGACGTATGGCGCCGCGAGCGGCGAGCTCGGCAGCATCCCCGTCACCGACCTGTTCGCCCTGAGGTCCGTCACCGGGTTCTCCCTCATAGCCGCGTATGCGGCCGACTCCGAGCGCGCAGCGAAGGACCTGGCTGAACTTACCGAGTACGCGGCCCAGGGATTCCTCCACGCAGCGGTCCATGCCCAGCTGCCGCTGACCGAGACCAGCGAGGTGCACCGGCTGCTGGAGAGCCGTGCACAGCTGGGCCGCATACTGGTCGCCCCGTAAGACTGCCGGGCCATCCCAACGTTGGTCGTTACGGCTGACGAGCAGCGAGGGCCAAGCCACACAGGTTCTGACACCTGCCGCTGCCTGCCACCGACGGTCAGTCGCCCTGACGGGCGGCCGGCCCTCCCGCCTTCACGGCCACGTCAGTGCCGTCATTTCTCATCGACATTCACGGGCCCGAGGATGCCATCGAGCGCGCCGACCGGGAGGCATTCACCCGGGAACCGCCCAAGACCCTCCAGGGCCGCAGCAACTTCTTGATGAAGCAGCTCAAGGCGACCAAGGCCGTCGCCCAGGGGCTCGGCGTCGGCGAGCGCTCGGTGGAGCGTTACCGCAAAGGCGAGCGCAAGCACCCGCCGAAGGACATCGCCGCGAAGATCGACGACGCCCTCCGCTCGCGTTGGCAGCCGCAGGTCCGCAAGCGTCGGCGCAAGCAGGCCGCCGCCACCGGGATCACGGTGGGGACGCAGGCCCGGTTCGGCTACACCGCGCCGGTCGGTACGACCGACGACGGCCGCTTCCGCCGCCTGACCGTCCGCCTCCCCGCAGCTTACGCACAGCGCCTCTTCGACGCCCGCGACACGGGGCAAGCAGCCAGGACATGCGCGGAATCATCGCCGAAGGGTTCAAAGAAGTGTATTTCCAGGACGGTGGCGGTCGCGCTATGGGACTGTCGGAGGTGGAGCTAAACGACATTGATTACCTCGATTTGGACTTCTGAATAGAAGCGGAAGGCATGCCACGCAATTCCCGCCTTGAGTCGAAGCTCGATGGGCGTCACAGAAGTAGGTCTTCTGTCACCTGGGCCGACGGCGGAAGCGGAGCGGGGTACCGGGCAGGGGGTAACGTTCCGGCATGACGTTCGCGCTGCCCCGGTTCCCGCCGCGTCCGATCCGCGGCGTACGTGTACTGCATCAGAAGCAGAACTGCGCACCGCATTTCGCGGAGATAGAGGTCGATTTCGAGCCCGCAGGCGAGGGCTTTGCCTTTGAGGTGGCTCAAGAGCTGACGGTGGACTACGAACCCGCCGATGACCTGTCACGCTTCTACGCGGCTGCCGCCATGGGGATCGAGGAGCAGCTGCGCCTGCCCGAGCACGGAGTCGCGGTCGCCACTCGGGTGGTGCTGCGGCGGGCCCGTGCCGATACGTTCGGCTCTCACGTACTAGCGTTCAAGATCGCGGGCTACCTCGCCGCCCGTAAAGCCTTGGAGCATACGGGGTGCCTGCGGCCGGACCTCGGGTGACAACAAGCGTGCTGTGCCCGGCGAGTTGACAGGTACCGCGCCGAGTGGGTGACAACTACCGGGCTTCGACCAAATGAAACCCCGTGTCGGTGCCGACCTCGGTGGCAGCTTTCGCGCTTCGGCACACGCCTGAGGTCGGGTGGCCGGGTCACGGCAACGTGACCCGGCCACCCGACCCGACGGAAACCGCGGCTCAGCGAATTAGAACAGACATCCAGGCGGTTCTGATCCTCGTTCGATGAGAGCACGAAGTTCGGTCGCTTCTGGGCTCCCTGTCTGCTCGAAGATGCTGAGAGCTTCGTACCAGCATGCTTTGGTCCGGTCCGCCTGCCCAAGTTCCGCGAGCGCATTTCCCAGGAGGGTCAGGACGTTGCCGCGCATCGGGTCGCCTCCGATGCAGCGCAGTGTGAGGGCCTGTTCAGCGTGCTGAGCCGCCCGCGCGGGTAGACGGGCGGCTAGATGGGCTTCGGCAATCCGGAAGTGCGTCGTTCCCTCCCAGAGCCGCTGTCGGTGGTCCCTGAAGACGAACAGCGCCTCATCGAACTGCGCTAGAGCTTCGGAATACCGACCGGCTTTGGTGAGGATGGTGCCCACAACGTAGTGGCCGTTGGCGAGGTGCACCGTCCGGCCGAATTCGGCGTGAACCGCGAGGCTGCGCTGCGCGATCTCGACCGCGTTGGCGGTATCGCCAAGGCCCAGCTGGGCTTGTGCGAGGTTGCCCAGGCTAGTTGCTTCGAAGGGCCGGTTGCCGAGCATACGGAACCCATTGATGGCCTGAGTGAAGAAGGCTTTGGCGTCCGTGTGCCGGCCTTGGCGCAGCCGGACGAGGCCTCGGTTGTTGGCCACCCAGCTGATGGCGGTGTCATCGTGCGCGGAGGCGGCGAGTTCGGCGGCGAGCTGTGCCTGTTCCTCCGCCTGCTCGATGTGGCCGGAGCTGAGGAGGACATCGGCCAGGACCGTGCGTGCCCTGCCCTCGGCTCGGGGGTCACCGCAGGCGTGGGCGGCGTCGCACATGGCCCTTGTGGCCGTTTCGAATTGGCGGGAGTTGGCCCCGGATTCGCTGAGGTCCTTGGCCGCCCAGAGCAGATCGACTGCGCGCCGAATCCTGGACACGTCGGCTTGCCGTACGCAGGCCAGCAGGCATTCGGCCTCGGAGTACAGCCAGTCCAGGGCCGCGGACTGCCCGGCGAATCCCAACCCAGGACGAACGGTCGACTCCAGGTCGTTCACGAGCTGATCGCCGGGCCGCTCGATCGCGTACACAGCGGCAGCCGTGGCCAGGTAGAAGTCCAGCAGCCGCGACAGCGCCGCGCCCTGCTCGCTGGGCGGCCACTCGTCCCTTTCGGCACAGGCACGCGCGAAGAGCCGTACGAGATCGTGGTACCGGTAGCGGCCCGGAGCCGCCGATTCCAGCAGCGAGGTGTCGACCAGGGACTCCAGCAGGTCCTCTGTCTCGTCCACCGGAAGGTCCAACAGAGCGGCGGCGGCGGCCAGCGAGATGTCCGGGCCGTCGGCCAGCCCCAACACACGGAACGCGCGTGCCTGGGCGGGGTCCAGGGCGCCGTAGCCCAGCTCGTAGGTGGCCTTCACGTCCAGGTCTCCGGCCTGGAGCTCGTCCAGACGGCGACGCTCATCCCTCAGCTTGGCGGCAAGAACCGACACCGTCCACGTACGCCGCGCCGCCAGCCGGGAGGCGGCGATGCGGATCGCCAGCGGCAGGAAACCGCACGCCGCGACCACGTCCAGCGCGGCCGCCCGCTCGGACGCCACCCGCTCCGAGCCCACGATCCTCGCGAAGAACTTCACCGCTTCGTCCGGGGGCATCACATCCAGGTCCACCAGATGCGCCCCGGCCAGGCCCGCCATGCGGACCCGAGACGTCACCAGGGCCGCGCAGCCCTCCATACCCGGCAGCAACGGCCGTACCTGGGCGGCGTCCTTGGCGTTGTCCAGCAAGACCAGGACGCGTCGGCCGTTCAGCACCGCGCGATACAGGGCTGAGCGTTCCTCCAGGGATTCGGGGATCGCCGAGTCCCTGGTTCCCAGCGCCCTCAGGAAGGAGCCCAGCACCGTCTCGGGTTCCGCCGCCCGTGGGCCCGTACCCCGCAGGTCCACGTACAACTGCCCGTCGGGGAAGGCAGTCCGCGTCCGATGCGCCACATGCACCGCCAGACTTGTCTTGCCGACACCCCCGATGCCCGCCAGGGCCCGCCAGGGCCGACACTGCCATCACCCGGCCCTTCGCCGAGGCGAGGATCTCGCTCAGCTCTGAGACGAAGGCGGCACGGCCCGTGAAATCCGGCACCGTGGCCGGGAGTTGGGCCAGGCACACCGGTTCCGCGGCCGGTTCGGCCACCGGCGCCGGCGGCTCCGCGAGGGCGGGGTCGGCCTGGAGAATGCGCTGTTGGAGTTCTTGCAGGCCCGGGCGCGGGTCCACGCCCAGCTCGTCCGCCAGCAGGCGCCGCGTGTCCGAGTAGACAGCCAGCGCTTCCGCCTGGCGGCCGCCGCGATACAGCGCCAGCATCAGCAGCTCCCGCAGCCGCTCGCGCAGCGGATGCGCCGCTGTCAGCGCGGTCAGCTCTGACACCGCTTCCGCGTGGCAGCCCTGCTCCAGGTCCATGTTGAGGCGCGACTCCAGCAGTCGGAGCCGCCACTCGTTGAGGCGCACGCGCTGCGCCTCCGCGTACGGGCCCGGTATGCCGGCCAGTGTCTCGCCGTCCCACAGTTGCAGCGCGCGATCCAACACCTCGCGGGCGTGGTGCAGGTTCCCCGCGCCGCGCGCCTTCTCCGCCTCGGCCGCCAGGTCCTGCGCGAGCGCCAGGTCGAAGGCGCTCTCGGCCAGCCCCCGCACCGCGTAGCCGCCCGACTCGCTCACCAGGACCTCAGGGCCGAGTACCTTCCGCAGCCGTGAGGCGTACGTCCGCAGCGCGGCCAGCGCCTGCGACGGCGGCTCATCGCCCCACAGGGCGTCGATCAGCTCCCCGGCAGTCGCCGTACGGCCCTCGCGCAGCAGCAGGGCGGCGAGCAGGGCCCGTTGCTGCGGAGAGCCGGTGCTGAGCGGCCCCTCGGCACGCCAGGCGCGCACCGGGCCGAGCACGCTGAAGCGCAGGGCCTGCGGCTTCGCGGGGGAACCGGTCCGCCGCTGCTCCAGCACCCGCAGCCCCTCGGCGCCCCACGGCACTCGGTCGACCATCGCCGTCCCCGCTTGCGGCACCGCCTCGCACGGAGCATGCGGGCGAACACGTTTCCACGCGTCAATCCACAGGGGCTGCTTTGCTTCGGTAACCCCACAAGCGGTCAAGTACCCGATCAGCTGGTGTTCGTCGCGCGGCAGTGTCTGACCCCGCACGATGCGGTGAGCCGTGCTGTGCGGCAGCCTTCCCAAGCCGCCGGTCCGATGCTCCATCTCACGCACCGTAGGCCGGCCGGCCCTCGCGTAAAGCTCCTGCAGGACGACCTTGAACGTGTCGATTCCGTCAACGTACGCCGGACTCGGCTCCGGCCGACCGGAGGCAGACCCGTAATGCTCCTCTCCGCGAGCCTTCCTCCACAGATCCATTGCCACCTCGACCGAAGCATCGCAGGCCTCTGCGTACGCCTGGACAACACGCGCGCTGGGCACGCTCTGTCCTGACGCGGCACGCTGAAGCGTTGTGGCGTGAATCCCATCTGCGCGGTCCGCCAGCTGGGCATATGTCCATCCTCCGGCCGCGCGCTGGGCGCGCAGCCAGCAGGCCAGCTTGTCCAGTGCCTTGTTGGATGTGGCTATCGGCTTCTCTCTGCGCCCCACGGTCGGTGCACACCTACGGCGCCGGGATCGCGCGTGCCACACGCACGATCAGTGACCCCAGTCGCTTCCCTCCGCCCCGCAGGGCGAGCAGTGTGCCCGACGCGACCACGCCGGCACCGCCCAGTACCGCCAGGGTCGGCAACGCTTCCAGGCCGCTGCCTGACATCACGCAGGCCAGCACCGTGATGACGACGATGACCACAGCATCGGGTGTCGAAAGCCTGTTGTTGGGTGCGCCGTTTACGACGCACCCAACCGTGCGAGATGTGTGGGGCATGTCCTGCCTCCTGAGTTCGACGCCCGCGCTCAGGGCGCGTCGGCGTGTTGCGGGCTCCAGGTATGTCACCCAACTGGTGCTTGCCGACACCGAGATGGGGATCTGCATCGTGGCATCGCCTACTCGCGCCAGGCCAGCCCTCCAAAACCTTTGATGCGCCGCTGTCCATGGCGCGGCCCTCGTGCATCAGTGCCTGTTTCTAAGCTCCGGTTTTGAGTAGCCTTGGGTTCTACGCTGGGGTGGTGTCCAAGGGCACTGGGTGGGCCGGGGAGAGGAACTGTCGGGCTTGTGGCGAACGGCTGAGGCCGGGCGCCAGACCCGGTGCGGTGTACTGCTCGTCGGCGTGTCGTGCCTGGCAGTGGCGTCGGGACCGGTGGTTGCGCAAACGTCTGGCGGCCGTCCAGGACCGTGCGGGCGAGGTCGAGTGTCCGGTCTGTGGGGCTCGGTGGGTGGCTGGCGTCGACCGGAGGTCGACGGCCTTGTATTGCTCGGGCCGGTGCAAGGTGAGGGCCTGGCGGTCGCGGAAGGAAACGTTCGGCGAACGGTCACAGTGACCGCATCGCGAACGCATCTTGAGTCCAACTTCGTTCAGATTTCGGTCACTTATGGTCATTCGTTGTGATCTTCTGTTTTATGGTCTGACTCTCGGTGATGAGCGGGTCGTGTCCACGTCACGGACGTCAGCTCCGTGCTGCGGCCCGCATGGGTGATGAAGCCCCATGCTGGAGGAGATCGACAAGATCGGAAGCGTTAGTCAGTCCCGCTATGAGCAGATCGTTGCCGAGCTGCGGGATGTGGTCGAACAGCAGACGCAGGGACAGTTCACGATCGGGGACCAGGCCCTGGAGATCGAGCCGATCCGGCCCCGCGGCGGGCCGGTTACGGAGACCGCGTGGTCGGTGGAGGTGTCCCTGCGGCTGCTGGCCGAGGACATCGGTCTGTCGGTGTCGACGGTCAAGACGGCCCGCTGGACGGCGTCGCGGTGGCCGGCCGACAAGCGCCGGGAGGGGGTGTCGTTCTCGGTCCACAAGGTGCTGGCCAGCATCGACGACGAGGTGGAACGGTTCGCCGCGATCCTCACGCCACCCGAGGGCAAGACCCGGTGGACGGTGGACGATGCCCGGCGCCAGGTCGGTGTCCAGGTGGAGACTCCGGTTTCGACTCGGGAGAAGGTCACCGCGATTCACGCGCTCGCTCAGGACGACAAGGTCGCCGCTGCCGTGACGGGGGATCTGCTGCGGCGTCCGCAGGTCGCGGCCAAAGTGGCACAGACCGACAAGGTCCGGGTGGTGGAGGAGTTCACTCGCGACGAGACCGTCGCTGCGACCGCTGCGACCAGCCTTCTTCGCAGGCCGGACGTCGCGTTCAAGGCGATGAGCGACGACACCGCTCGCTTCCAGGTCAACCATGCCCAGACGGAGCGGAGCCGGCAAGCCCGCGATCGGTTCGAGGACAGCAGTCCGGTCGCCCCGGCGGTCCGTCACATCGACCGGACAGTGGAGTTCCTGGACCTGGTCACCGCCTGCCACTCGTTCGTGGCCGCCGCCGGCCGGGCGGTCCCGGGCCTGCGCGACCGCACGCTGGACGAGGACCAGCGCACGATCGTGCACGAGAACGTCGCCAAGGTCCGGGCGACGCTGGACTGGATCGAGACCGCGGTCGACACGGGCAAGGTCGACATGGACGGCGAGCTGGCCCGTCTACTGAAGGGCGAGTAGGCATGCCCCGCGCCTCACGGCGCCGGGGCGACGCCGCCAAGCGGCACGCGGACACCCTGCGGTTCGTGCTGTTCGAAGCCCGGCCCGCGGGGCTGCTGTTCCACCAGTTGACCCGCGCTTCCGATCTATCTCCCAGCCAGGTCAGGGCCGGTCTGGCCTGCCTGCGAGACATCATCGCGGAGAACGGCTGGCCGCCACTGATCTGGACGAGGGCCGACGGCTACCTGCTCGGCGCCGAACCGGCGGCCCTCCAGGCATACGAGCGGGCCGTACTCACTGGGAAGCTCACCGAGTTCCGCCGGTTCCTCACCGGCCCGGTCGCACCGCACGCCGCCGCCCACCCGGGCGACAAGTGGGTACGGCACATCATCGCCCAGGTCAACTCCATCGAATCCACCCTCGATCTCGTCGTCTCTTCCTGACCACCAGTGAGGGTTCGCCCGGCCGAAGGTCCGGGCGAACCCTCACCCCGCACCGGGCCGAAGGGAAGCCACATTCGCCAGCGCCGCTATCCCTCCGACACCACGAACGCCGAATGGGCCCTGATCGAACCGCTGTTACCGACTCCGGCCTGCGACACCCCTACCGGCGGCCGGCCGGAGAAGCACCCCCGCCGCGAGATCGTTGACGCGATCCGCTACGTCGTGGACACCGGCTGCAAATGGCGGGCCCTGCCTGCGGATTTTCCGCCCTGGCGCACTGTTTGGGGCTTCATGGCCCGCTGGGCCGCCTGCGGCGTGATCGGACAGATCCGAGACCATCTCTCAGGCCGGATCCGACGCGAGATGGGCAAAGGCCCCCGGGCGGTCGCGACCGTGATCGACTCCCAGAGCGTCAGGGCCGCCGAGACCGTTGGCAAGGACTCACGCGGCTACGACGCGGGCAAGAAAATCAACGGCCGCAAGCGTCACCTGGTGGTCGACACTCGCGGCCTGCCCCTGCTGGTCATGGTCACCCTGGCCTCACTCACCGACCGCGACGCCGCCAAGGAACTCCTCTTCCGCCTCCGCCTGATGCACCCCGAGATCACCATCGTCTGGGCCGACTCCGCCTACGCCGGAAAGCTCGTGACCTGGGCAAAGAAGTACCTCAGCCTCACGATCAAGACCGTGAGCCGTCCCAAGGACGCCTCCGGGTTCATCGTGCTGCCCCGCCGCTGGGTCGTAGAGCGAACATGGGCCTGGATGATGCACGCCCGCCGGCACGCGCGGGACTACGAACGGCTCGTCCAGCACTCCGAAACCCTCATCACCTGGGCCGCCATCACCCTGATGACCAGACGCCTGACACGTGGAGCCAAACGTCCGTCCGCTTGTCTCCCGCTCTGAACCGTCCCCTGTGGTGATCGGCTACGGCGCCGGGCATTTTCACGAGCTGCGGCAGAGAGCACGGTCAATGAGGTTCCGTAGTGCCTCTTCCTGGCGCACTGCGGTGTTCGGGTCCGCGGAGCGGCTGTGAGCGGAGACGGTGATGGTGCGCCGGCCGTCCGTGGTGACGGCAGTGCGGATGACGTATCCGAAGCCGCTTCCTCCGTGCCCGAAGTAGCCGCGGCCGCAGGACAAGGGGGTGAAGAACAGTCCCAGGCCATCCCGGGTGCCTGCCGGGTGGCCGCTGTCTTGCGGCACCGGGACGGTTGTCCGCATGGCAGCGAGTTCAGCGGGGCCCAGGAGCCGTCCGGTGCTCAGGGCGGTGAAGAACCGGTTGAGATCGCGGGCCGTGCCGGTCATCGAGCCGTCGGCCCCGCTGTCGAAGGGGCGGTAGGTCATTGTGGTGTCGGCCATCGGGCCGTCCGGGGTGAACTGCTGGTAGTTGGCCGTGTGCGGCTCCGGCAGGAAGGGCCAGGTGCCGGGCGTTTCTGTGCGACGCAGACCCAGGGGGCGCAGGATGCGGTCGTGGACCTCCTGTTCCCAGGAAAGGCCGGTGACCCTCTCGATGATCATTCCGGCGAGGATGTAGTTCGTGTTGGAGTAAGCCCATCGTGTTCCCGCCGGGAAAGCAGGCTCATGACGCATGGCTTTGGCTATCAGCTGTTCGGGCCGGTAGGTATGCCACCGGTTGGCGTAGTACGTCTGAGCACTGGGCTCGGGGAACACGTCGTAGATGTAGTCGTACAGGCCACTGGTGTGCTGCAGGAGGTCGCGGACCGTGATGGTTCGGCCGTCGTTGCCTGCTCCGGACACGGTGCCGGGCAGCAGTTGCTCCACCGTCTGGTCGAGGGACAGCAGCTTCTCGCGCACCAGTTGCAGCACGACGGTGGCGACGAACGTCTTGGTGGTACTGCCCAGACGTAGATAGCCGCCCTTCGGGACCGGGCGGTTGCTGGCCAAGTCTCCAACGCCGGAGCGGGCCGTGGTGGTCCCCTGCGGGGTTTCCAGACGGACCGACACCCCCGTGACCCCGGCGTCACGCAGTGCGTCGGCGCCACGCTGCACGGACCAACCCGCAGCAGAAGAACGCGGCGTGGCCGCGGAAGCGGTGGGCGGCAGAGCCGACACAGCCAGCGCCAGCACAGCAGCCGATAACCATAAGCGGTGAAAGATCATGGCTCGACGTTACGGACATCACGTATCACCAGCCATCCAGCCCACCCCCTGGCCGAACGGGTGCCAGCTGGATGGACACCATCCCCGGCGACGGGTGCCTCCCTGCCCCAACCAGGCCCCGGCCTAGCGGCAATAGGTTCAGACACAGGTTCTGAACGCCGGTGGGTGCTGGGGGCCTTCGCCGGCCCCCAGACCCCCGCTCCAGTCTGCCCCGCAGATGGGTGGTCGAACGCACCCTGGGCTGGCTCATGCACCACCGCCGCCTGGCCCGCGACTACGAAGCCCTCCCCACCCGCTCCACCGCCATGATCTACATCGCGATGATCGCCCTCATGGCCCGCCGCCTCACCCGCGAATCAACACCAACCTGGCGAGGCGCATGAACCGCATCAAATACGCAGAACGGGGCGAAACAATGAGTCAAAACGCCCTCTTACGAGTTGGTGTCCACGTACAGTCCCCAGGCGCCACGGCTGGAGCTCCATCGGCAGTCCCACCAGCTATGGGCGGAGTTCGCTCCGTCGGCCTCGCAAGCCGCCAAACTCTGGTACCAGCCGACGACGATGATGGCGGAGGTTGTGGTCGGTGCGGCTGCCGTCGTGTTGCTGTCGGCGGCTGCGGGAGCGGCCTGCGCAGGAGCTGCCAGGCCCCCAAGCACCAGCGCGGACCCGAGGGCGGCGCCAGCAAGGAAATTGCGCATATGCATGACTCATCGTTCTCTGTCGAGGATGGGCTCTCGCATGTCCATGGGCCGTGCCGGACATACTTCAAAGCCCGTGAACGAATTCGATCGGCGTTGGGACAAGAGCCCTGCCGCGTCGCGATCGATGTCCAGGATGTCGAGAGGGAGAGTTCCCGGCCTTGTCAGTCCGCGCAGAGTGGTTGACGATTCGCGCACGCCGTAGCCGGCAGGTTCCTGTAGTCCCGTGGCGGTATCCCGTAAGCGGTCCGGAACAGGCGGCTGAAGTGCGTAGGGTTGGTGAAGCCCCAGCGGGCGGCAACAGCCTGGATCGGGTGGGAGTTCAGGCGGGGATTGGCCAGGTCGAGGCGGCAGCGCTCCAGACGGCGGTGGCGTATCCAGGCCGCCGGCGATGTGTCGTCCTCGGCGAGCAACTGCTGAAGGTGGCGCAGGGAAATGTGGTGGGCGTCCGCGATCGTCTGGGGAGTCATGCCCGAGTCGGCGAGATGCTGCTCGACGTAGGCGCTGATCTGGGCCCGCAAGGCTCTCCTGCGGGCCTCCGGACTCAGCGCCTTCTCAGCGTCCAGGCAGCGGGCGATGACGGAGGCCAGGAGGTCCAGGGTGACCGAGTTGAGGGTGGGGATGTCGGCTCGGGTGAACTCGCCGGCGCGCGCGTTGAGGTCGGACAGCCAGCGGGCCAACACCCCTCCCAAGCCACGGCGCCCGCTGACCGGGACAGCGAGGAGGCCCTGCACCGTCTTCTCCGGCAGCGGCAGCAGCTTGTGAGGGAGCTGCACATTCAGTTGCGACCAGCTGCCCTGAAGAGGGTGGACATGCGCGTCGAAGGGACGACTGCTGTCCAGCACCGTGAGGTCGCCCGTATGAAACGCCATGTCACTTCCGGCCTGGGAAAAAGCCCCCTCCTCACCGAGGTGGTAATTGATCATGTACACCTCGGGGTCGGACTGCCGGATCACCTTCGCTGTCCGCGCGATCTCCAGATGCGGGAAGGACAGCGCGGACACCTGTAACTCCCCCAAGTCCAAGACACGCGCCTTGGCACGGAAGTCCTCCCGGTCGTTGCTGCGCATCAGATTGCGCATGTGTGACCCTGCTGTGATCTCCCCGAACAGCGCGAACCGCTCCGGCGCCGCCACGGCCTCCGTGCTGAACCCCGTCAACAGCATTCCCAGCCCCCCGTAGCCGACTCCAGCGCAGCTTCGAACGTGACATGGGGAGACGCACGCAGTCCAGCGGCGCTTCGGTCACATATGCCGCCACGCACTTCCTCGCGGGCAACGAAGTCTCAAGATCAAGACGCATCGAGCTTTAGAAACAGGCACTCAATCGCAGTTGAGGGCGATCGCAGCCGTGATCTGGCCATAGGCGTCACAGAGCACCTGCGGGACCCAACCCATCGGGAGATAGATGCGGCGCTGTCCCAATCAGGTCTTGCGAAAGATCGTCGCAGTTGTGCGTCGGCGCAAACCCTTCCGGCGATCATCGTGGCCCTGGCCTGGCAGTTCGCACCTCGTGAATCTGTCGGTCGGCAGGCGAGGCAGCTCCACGCCGGAGGTTCATCGTACGTTTGCGGCTCCGCGAGACGCTTCTCTGCGTCGAATCGGCCGGGCGTCGCAATCGTCTGGCTGCTCCTGTGAGTTACGGGCTCCACCCACGCGATCAGGAACCCAGCGGGTACACGTTGCCGCGTGAACCGCACAAGATCGGCGCTCTGAGTACAGAGCGCCGATCTTGCATGTCACAGCGGATCCAGCACCCGCAAGCCGTCTTCACCCTGCTCGGCCAGGGAGGCCGCCAAGGCCTCTGCGGACAGCGTGGCCAGGTATGGCCCCCGAGCGACTCGGAACGGGCGACGGCCGAACTCCCCAGCCGTGCGCCGACTGCTCGCCCTGCGGCAGGAAGCGAGACTGACTCCCCGTCATGTATGGCTGATGGCAGGGTCGTTGGAAGTGACGGAGCGTACGGTGTTGCGGTGGCTGGCCGCCGCCGAGTGTGACGAGTCCGCGGCCGCGGAGCCTTGGGCACGGGCCCAGACTCGGGACCGGCTCACCGTCACCCCGGGAGGAGGACAATGAGGAAGCTATATGAATCGGAACGGGACTTCCAAGTCTGGCGGTATGCGGTCAGTCATCGCAGTTTGCTGCTGCGTAGCGTCAAATCGGATTCGGATGCAGCCTCGCGGATCGACATCTACTTCGGCCACATCGAGCTCATGCTTCTCCGGCCGAGGTATGAAGGGGTATCGATCTACGAGGCAGAGGCGGACGATCCAGCCGAGATCCAAGACCGATTCGGCGTTTCAGTAAGCGCCGAAGGAACCTTCATGTTCGGGTCGTCCAGAGCTTCTGGAACCGACGGATTCGCCGGGTTCGAGATGTCGGGCCTCGTGATTTCCGGACCACCTGCCAGGCATGAAGACAATGGCTCCGCCAAGGATCCGTCCTTCTTTCAGAATGCGATGGGCTATCTGTTGTAGCGTCGCACTGATCGGATGAATCTCTTGGGGCCCGATGGCAGGATGATACGCCTGCCATCGGGCCCCGTCTTTTTAGCTGGCAGAAAAGGAACGCCTATTTTCATTGAACGAATGAGTGAAGAAGATTTTCGAGAGGTCCGGGAATTGACTGATCATGTCTTTCTTGCCCTGAATTCATTTGGCTTCGACTCGGCTGGCAATGGATCTGGCGATTTCGCTATTGAGATCGATGCCGGAAACGATGAGGCGAGTGGAGTCTATGCTGAGTGGAGAGCGCCTGAGAAAGTGAACTCAAGGGTCAGGGAACTTATTCAGTCCCAGCAGCTAGAATCTCCATTCTTGGCTCAAGCGGGCACAGATGTCCTCGACCATGCAAAAGGCGCTGTCGAATTCTCTATCGCTTAGACGTCGTTTCCTTTGGTGCCGACGGGCGTTGGTCAGTTCATGGCGGATCTGATTGAGCGGCTCGTGCCGGACGAGTTGTGGGTGCTGTTCCGGCGAGTGGTGCCTCCCACGGAGGTCATACGTCCGCAGGGTGGGGGCCGGCGGCGGGCGAGTGACCGGCAGGCCCTGGGCGCGATCATCTTCGTGGCCACTTCGGGCTGCTCGTGGCGGCAGCTCCCACCGATGTTCGGACCGTGCTGGCAGACGGTCTACCGACGCTTTGCCCAGTGGAGCCGGGACCGAGTCTGGGCCCGGCTCCACCGTGTCATCCTCGACGAGTTGGCGCCCGTGGAGGGCTGGACTGGTCCCGATGCGCGATCGACTCTGTCAGCCTGCGCGCGGCCAAAGGGGGTCGCTGACGGGACCGAATCCGACCGATCGCGGCAAGATGGGATCGAAGATCCATCTGATCACAGACAGGAACGGACTGCCGCTGTCCCTGGGCATCTCCGGCGCCAACATGCACGACAGCCTCGGTCTCCAGCCGCTCGTGCGTGGCATCCCGCCCATCCGGTCCCGTCGAGGCCCCCGCCGACGGCGCCCCGCCAAGCTGCACGCCGACGAGGGCTACGACTACGACCACCTGCGTCGATGGCTACGTCAGCGTGGCATCCGCCACCGTATCGCTCGCAAGGGCGTCGAATCCTCCCAGCGGCTCGGCCGTCACCGCTGGGTGGTCGAGAGGACCGTGTCCTGGCTGGCCGGCTGCCGACGGCTGCATCGCCGTGACGAACGGAAGGCAGAGCACTTTCTCGCCTTCGTCGGCATCGCTGCAACCCTCATCTGCCAGCGCCGCCTGATCGAGTAGCTGCCCGGAGCGCACCGCGTTCTTCGTTGCCTGCGGTGCAGGGACACGGTGGCCTTTGTGGCAGGCCTGGCGGCATCAACGGTGCTGGTGTCAGACAGGCGTGGCACGCTGCTCGCCATGACTGAGGATCTGATCGGCACACAGGCACCGATGCACCGCATCACAGAGCCGGAAGAGGCTATCGCGGCACTGGAACGCGCTGTCCCTGAACTGGTCGAGCACCGCCGATCCGTACCTGCCGTCATCGACTGGGCCTTGCTCGAAGACGGCCTGGGCACCGTGCTGCCCGCCGATTACAAGCGCCTCGCTGAGTGGTACTCCACCTTCGCCCTCGGAGACTTTCTCCTCGTCGGCCTGCCTGAACCGGGCGAGGAACATCATCAACTCCGCGGTATCCGCGACGACCTTGAAGGGGTCATCCATGCGTGGGCGGAGGCCGATATGTCCGTCGGCCTGCGCCCGCATCCGGCACCAGGCGGCCTGCTTCCGTGGGCGGAGTCCAATGAGGGCGACAAGTTCCTGTGGAGCACGACCGGTGACAACCCTGAGCGGTGGCTCGTCACCATCGCCTCTCGCAACGGCGGCTGGTGGCATTACGAGGGTGGCGCCGTCCAGTTCCTTGCCGAACTCTGCGACGGCACGTTGGAGCCCTGGGCCCTGCCCCCAGTCGACCCCGAAGTCACCCCCTGTTGAGCGATTCGCTAGCCGTCAACAGCCACAAGAAACGATGTCTTAGGCCGCCCGCTCGAAGGTCCCGTACATCGTGGCCCGCGCGATCGCGTGGCTGAACAGCAGGAAGTCGAGATAGGCGGGGGTCGTCGAATCCGACACCTCAAGTTCTTCGGCATCCACGGCATGCACCACGAGGAAGTAGCGGTCCGGGCCGTTGCCCGGCGGCGTCGCCGGACCGAGGTATCTCCGGTAGCCGGCGTCGTTGGCGAGCGTCACCGCCGCGCCGGGCAGCCGCCTGCCGTCTCCCGCCCCGGCCGGAAGGCCGGTCACGGAGGCGGGCAGGTTGGCCACGGCCCAGTGCCAGAATCCCGAGGCGGTGGGTACGTCGGGGTCGAACATCGCCACCGTGAAACTCCGCGTCTCCTCGGGAAAACCGGTCCAGCTCAGCTGCGGCGAGATGTCCGACCCGCCGGCGCCGAGAATGCCGCTCACCTGCTCGCGGGCCAGTTCCCCGCCGTTGGCCACGGATTCCGAGGCCACGGAGAAGGCTCTGATCGGCGGCAGGAAATCATAAGGACCATAGGGTTTGATCATGGCGATACCTCGACACCGTCGGTTTGCCGCACCTCAGGAAAACACGCACCAAGAATACCCGTGGCGGGAATGCCCTGCGCATTTACCGCCCGGCGCCCACCAGCTGCGGCCTCCGGAACACCCGCTTAGAATTGATGGGCATATTTGCACATGTCCCGGAGGCGAGTCCCATGGCCAAGATCCTGTGTGTGCTGACCGGCGCGAGTTACTGGACCCTCAAGGACGGGCACCGGCATCCCACCGGTTACTGGGCCGAGGAGTTCGTGGCTCCCTACCGCGTGTTCACCGAAGCCGGGCACGAGGTCACCGTGGCAACCCCGCACGGGGTCGTACCCGTTGTGGACACGATGAGCCTGCGGCCCAGGATGGCGGGCGGCGAGGAGAACGCCCTGCGCGAGGAGGCCGTCATCGAGGAGGCGGAGGAACTGCGGTACGCCGTCCCTCTCACGGACATCCGCCTGGAGGACTACGACGCGGTCTACTATCCCGGCGGCCACGGACCGATGGAGGACCTCTCGGCCGACCTGGACTCCGGCGCGCTGCTGCGGGAGGCGCTCGCCTCCGGCCGTCCGCTCGGCATCGTCTGCCACGCCCCCGCCGCCATCCTCGCCACCCGTGACGCGAACGGGGACACCCCCTTCGCGAAATACCGGCTGACGGGTTTCTGCAACGAGGAGGAGGCCGGTGTCGGTTTCGCCGACAAGGCCAAGTGGCTGCTGGAGGACGAGCTGAGGAAGCTGCCCGCCGAGTACTCGCGGGGCCCTGCCTGGGAGCCGTACACGGTCGTCGACCGCAACCTCTTCACCGGGCAGAACCCCGCGTCCTCCGGCCCGCTAGCCCAGGAACTCGTAGCGGCACTGCCATGAGCTGCGTCGCCGCGGGCCCCAGGCTCACTCGAAGACGATGACCTACTCGAATCGAACTCGAAGACGATGACCTACTCGAAGACGATGACCCGGCGTCCGACGACGTCACCCCGGCCCAGGGCGTCCAGATTCTCGTTGATGTCCTCCAGGGCCACCTTGGTCACGTTGTGCCTGACGAGGCCGGCCTCGGCGAGCGAGAGCACCTCGACGAGGTCCAGGTGGTTGCCCCAGAACGAGCCGAGGTAGGTCAGCTCGGTGCCCACGAACGGGAACTGCCGGTGCTCGACGCGCTGGCTCATCAGGCCGACGGCCGCCAGCGCCCCCTCGGGGCCCAGCAGGTCGAAGCCCATGGAGATGGACGACTCGCTTCCGACGCAGTCCAGGATGGCGTCGATCGTCCGGCGGCCGGTCAGCCTCTCCAGTTCGTCCTGGATGACCTCCGTGGACTTGTTGCGCACGTTGATCCCGTGGTCCGCGCCGTTCTCCTTCGCCACGTCCAGCTTGCTGTCCGTCCGTGCGAGCGCCACCGTGGTCGCACCGCCGCCGAGCAGCTTCGCGTACTGGATCGCATAGCTGCCCAGCCCGCCGATGCCCGTGACCGCGACGGTCCGGCCGGGACCGAGCTTGCCCGCATCCCGGAGCTTGCGCATCCCTCGGTACGGGGTCATGCCCGCGTCGGTCATCGGGGCGAGGAGCTCCGGCGCCCGCGCGGCCTCCTCCGAGACCGGGATCGCATGGCGGCACTCCACGGCCATGTACTCGGCGAAACCGCCCGGCGGACCGAAACCCACCCAGCGGCCGTCGCCACTGCACAGCTGTTCGTTGCCTTCCCGGCACTGCCGGCACGTGCCGTCTCCCCAGCTGGGGTTGACCACGACCATGTCACCCTCCGAGTAGCCCACCGTCGGGGGCACCTCCCTGCCGAGTCCCGCCACCCGGCCGGTGACCTCGTGACCGGGAATGTAGGGCAGGTCCACCGGGAAGGGTCCCTCGAAGTAGCCGTTCAGGAGCTGGTAGTCGCTTCGGCACATGCCGGTCGCGGCGACCTTCAGGAGAATCTCTTCCGCGCCGGGCTCGGGCACCGGGACTTCCTCGACCCGGAGGGGTTCCTTGTAACCGTGCATCCGGGCTGCCTGCATCTGCTGCGTCATGGGTCTCTCGCTCTCGCCGACCGGCAAAAGGGCGGCTCGGGGGAGTGCGACGCGGGTAGAACACGGTCCCGGCGCCGTTCACCGCGGCCGCCGCTTCGGACCCCACCATGGTCGCACCCCCGCGCATGCCATGCATCCGGAGCCGCCGCACCCACTGATGGTGCAAATGGGTGAATTGCCGGACCTGCCGGCCGGTTATACGGTGGATTCATGGCTATCGCAACGACGAGTCCGGTGACCGGTGAGGTCCTCAGGAGGTTCGACGAACTGACCCCCGAGGAACTCCAGGACAAGCTCGCCCGCGCGGCGGAAGCGGCCGCCTCCTACCGCCTGACGAACGGCGGGCAGCGGGCGGAGTGGCTGCGGCACGCCGCCGACCGCCTGGAGAAGGAGGTCGAGAGCGTCAGCGAAATGATCACCACCGAGATGGGCAAGACGTTCCGGGCCGCGGAGCAGGAAGTGGTCAAGTGCGTGCACGGGCTGCGTTTCTACGCCACGGAGGGCCCCGCGTTCCTGCGCGACCTGGAAGGCAACGGCGAACGCGTGGGCGCGCAGCAGACGTTCGTCACGTTCCAGCCAATCGGCGTCGTACTCGCGGTGATGCCCTGGAACCTGCCGCTGTGGCAGGCCATGCGGTTCGCCGCACCCGCGCTCACCGCAGGGAACGTCGCACTCCTCAAGCACGCCTCGAACGTGCCGCAGTGCGCCCTCTACCTGGAGGAACTCTTCCGTGAGGCGGGCTTCCCCGACGACGTGTTCCAGACCCTCCTGATCTCCTCGGGACGGGTGGAACAGGTGCTGCGCGACCCGCGGGTGGCCGCCGCGACCCTGACCGGCAGCGAGCCCGCCGGACGGTCGGTGGCCGCCATCGCCGGCGACGAGATCAAGAAGGTGGTCCTCGAACTCGGCGGCTCCGACCCCTTCATCGTCATGCCCTCCACCGACCTGGAGCGGGCCACCGACGTCGCGGTCAGGGCGCGGACCCTCAACAACGGACAGTCCTGTATCAACGGCAAACGCTTCTACGTGCACGAGGCCATCGGTGACGCGTTCATCGAGATGTTCGTGGCCAAGATGGGAGCCCTGACGGTGGGCGACCCGATGGCCGAGGACACCGACGTCGGACCGCTGGCCACCGAGTCCGGCCGACAGGACGTGGAGTCCTACGTCGAGGACGCCGTCGCCAAGGGCGCGACCGTACTGCTGGGCGGCGAACGCCCCGACGGACCCGGCTGGTTCTACCCGCCCACCATCCTGACCGGCATCACCCCCCGGATGCGGATGTACCACGAGGAGGTCTTCGGCCCCGTGGCACAGGTGTGGACCGTCTCCTCCCTGGAGGAAGCCCTGCGGGAGGCCAACAGCCACCCCTACGGCCTCGGATCGAACCTGTGGAGCGAGGACGAGGCCGAACGCGAACTGTTCGTCCGCGATATCCAGTCCGGCATGGCCTTCATCAACGGCAACACCACCAGCTACCCCGAGATCCCCTTCGGCGGCGTCAAACGCAGCGGCTACGGACGCGAGTTGTCCGACCTCGGCATGCGGGAGTTCATGAACGCCAAGACCGTCTGGATCGGGCAGAACGCCGCCTGAACGGACGGGCCGGACAGGTGAGGGAGGAGCACGATGACCCGGGCCGGACTGGCCGCCGCGCGCTCCATCACGGCGCAACTCGCCGAGATCGTCCCCCAAGTGGACGACGGCCAGTGGGAACTGCCGTCCGCCTGCGCCGGCTGGCGTGTCATCGACGTGGTGGCCCACCTCGCGGCGCTCGCCTCCGAGGCCGTACACCCACCCCCGCCTGACCCCACGCTGCCCAAGAACCGCGAGCGCTACCACGACCTGCGCGTCGACCAGCGCCGCGGCCTCAGCCACGCCCAAGTCCTCGACGAGTGGCGGCACAGCACCCCCCGCCAACTGGACCTCCTGGCAGCCGCCCAGGAACCTCCGGGGGCCGACGAACCCGTCGAGGTCCCCGGGCTCGGCACCTACCCCCGCCACCTCCTCGCCAACACCATGGCGTTCAACGTCCTCTGCCACCTCCACAACGACCTGCTCGCCCCGGACGGCCCGCTCCCGCTCACCGCTCCGGAGCCGACCGACGACCAGGTCGCCCCCGCCATCGACTTCATGCTCGCCGGCCTCCCCCAGATGCAGGGACCCGAACTCACCGCCACCGTCCGCCGCCCCCTCGTCCTCGACCTGACCGGCCCCGGCGCGACCACCGTCACCGTCCACCCCGCGACCACCCAGGACGGCTACCTGACCGTGACACCCGGCGCGGACGCCCCCACCCGGGTGCACAGCACGGCACTCGACTTCATCGCCTGGGCCACCACCCGCACACCCTGGCGCGACCACTGCCGCATCACGGGCGACCCGGCTGACGCGACCCCGTTCCTCGACCACCTCAATGTCATCTGAATCATCCGACCCGGACGCTCCTGCGCGCCACCTCGCCGGTCCGAGGCCGGTTCAGCAGTCCATTGGTTCGGTCTCCTTCTCAACCCTCAACGAGCTGGTACACACCGGTCCGGGGGTGGACAAGAACTGCACGGGTGACCAACCGTCCCAGATCGCGTGGAGCTTGTGGGGCTGACAGTGCCAGCCGTTTTCGGGGTCGTGTCTCGTTTGGAGACCGCCACCATGGGCTTCAGTCCGAGGCTGTCGTGGGTGTTGGCGGCTAAGAAGCCATCTCATTTGGCTGGTTCGGTAGCCTGTCTGTGTGGGAATCGTTGAGCGGCTGGTGCCGGACGAACTGTGGGAGTTGTTCCAGCG
>NZ_JBEOUD010000070.1:0-26805 GCF_040303865.1 Streptomyces sp. NPDC094034 | reverse complement strand
GTGCAATCGCGAGGGTTTCGAGGTCTGTCGTCACAAACGGACTAACGAGACCCTCGCTTCATGCACCCGAAAACTTCGGACTTACTCATCTAGGTGTGTCGGGCGAACACGGTCGTACGGACACACGAGGGCGGGGTGCTCACTCCCTGTCGGTGAGAGTGAGCACCCCGCCCTCGCGCGCTCTGGCGCTCAGCGCGTGGTGTCGCGGTTGAACACCGACTTGGACCAGACATAGCCGAGCACGGCCAGCCCCAGGCACCAGCCGACGGCCAGCCAGCCGTTGTCGCCGATCTCGGTGCCGAGCAGCAGCCCGCGCAGGGTCTCGATGGCCGGGGTGAACGGCTGGTACTCGGCGATCGGCTGGAACCAGCCCGGCATCGCGTCGATCGGGACGAAGGCGCTGGAGATGAGCGGCAGGAAGATCAACGGCATCGCGTTGTTGCTGGCGGCCTCGGCGTTCGGGCTGATCAGACCCATGCCGACCGCGATCCAGGTGAGCGCCGTGGCGAAGAGGACGAGCAGTCCGAACGCCGCGAGCCACTCAAGGACGGTGGCATCGGTGGAGCGGAATCCGATGGCCACGCCGACGGCGCCGACGAGGACCACGCTGGCGATCGACTGGAGCACGCTGCCGACGACATGCCCGATGAGCAGAGAGCCTCGGTGGATCGCCATCGTGCGGAAGCGGGCGATGATGCCCTCGGTCATGTCGTTGGAGACGGAGACCGCGGTGCCGATCGTGGTGCTGCCGATGGTCATCAGCAGCAGGCCCGGGACGATATAGGCGATGTACTCGGAGGGGTCCGCGCCGCCGCCGCCGATGCCCGCGCTCATCACGTCGCCGAAGAGGTAGACGAAGAGCAGCAGCAGCATGATCGGGGTGAGCAGCAGGTTCAGTGTCATGGACGGATAGCGCCGCGCGTGCAGCAGATTCCGCCGCAGCATCGTGGAGGAGTCGCGCACGGCGAGGGAGAGGGAACTCATCGGACGTTCTCCTTGGGCTGGTTGGGCTGGCTGGGCTGCTTGGTCTGGCTGTTCCGGCCGGGCATGCCGGAGCCGGTCAGGGCGAAGAACACGTCATCAAGGTCGGGGGTGTGCATGGTCAGTTCGTCCGCCTCGACACCGGCGGCGTCCAGCCAGTCGAGGAGGGAGCGCAGCTCGCGCTGGCTGCCGTCGCTCGGAATCCGCAGCGACAGTGCCTCGTCGTCCCGAGTACCCTCACGCAGCGCGAGGGCGGCGGACTGGTAGGCGGCCGGGTCGGCGAACCGCAGCCGGACGTGTCCGCCGGGGATGAGCCGTTTCAGCTCGTCGGCGGTGCCCTGGGCCGCGATCTTGCCGTCGTTGAGCACGGCTATGCGGTCGGCGAGTTCGTCGGCTTCGTCCAGGTACTGGGTGGTGAGGAAGACGGTGACGCCGCCCGTGACGAGCTCGCGGATGATGCCCCACATATTGTGGCGGGCGCGCGGGTCGAGGCCGGTGGTGGGTTCGTCGAGGAAGATGATGCGCGGATCGCCGACAAGGGTCATGGCGATGTCGAGACGGCGCCTCATGCCGCCGGAGTAGGTGGAGGCGGGCCTCTTCGCGGCGTCGGTGAGGTCGAAGCGCTCCAGCAGCTCGGCGGCGACCCGCCGCCCGTCACGCTTGGACAGGTGGTGCAGATCGGCCATGAGGAGCATGTTCTCCTCGCCGGTGATCAGCCCGTCGACGGCGGAGAACTGCCCGGTGACGCCGATCGCGGCGCGCACCCCGTCCGGTGATGTGGCGATGTCGTGGCCCGCGACCTGGGCCTGCCCGCCGTCGGCGGAGATGAGCGTGGACAGGATCTGCACGGTGGTGGTCTTGCCGGCGCCGTTCGGCCCGAGCAGCGCGAACACGGACCCGGCCGGAATGCGCAGATCGATGCCGTCGAGGACGGTCTTGTCGCCGTACGACTTGCGCAGTTGGACGGCGGAGACGGCGGCCGGCGACGGGTGACCGCCGCCCTGCCTGGGCGTGGGCATGACAGAAGAAGGCATGGGGCCCTCCCATTCGAAGGCGTGGTGAGTGGTGAAGTGGACTTGGCCGTAAGGAGATGCGGGGGTTGGGGCGGGTCAGGCCCGGGCGCGGCGGATGTCGATGTTGCCGTGGCGGGTACGGGCCTTGATCTCGACGGTGTCCTCGGACTTGTCCGGGGCCTCGGACGCGGTGAGCGCGTTGTGCACCTGCCCGGTGCCCGAGCTGGCGTCGAGCCAGGCCGCCGTGCCCTCGCGGATGCCGATCTCGATGGAGCCGTGGGAGGTCTCCAACTGGACCGCCCCGCGGGCGACATCGCTGACGCGCAGGGTGCCGTGCGCGGTGGTGGCGGCGACCGAGCCCTCCGCGTGCTCGATGAGGATGTCGCCGTTGGCGCCGCTCACGCGCAGATCACCCAAGGCGTCGACGACGGTTGTGGCGCCGTGGGAGTTCTTCAGGACGGCCGGGCCGTCGACGGCGCCGACGCGGAGACTGCCGGAGCTGGTGGTGATCTCGGCGGACCCCTCGACGCGGTCCACGGTGATGCTGCCGTGGGCCGCGGTCAGGTGCAGCGGGCCGGTGGTGTCGAGGCGGACGTCGCCCGACGAGGTCTTCACCCGGACCTCGCCGAGCCGGCCCTCGCTGTGCACCTGGGCCCAGGCGCAGGTCAACTCCACCTGCGAGCCCGTGGGCAGTTCGACCGTGATGTCGACAACGCCCGTGCGCCCGACGAGATAGCGCTGCTTCGGCGTTCTGATGGTCAACAGGCCGTTGGTGTACCGCACTTCGGTCTGCTCCGCCGCCCGTAGGTCCGGGTCCTTCCTGGGGTCGCGGGGCTCCACCACGACGATGGTGTCGAGCCGGTCGGCGGCGATGAACCTGATGGACCCGGCTTCCACATGGGCGGTGGCCGAGATCGTCGCGGGGGTGTCGAAAGTAGGCATGGCTGTCCCGTCCTCTTGGGTCTTCGTGGCGTCCCTGCTGGTGGGGCGTGGTGTGGATGAAGTGACGCGGATGAAGTGACGCGGATGAAGTGACGCGGATGAAGTGACGTGGCTGAAGTGACGTGGGTGAAGTGACGCGAATGAAACGGTGCGGGCGGGGCGGGGCGCGGCGCGGCTAGCGGACCCAGCCCGTGACGCTCTGTCCGACGGTGCGGGTGGCGCGGGTCTTCTCCGCCGTGCGTGCCGGGGCGCCGCCTTCGACCGCGGCCGATACCGCTCGTACCAGCCACGCGTTGACCGACAGGCCCTCGCGGCTCGCGGCCTCCTCGGCGCGCGCCTTGAGATGAGCGGGCAGCCGCAGGTTGACGCGAGCGGTGCCGCCGTCGTCGCCGTCGGCGGGTGCCGGGGCGGGCGCCCTGAGCGGCTCGGCGGGCCCGCTCCTGTCCTCGTACGCCTCGTCGCCCGCCGGCCGCGTCACCACGAAGTCGGGGTCGAGCCCGCGCAGCCGTACATCGACCGAGCCCGGGGCGAGTTCGCGGGTGATCTCGTCCATCGCGGCGGAGAGCACATTGAGCATCGTCAGACGGGTCGCCGACTCCAGGGGAGCGGTCAGCCGGTCGGCCAGCTCGCGGGCTTCCTGACCGCCGGCTTCCGCGGCCACCGCGAGTTCGCGGCGAAGGTTGTCGACATACGGCGTGAGGTCCATAACGCCATAGTGGCACCACCATGGCGCCATCCGCAACCCCATGAGGGAAGCGAGCATGAAACCAGGCCAAGAAGGAGACGCTGACCTGCTAAAACGCACTGGCATCACAGTGCATCAGTACGGCACCACAGGGGCTTCCAGCCGCTCTGGCACCGCCGATGGCGCCACGTGGCGCCTAGTGGTGCCACGCGGCGCCACTAGGTCCCGTCCGCACGTTCTCCGCCAGGCGCGGGCAAGTGCCTGCGGGCGGTGGACCGGTGCTGGAACGCTGGACGCATGAACGAGAGCGCGAAATCACTGAGGCCGGGCCGACGGTGGTGTGTGCTGCCCGACGACAAGGGCTGGCTGCGCGATCTGCGGACCGTCGGGGACCGGCTGCTCGATCACCTGGCGGCGGCCGCCGCTCTGGACGACGACCCCTGGGAACTCCCCGGGGCCCCCTACGCCGAGGCCGCGACCGCGTGCGACCGCGTCGTCTCCAGGCTCCCGGCGCGCGCCGGGAGCGGTCTCGAACCACTGCTCTCCCCCGCAGGAACGCCACAGCCGACCGTGCACGCGCTCGCGGTGGACTCGGGTGACCTGGACGCGCTGTGGGAGGTCCTCACCCGACTGCACCGCGCCCTCGACGGCGAGCCCGGCACCGAAGGGCTCCTGGACCTCGTCGGACAGGCGGGTGCCGAGTGGGGCGATCCGCCGCGCTCACCGCGCAGTCTGATCTCCCAGCTCGAACGCGTGGTGGCGGTATTGGAGCTGGACACCTTCGCGGCACGGACGCTGGCGGTCGTCATGGCCGACGGGACGACGCGGACGCTGGACGAGACGGGACAGACCGCCTACGAGGCCGTCACCGCGGCCTGGGCCACCACGCTCCAGCCCTGAAGGTCCAAGCTGCGAGGTCGGAAGTCTGCGACGAGACTGGGGATGACATGACGGCACGCCTTCTCTGTGCTCAGTGCCCCGGGGAACGCGTTTCTCTGAAGGAGCGGAAACATGACGTCGCGCACTGTTTCACCCTCTGCTCGTCTCTCCGAGCACGACGCGGCCGTGGGCTTCACGGCGTCCCGGCAGTTGTCGGAGGCCCTCCAGGCGATTCTTGTCGACCTCATCGAACTGCACCTACAGGGCAAGCAGGCCCACTGGAACCTGGTGGGTCACAACTTCCGGGACCTGCACCTCCAGCTGGACAACATCGTGGACGACGCCCGAGAGAGTGGCGACGAGATCGCCGAGCGCATGAGGGCGCTCCACACCGTTCCGGACGGGCGCTCCGACACCGTCGTGGCCACCACGACCCTGCCCAAGTTCCCGGAGGGCGAGCTGAGCGTGGCGGCCGTGGTGGATCTCATCACGACGCGCCTCTACGCGACGACAGCGACCATGCGGCGCCTTCATGACGGCGTGGACAAGGCGGACCCGTCCACCGCCGACATCCTCCACTCGATCATCGACACCCTCGAAAAGCACGCGTGGATGGTCCGTTCCGAGAACCGGAAGGTGTGAGGGCGCCCCGGCCCCTGTGACGTGGTGATCGCCCTTCGGGTCCCCCGTCCCGGTCCGCGGCGGGGCTCTACGACGGCAGATGGCCTTGCAGCGCGCGGACGAGCCCGCTCCTGGCGTCGTCGGCCAGACCCCGGTCGTACGCCTTCTCGTAGGCGGGGTCGCCCGCGGCTTCCCGTGCCCGCCGCTCCCACTCCTCACGGAGCGCGCCGAGTTCGGGGGAACCGCGATGGGGATGGCCGATCATGCGCCAGTACGCGTGTCCCGTGCCGTACGTGCGGGCCGCCTCCACACCGTCACCCTGGACCGCGATCGCTCCGGCGAGCAGATCGAGACCGAGAGCGATCCCGAGACTGTCGTGCAGCTCGTACTTGCCCGCGAGCATCGCCCGCGCATGGCCCTCGGCATCGCGCGGGCGGCCCTGTAGGAGGTGTATGAAGGCGAGTTGGTGGTCGGCGTAGGCACGCGCCCACCGCTCGCCGTAACGCAGGCTGAGCCGTTGCAGCCCGGCGGCCTCCTCGCGCGCGTCATCGAGTCGGCCGAGCGCCGTGAGCGCGAACAGCCTTATCACCCGGCAGCGCAACTGTGACGGGGCGTCGCGCGGATCGCCCGGCAGATTGCGCAGCGCGCGGTCGCAGACGGTGTGCGCGGCCAGGGGGCGGCCCATCATCAGGCAGTTGAAGCCGACGAGGTGGGCGGCGGAGAGCAGGGATTCCGGCTCGTTGTCGTGCCAGGCGGAGACACTGCACTCCTCACCGACCCGGCGGGCGGCCTCGTGGTCGCCCTGGAGCGCGAGGGTGATGCCGAGGGCCCAGAGGGCGCGGGTACGGTGCTGTCCTCCGGCGGGGTGGAGGCGCAGCGCGCGTTCCAGACAGCTGCGGGCCTGGTGGAGGTGGCCGCAGCAGCTCCAGAAGAGCCCGGTGCGGCCCGCCATCTCCACGCCCTGTGCCGGGTCGTGTTCGAGGAGATGGTCGATGGCCGCGCACAGGTCGGCGTGGGTGTCGGCGACGCGCCGGTACCAGGCGACCTGGTCCGGGCCGAGCCAGCCGGCGTGGGCGCGGCGCGCGAGTTCGGCGAAGTGCGCGGCGTGCCGGTCGGCGAGAAGCTTCTCCTCGCCGAGTTCGCCGAGCCACATGGCGCCGTATTCGCGCAGCGTGTCGAGCATGCGGTAACGGCCGTCCCCGCCCTCGTCCTGGCGCAGCACGGATTTGGCGACGAGTCCCGCCAGGGCGGCGGTGACCGCGTCGGCACCGAGCGGACCTCCGGCGCACACCGCCCGCGCGTCGGCCGCCCCGATGTCACCACGGAAAACGGAGAGCCTGGCCCACAGCAGACGTTCGAGAGGGGCACACAACTCATGGCTCCACCCGATCGCGGTACGCAGCGCGCGATGACGACGGGGCCAGACCGTCTCGTCGGTCAGCACCTCCAGCCGGCTGGTCAGCAGATCCGCGACACGCTCCACCGAATGATCCGCCAGCCGGGCACAGGCCAGTTCGACCGCCAGCGGAACACCTTCGAGACGATGACAGATCCGCACGGCCGCGGCGGCCGTGCCCGGGTCGTCCAGGGACACCTGGGGCGCGGTACGGGCGGCCCGGTCACGGAAGAGCCGTAGCGCGTCGTCATCGCCCTCCAGGGGCAGCGGGGGAACGTCGAGGCAGTGCTCGCCCCGCGCACCGAGCGGCTGACGGCTGGTGGCGAGTACGGTCAGGCCGGGTGCGGCCGTCAGCAGCTCACCGACCAGATGCCCGACCGCCGCCACCATCCGCTCACAGCAGTCGAGCACCAGCAGCAACCGCCGCCCCGCCAGCCACTCGCACAACGCCTCCACCGGCGAACGCAGCGAATGATCCGAGAGCCCGACGGCATCACACACCGTCCCCAGCAACAGCTTCTCGTCGTACAACGGCGACAGATCCGCCCACCACACACCATCCGGGAACCGGCCACCCGCCGCCTCGGCGGCACGCAGCGCCAGCCGGCTCTTGCCCACGCCTCCACTGCCCGTGAGCGTGACCAACTGGTGCTCCGCGAATGCCCGTTCGATCGAGCCCAGCTCGCTGTTCCGGCCGACGAAGCTGGTCGTCACGACGGGAAGGTTGCCCACCACGGCTATATCCTGACCCTGTTGCGGTGCGTGGCCTACACCCCTGGTCGTAAACGGCCAGAATCGGCCGGGAGTGGGCCCAGAACAGTCAACCAGCCACGCGTTCTGGCACGAATGGGCAATTCCGGTGATCCATCGAGCACCGAGTCGACGCGGGCAGCGGCACGGTCGGCGTCAGCGCCGGCGAGCCCCGTCAGTTCTTCACCGACGACACTCCTCACGACCATGTGCGCGGGGTTCACGACCTGCCGCCCCGGCCGCACCTGCCGGGTCCCGACGGGGCCCGGCGCTCAGGGGAAGGGGAGCGTGCGGGCGAAGAGAGTGACGACGATCAGCACGACCGGGAAGCACACCAGGAACATCGCGAAGGTGTAGCCCATGATGTCGCGCGCCTTGAGCCCGAGGATCGTCAGCGTGGGCAGCATCCAGAACGGCTGGAGGAGATTGGCGCTCGCCTCGCCGAGGTCGTACACCACGACCACCCAGCCCTGGTTCACCTGGAGTTGATTGGCCGCGTCCAGGACGTAGGGCGCCTCGATGACCCACTTGCTGCCGCCGCTGGGGACGAAGACGCCGAGCACACAGCTGTAGATGGCGATGAAGGCCGGGTAGAAGAACTCGTTCGACACCGACACCAGCCAGCCGGCGATGGTCTTGCTCAGCCCGGTGAAGGCGATCATCCCGAAGATCCCGCCGTACAGCGGGAATTGGAGCAGTACGCCGGAAGCCGCCGGCGTCCCCTCCTTGACGGCCTGGGCCAGCCGTACCGGACGCCAGTGCAGGATGAGCGCCAGCAGGATGAGAATGAGGTTGACGGTGTTCAGATCCAGGGCGTTGAGGGCGCTGCCCTCCGCGCGGGCGAAGTGCCGCGCCAGGTACCACACTCCGAGCGCGAACAGCAGGATCGCGAAGACGGGGCTGTACTCGATCCACTCCCCCGGCCTGCCTCGGCGCAGTTCCGCGCGCTCGTTCGCCACACTGGGCCCCAGCTCGACACCCATCTGTTCGGCGGTCTTCGCGCGCTCCGGCGACGGCGACAGGAACCAGGCCATACCGACGGCGACGACGAAGACGATCGCTGTGGCCGCCATGCCCTGCCAGAGGAAGATGGTCTCCGTGAGCGGGATGAGACCGCTTCCGCGCCCCTCCGCGATGACCTTCTGTACGGCGGGCGGGCTCGACGCCTCGCTCGCCACCTGGAGCGCGGCGGACCCGGACAGCCCCTGGGCCCATACGGTGCCGAGTCCGAGGAAGGCCATCGCGCCCAGCGCCCGGTAGTCGACGCCCACGACCCTGCGCGCTATCTCCTTGGCGAGGATCGCCGTGAAGATCAGGCTGAAGGCCCAGTTGAGATAGGACGTCACCATCGCGACGGCCGCGGTGTACGCGATCGCTCCGCGAGGCGTACGCGGCACCCGCGCGAGCCGGCCGATCAGCCGCCCGACCGGTGGCGAGACCGCGACCGCGTACCCGGCGATAATGATCATCGCCATCTGGAGGGTGAACGTGATCAGGGACCAGAAGCCCTGCCCCCACGCGTCCACCAGCCCGTAGCCGGTCGTCGCCGCCGGATCCGAGGGGGCGCCGACCAGGTCCTCACCGGTCACGAGGCCGAGCGCGAAGACCGCGAAGGTGCCCACGAGTACGAAGCCCAGCGCGTCCGGCAGCCATCTCTCGGAGAACGCGGTGAAGCGCAGCGCCATCCGCGCCGGCCAGGGCTCCCTGCCGGCCGGGGTCGGTGGGGCCGGCTCCCGCGGGGGCGCTGTGGTCATCGGGTGTCCTCCTGTCGAGCGTCCTGGCTGCCCGCGGTCCGGGGCCCGGGTGACCGTGAGACCCGGAGTCCGAGGGTCCGGGGTGCGGTGCCGAGGATCTTCGGCCGCGCGTGGCCGCAAGACAATAGAGGTGATCCACACAGCGTGCGGCCACATCATGTGGTGATCGACTGCTGAATCGACTGGTGAATCGACTTCCGAAGAAGGAACGCACATCAGGGTGTTCGTCCGCACGACGACGTGTTGGTCACGGTTCTCCGCGCGGCAGCCCTCGCCGACCGTCCGGGGATCGGCCCGCTGACCAGGTGAGCGGTTGACGAGGTCCGGCGGTTGACGAGGTCCGGCGGTTGACGAGGCCAGTCGTAACCTTTAACGTTGCGACTAACGGTGCCGGGGCTCAGCGGTGCGGGAGGCGCCGGGAGGCGCCGGGAGGTGACGAACGAGTGAGCGCGAACAGCAGACTGACGGTGGCGGCCCATGCCCTGACCTGGATGGAGCTCTACCGGCGCCGGGGGCACGAGATCGCCACCTCGGAGCAGATCGCGGGAAGCGTGAACACCAATCCCGTGGTCATCCGGCGTCTGCTCGGAGAGCTGCGCGAGGCCGGGATCGTCGAATCCCGGCGCGGCGCGGGCGCGGGCTGGACGCTGGCGCGTGAAGTCGAAGCCATCACACTGCTGGACGTCTACGACGCCGTGGAGCCCAGCCCCCTGTTCGCCATGCACCGCGCCGAACCGAACCTGGACTGTCCGGTGGGTTTCGGGATCCGGCCGACGATGAAAAGCGTGTACGACGGAATCGATGCCGTCCTACGCGGCGAGCTGGCCCGCACCACACTGGCCGATGTCCTCCAGAACGTGCTGACCGTCCGCTAGGAAAGGTGCTTTTCGGCGCGTCGTACCACCGCTGCGCGGGCATGTCGTTAAGCGCACTCTTTAATGTAACAAAACTCATTACCTCAAGGATGGATGTCATGGGACAGCTGGAAAACAAGGTGGCCCTCGTGACCGGCGGCTCGAAGGGCATCGGGTTCGCCATCGCACGCCGGTTCGCCGCAGAAGGCGCCACCGTATATCTGACCGGACGGCGCAAGCCCGACCTGGACGCCGCCGTGGAGGCCATCGGGGAGCGGGCCGTCGGCGTACAGAGCGATGTGTCGGATCTCCATGATCTCGACACGCTCTTCGAGACGATCGAAACCCGCAGCGGGCGGCTGGACATCGTGGCGGCCAACGCGGGCGGCGGCGAACTGGCACGGCTCGGGAAGATCACCGAGGAGCAGTACACCACCACCTTCGACATCAACGTCAAGGGGCTGATCTTCACCGTTCAGAAGGCCCTGCCGCTCCTGCCCAACGGCGCGTCCGTGCTCGTGCTCTCCTCCACCAACGCCTCGCTCGGCATCGAGGCGATGAGCGTGTACAGCGCCACCAAGGCCGCCATCCGCAACCTCGCCCGCACCTGGGCCGCGGAGCTCGCCGACCGCGGGATCCGGGTCAACGCCATCTCTCCGGGGCCGATCGAGACCCCCGGTATCGACGGCCTGGCGGGCGACAGCCCACAGGCCAGGCAGAAGTTCAGGGACAGCTTCACGGCCCAGGTCCCGCTGGGCCGGATGGGCAGCCCGGACGAGGTCGCCGCCATGGCCGTCTTCCTCGCCTCGGACCAGAGCTCCTTCACCACGGGCGCCGAACTCTTCGTCGACGGCGGCCTCGCCCAGATCTGACCGTTCCCGTCCCCGGACGGACAGACGACACGTGCGGGCGGCTCTCCCAGGAGGCGCGGGACCGACGGCGGCCTCGGGGACCTGGCCGCCGACCGCGACGGATGGCAGGGGCCGTAGGGCGCTCGATGACAGCCCTACGGCCCTCCTACGGCGGTTCGAGTCGCCGGCGCGGACCCCTCACCGCCGGGCGCCCCAGCTGAGCCAGGCCAGCGTGCCGAGCACCGCCGCGACGGCGATGTCACTGAGCGCGATCGACCGGTCGGCTCCCTCGTTCAGTACGGCGAGGCTTCCGACGGCGAGGGCTGCGAAGAGGATGGCCAGAACGGTCCAGAACGCTCTCATGGCGACCCCCAAACATGGAACATGGCCGCAAACATAACCGCCGGCCCGCGCCGGGGGCGAGGTTTCGTACGATACCGGCCAACAGGTGCACCGAAAGGCGAATCTCGGCCGCGGGGAATCCTCGTACGGCACGGTTGTTGGAGATGGTGTGAGTATCGCGGCGACTGTTCCCTTCTCCGTCCTGGACCGCTCCCGTATCCGGGAGGGGTCGGACGGTCCCCAGGCGCTGCGCGACAGCGTCACGTTCGCCCGGCGGATCGAGGCCCTTGGCTATCACCGCTTCTGGGTGTCCGAGCACCACAGCGTGCCGGGCGTCGCCGGCTCGGCTCCGACCGTGCTCGCGGCGGCCGTGGCCGCCGCCACGTCGACCATCCGTGTCGGGACCGGCGGTGTCATGCTGCCGAACCACCAACCGCTCGTCGTCGCCGAGCAGTTCGGGGTGCTGGAATCCCTCTTCCCGGGCCGTATCGACATGGGGCTCGGACGGTCGGTGGGGTTCACCGACGGGATACGCAAGGCACTCGGCCGGGACAAGGAGGACGCGGCCGACTTCCCCGGGCAGCTCGCCGAACTCCTCGGATATTTCACCGGCACCCAGAACGCGCACCCCCAGGTCCACGCCCATCCCGCCGAAGGGCTGAGCGTCCCGGCCTTCGTCCTGGCCACCGGCCAGGGCGCACGGGTCGCGGCGGAGGCCGGGCTGCCGCTGGTCATCGCCGCCGTACGGGGCGAGGACTCGATGCTCCGGGCCATCGAGGCGTACCGCGATGACTTCCGCCCCTCCGCCTGGGGCGAGCGGCCGTATGTCGTCCTGTCCGGCACGGTCGCGGTGGCACGGACCACGCGGGAGGCCCGCGCGCTGCTGCTCCCGGAGGCCTGGTCGACGGCGTACTCCCGCACCCACGGGGAGTTCCCGCCGCTGGCCTCGGTCGAGACGATTCTCGCCACCGCCATGACGGAACGCGAGCGCACACTCTTCGAGGAAGCGCGGCGCGGGCATCTGTACGGTACGGCGGACGAGGTGGCGGCCGGTCTCCGGAAGCTGCTGGCGCGCAGCGGGGCCGACGAATTCCTGGTCATGACGAGCACCTACGACCGTGAGGCGCTGCTCGACTCGTACACCCGGCTGGCGCGACTGCTGGGGCTGACCGGCCCGCGCCCCCTCTCCCCCGCGCAACGAAAGCCCGCCCCGGCTCACGCCGGGCAGTGAACGTCCATTCCGTTCATGCCGGGCATATCCGGCCGGCAGGGCGCGTACGGAGTTGTCCGAGAACGACACCTACGGCGCTCCGCCAGGTTGTGTCCGGACGGTCTTCGCGAGCCCGCGACGCCTGACGGTGCCACCCGCGCCGCCCGGAGCCGGACGGCCTCGGTCAGGGACGGCACCGGTCAGGCGAAGCCCTGAATCAGGCGAAGGCAGGCATGATCTTGTCGTGGATCAGACGGAGTTGGGTGTTCACATCTGCCGCTCCCACGAGGTCACGGCCGGTGAAGGCGCTGACGAGGCTGCGGTCGGTGATGGCGCAGATCATGTGATTGACACCGCTGGGCGCGATCTCCCGCTGGATCTTCTCCAGACACTCCTCGGGGGTACCCGCGATGGAGAGCCGTTCGGCGATCTCGGGTGTCGTCAACTCGATGCCACGGGCGAGGTCACCCGCCGCGATGGCGTCGATGACGGGCTTCAGTTCGCCCGGGTCGACCCCATTGCGGCGGAGCTGTTCCTCGGGCATCGAGGAGGCATAGATGCCGACCATGCTGCGGGCCGCGTCCTTGGCGGTCGCGGAGTCGGGTCCGGTGGCGAAGACGACCCAGGCGCCAATGTCCAGGGACCGCCAGTCCTTGCCCGCGCGCTCGGCTCCTGCCCGGATGTGCCGCACCGCGTAGTCATACGCCTCGCGCGTGTAGCTCAGCGCGTGGTGGCAGCCGTCGGACAACTCTCCGGCCGCCTCGAAGGACCTGGGCCCGCGCATCGCCCCGAGCTTGAGCGGCACACGCTCCTGGACGGGGCGGGCGAAGGTGAACAGCCCGCGGTAGGTGAAGAACTCGCCGTCGTACGAGATGGCTCCCTCGTCCAGCAGCGTGCGCACCACATGCAGCGCTTCCTTGACGCGGGACAGCGGACGGGTGCGGGCCCAGTCGGTGCCGTACTGAGCCAGCAGCCCGAAGTTCCCGCTGGACAGTACGCCTTCCGCCCGGCCGCCGGACAACTCGTCGAGTGTGGCCAGGGCCTGGGCGATCAGAGTGGGTTCCCGGATCGTGACCGGGGACACGCTCGGGCCCAGACGGATCCGGCTGGTCTGGCCCGCCGCCGCGGCGAAGAGCAGCCACAGGTCCTTGTGCCAGGCCTCGTCGGCGGCATAGCAGGCGTGAAAGCCGAGTTCATCGGCGAGCTTGATCGAGGCAAGTGACTCCTGGAGCGGATAGTCGGGGAGCATCGCATAGCTGAATTTCACCGGCGCCACCTTCCGAAGTGGCCATGGGCGGTATGGACCGCCGGGCTGGTTACCTCTCCCGAGAGTGTGGAGGCGAACCCCACCTGTCCAGAACTTGTCAGGCCAATCATGGGGATCGAGGTCGTTCGTGCCGTGGAGCTGGGGGTGGAGCCGGAAACCGATTCCTCCGGTGGCGCGTCAGGGGGTACGAGGGCAAGTGAACGGGAGTTGATGGTGGTGCGGGTGCGAACGGACAGCGGTGGGGCGTCGACGGTGAGATGGGCGTGGTGGCGGGCCGCGGGTGCGCGGGCGCCGAAGGACGGGCCGAAGAACGCGAGGCGACGGTCGGTCCGGGCGCGCGGGATGGTGCTCGCCGCGCTGGCGGTGCTGACGGCCGGGCTGCTGGTGTTCCATCGGGCCGTACCCAACTCCGTCGGCCGTCTGGGCAGTTCCCTGGAGGCGTTCCTGCCCTGGCTCGGACTGGTATGTGTGGGGCTGCTCGGCCTGGCGCTGGTGCGCCGCTCCGCCCTCGCGCTGGTGGCCCTGCTGCTGCCGGTGGCCGCCTGGACGTACCTCTTCGGCGGGCTGCTGCTGCCCGCTGCGGAATCCGGCGCGCGCGACCTGGTCGTGGTGCAGCACAACGTCAGCGACGAGAACACCGATCCGGCCGGTACGGCGCGCGCTCTGGCCGACGCCGAGCCCGATCTCATCGCGCTGGAGGAATTGATACCCCCCGCCCTGACGGTCTACGAGAAGACCCTCGCCCCGGACTATCCGTACCACGCGGTCCGGGGCACCGTCGGACTCTGGTCGAAGCATCCCCTCACCGAAACGCGGCAGTTGGACATCAAACCCCGGGGAATCACGGAGGACTGGAGTCGCGGGCTGCGGACCGTGGTCCGCACGCCGCACGGCGAGATCGCGGCGTACGTCGCGCACCTGCCCTCGGTCCGCTTCCGGGCGACCGGTCTCGCGTCCGCCTGGCGCGACGAGAGCGCCGGCCTGCTGGGGGAGGCCGTCGCCGCCGAGGAGTTGACGGCGGTGATCCTGCTGGGCGACCTCAACAGCACCGTCGACGACCGGGGGTTGGCCCCGTTGACCTCAAGGATGAATGTGGCGGAACGTGGCTTCGCCTTCAGCTTCCCCGCCGCCTTCCCGCTGGCCCGGATCGACCAGGTCATGGTCCGCTCGGGGACCGTCGGCCATATCCGCACCCTGCCCGCCACCGGCAGTGACCACCTGCCGGTCGCCGCCCGGATCACACTGGACTGAAGGAGCCGGGCCGGCACCGCACACGGACTCGCCGCCTCCCTGATGGGCGGCGGGTACGACGAGGACTCCCCGCTCATTCGACCCGCACGGGAACACTCACGGACCTCTGGGCATTTGTGCGTTCTTCGCGGTCCGCCGGATGCCGGGGTGTGGCAAAGTCATGCCGGTGGATGAGCTGCGACTTCAGGATCCCGAGCGAATAGGCGCATGGCGGATCATCGCCCGGCTCGGTGCGGGCGGCATGGGACAGGTGTACCTCGGCCGTTCGCCCGGCGGACGGCTGGTGGCCGTAAAGGTGATCCGTGACGAGATCAGCGATCACCCCGAGGCGCTGGCCCGGTTCCGGCGGGAGGCCGCGACCGTGGAAACCGTACGGAGCGCCTACACCGCCCAGTTGATCGAGGCGTCACTCGATACGTCCCCGTACTGGCTGGCCACCGAGTACGTACCGGGACCCACGCTGCGCGACGCCGTGGGAGCGAACGGTCCGTTCCCGCCGGAGAGCGCGCTGCGGCTGCTCGCGGCGCTCGCCGAGGGGCTGGCCGACGTCCATGCCCACGGAGTCACCCACCGGGACCTGAAACCGCAGAATGTCATCCTCGCGCCCCAAGGGCCGCAACTGATCGACTTCGGTATCGCCAGGGGCCTTGAGCAGACGATTCTCACCCGGGACGGAACCGCTCCCGGGACCCCCGGATACACCGCGCCCGAGGTCCTTCTGCGTAACGACGTCACCCCGGCCGCGGACATCTTCGCGCTGGGCGCGACGATCGCCTACACGGCGACCGGCCGGCCCCCGTACGGTACGGGCGATGCCATGACGGTGAGCTACCGGACCGTGCACGAGGACATCGACCTGAGGGGCGTACGAGACGACCTGGCGGCGCTGATCCGGCGGTGCGTCGCCAAGGACCCGGCGGAGCGGCCCGAACTGGCCGCCGTGATCGCCGGATGCGCGGTGGACTCGGCGCTGGCCGACGACGCCCATTACCGTTCGGTGGCCCGCGACACCGACCCCGTACCCGGGTCCGCGCACGTGAAAGGCCCGGCGGACTCGCCCGGTGCGCACGCGCCGTCCAAGCGGACAGCGGACACGGTCACCCCTGTCGCCCCTGTCGCCCCTGTCGCCCCTGCCACACCTATCGCCCCTGCCACACCTGTCGCCCCCGTCGTGGCCGCATCGGACCGCGGAGCGGTGCCTCACGATCCGGCGCGGCCGGCGGGCAGCGGGTTCTGGGCGTACTCCGACACCACCCCGTACGACGAGCCGGGTCACCAGCCGGCTCCCGCCCGGCGCGGACGCCGTGGGGGTTGGCTCGCCGCCTGCGTGGTGGTGGCGCTCCTGGTGCCGGTCGCGATCTGGCTGTTCCCGAAAGAAGACGACGAGGGCCCCGAAGCGGCGCCCGGGACCGATGTCGTCGCGTCCGGGCCGCCGGCCACCACGAGCCCGGCGGGGCGCCCGCCGGACCACATCGTGAACGACCGTGTCTCGCAGGACCGTTGGACCCTGTCGGACGATCCGGAACAGGCCGCCATGGGCATCGGCTCCTGCGATCTGGCGAGTCTCACCGACTCCTTTCCCCCGGGAGACCTGCGGTCCTCCGTGTCACACACCACCGGCTCGGACACCGCCTCGGTGGAGCTGCGCCCCAAGACCGCCGGGGAGGGAAAGCGACCCGCACCGTACTACGTGTCCGTCGGGATACGGCCGCCGCACGAAACGGACCGCGCCACCGGGCGCCCCCTCCGCTCGGTGAGCAAGGGCATCGGCTTCACCAGCAAGCCCATCGACCTCTACTCCCAGTGGTCGTCGGGCGGAACCATCAAGCTCAGCTACCCCAAGGACTTCCGGGCCCACTTCGGCGATCGGACCGTCGACGCGATCCCGGTCGGAGACGACCCGGGCGACTGGACGGTGGTGCTGTACCACGTCGAAGGCGGACCCACGAAGTACACGTCCATCGTCTGCAACGGCTTCCACGCCTGAGCCGCGACGAGGCGGTGCCTTCGGCGGCAGCGTCGAGAGCCGCGGCCCGGGCCTTTGATCGTTGGCGTCGATCAACCGATCGAGAAGCGCTCTTGGACGGCCGGTGATCCAGGAAGGCAGGATGTCGGAGCGTTCCCCGACCTGACGGACGACGAGCCGCCGTGGGCCGAAGGCGGGGGCGCGCCCCCGAGGAGTCCTGTGCTGATTTCGCCTGCCCTGAAGACATACGTCCCGCTCAGCGGTGCGCCGACCATGCCCGCCCGTCGCCCGGCTCCGGGCGGATGTCGGCCTCGCGGCGGGGCGGGGGCGTCGTATTCATGACGCTCGACCGGTCCGGGATACGGGACGTCGAGGACGACACCCGCCCCGCGAAGAACCCCCGTGCCCGGTGGTCCCTATGGTCCCGGTGGTGGAAGGTCGGCGAGTCAAGGGCGCCCCGGCGTACCGTCGTCTCGGCGTCGCTCACCACGACAGTCGCGCTGACCGTCCTGGTGGCCGTCGGGATGATCACCGACCAGACGGTGCTGATACCGCCCCTCGCGGCCACGACGGCGATCATCACAGTGACCCCCGGCTCGCCGCTCGCGCAGCCCCGCCACGTCCTCGGCGGACACCTGCTGTCCTGCCTCGTCTGTTTCACCGTCCTGGCCCTCGGCTGGCACGGCCCCTGGGCCGCGGCCGTGGCCTGCGGCGCCGCATGCGGCCTCGGCCTCCTCTTCAAGGTGGCGCACCCCCCGGCCATGGCGACCGTCGTCATGATCATGCTCACCGAACCGCGCGCCACCCTCTTCACGGCGCTGCTGGCCACAGGGGCGGCGCTGCTCGTCCTGGTGCAGCTGATCTCCTCCCGTCTCCAGCGGGAGGTCTATCCCACGACCTGGTGGTGACGCGCCGTCCGGTCCCGCACCAGCGGTGCCCCCGCGTTCCACCGGGCGGCGATGCCGCCGACCGGACCGTTCGCCCTCTTGACGGCCACTCACCTCATGATGGTTAGCTGAAAGCGCTATCTGCCGTGGACATGACGAGGAGGATCCGATGCCCCCTACGCGTTGGCTCGCCGGCATCGTTCCCCTCGGGCTCGTCGGCGCGCTCGTCCTCGGGCACATGACCACCGCCGGACCCGCCGCGGCCGTCACCACGGTGACGGACGACCGGCCGTCCACGCTCGGCCGCCCCCTCGTCGGCGGCGCCGACCCGAGCGTGATCAAGGTCGGCGACCTCTATGTCTCCGCCAAGTCCGTGGACGGTGGCATAGCGGTGCGGTCGGCGGCCACCATGGAAGGCGTCGCCACCGCGCCCAAGCACCAGGTGTGGCGGGACACCGGCAACCTCGGCGAGGTCTGGGCCCCGGAGATCGTGCACCACGACGGTCAATACCGCATCTACTTCGCCGCCGGCGACGGTGCCGCCCACCGGATGTACCACATCAGCTCGGCCGCCCCGGACACCGGCTATTCCGCCGCCACCAAAGTCGCGTTGCCCGATGACAAATGGGCCATCGACGGGGTGCCGTTCACCTTCGGCGGCCAGCGCTGGTTCGTCTGGTCCGGCTGGTCCGGCGACACCAACGTCGAGCAGAGCCTGTACCTGGCCCGGATGAGCGGTCCCACCACGACCACTGGCGGCCGTTACGTCATATCGCAGCCGCGCGAGCCGTGGGAACGGGTCGTGGGCAACCCCTTCATCAACGAGGCACCCCAGCCGATTGTCGACCCCAGCGGGCAGTTGCACATCGTGTACTCCGCGAACGGCAGTTGGAGCAGCCAGTACTGCATCGCCGACCTGCGGCTGCGGGCCGGCGGCGACCCCACGTATGTGTGGGACTGGTACAAGAGCAACGGCTGTCTGTTCGGCTCGCACGCCCCGACCATGATGCCGGGCTGGGACCCCACGCTGAATGTCGACGGCCCCGGCCACCACACGTTCGTCCTGCCGCGCGGCGACGTCGCCGCCGGCCCGCCGTCCGGCAACCGGTTCCCGACCATGTTCCACGCGGTCGCCAAGGGCACACCGTACTCATGGTCCAACCGCTACTGGTACTCCGGCACGGCCGTCTGGTGGGGCGACACCACGTACCGCCGGGCCAACGTCCCCGGTGCCACCACCACCGTCGGCTACAGCCTCAAGTTCTTCGAATGAGAACCGTCCCCTGGCGTGCCGCGACCGCCTCCCACGAACCGCCGGTGGGCCGCCGCCGGCCACGCCTTGTGCTGTCCGATGCCCCTCGCGAGGAGGAGTCCGCCCATGTTCGACCTGCCCGCACTCTCCCGACGTCGCTTCCTCGGAGCGACCAGCGCGATCGGACTGACCGGGGTACTCGGGGCCGGTACGACAGGCACCGCCCTCGCGGCGAACGGTGACAGCGTCGTCCCCATCGACTGGCCGAACCTGGGCTCGTACTCAGGGGCGGACGCCGCCGGAACCCGCGTGACAGCCGTCCTCGCCGGGAGTGCCCGTTACCTGATCGGGCCCTGGTACGCGGCCACCTACACGCACTACCTCCCCGACGGCTACATCGACCTCAAGGGAACGGACGAGCGGGCCCTCCGGCTGCCCGCCATGGCCGCCGTCGCCGCCACGACGGCCCTGGTCACGGACACATACGACCCCCAGACGCTGTCGGCGGCGAACGCCACCATCCGCACCCGCAATCTGATCCGAACCCTCGCCGCCCGGCACCTGGCCAACAACGCGAACACCGGGAACCGTTGGGGCGGCGGATGGCAGACCGCCCTGTGGGCGTACTACACGGCCCTGGCGGGCTGGCTCTTCTGGGACCGGTTGGACACCACCACACACGATCATCTCGTCGCCATGCTGGTGTGGGAAGCGGACCGGCTCACCACCGGCGACAGCGTCCACCTCATCGGCACCAGTGGTGATCAGCTGTATATGACCCGCCGTGACGGCACCGTCGTCACCCCCGGGGACAGCAAGGCGGAAGAGGACAACTGGAGCGCCGCCGCGCTCTCCCTGGCCGCCGCGATGATGCCGGGCCACCCCCACACCGCCCGCTGGAGGCGTCGCAACATCGAGCTCCTGCTGGCCGCGGCGGCCAGACCGGCCGACCTCACCAGCAGCACACGCATCAACGGCATCCGGTTGTCCTCCTGGTTGCGGGGGACGAACATCGCCGACGACGGAACACTGGAGAACCACGCACGGCTGCACCCGCTGTACATGGTGGCCTTCGACCAGAGCCTCTACCAGGGATTCGTCTTCGGCCTGGCGAACCGGGCCGCGCCGCGGGCCGCGCTGCACAACATCAAGCGGACGTACGCCGCCCTGGTGGACAAGCCTTTCCCGCTGCCCGGCGGAGGCACCAGCCCGATCTACCGCGTGGACTCGGCGGAGATCTACTACCCCGAGGGCAACGACTGGGGTACGCACTTCCCCTTCTACTTCGGCAGCTTCGACCTGTTGGTCTCCCTCACCGGGCAGGACCGCGGCATCTCCCCGTCCGCCGCCGAGTGGGAGCGGCTGCACAACAACGCGCAGCTCTCCCTCATGTCCCGCTTCGCCGATGGCCGAACCTACGGCGCCGCCGGGGAGAACACCTACTACGGGCGGGAGCACCGCATCGGCGCCATGGCGGGGCAGACGTATCTCACGCTGTTCCTGGCCCGCAATACGACCGGCAACCGACTGCGCTGGACATGACACCGAGCCGGGCAGGTCGGTGATCGGCGTGGGCAGCGGGTACGGCGGACGGGCGTCGGCGCGCCCTGACGGGGTGCGAGCCGATGGTCAGACCATGCGCTGTACGGCGACCATCGCCACGTCGTCGGTGGGCCGCGCACCGACGTGACGCAGCAGGTCGGACCGAATGGCGTCGATCATCTCGGCGGAGTCACGGTCGGTCCACCGGGCCACCCGGTCCGCCAACGGGTAGAAGTGCCCGGCGGCGTCGCGTGCCTCGATGACACCGTCGGTGTAGAGCAGCAGCCGGTCCCCGACGGCCAGCTCGTAGGTGTCCACGTGATGCTCGTCGGCGCGGAGATCGCCGAGCCCCAGCGGCGGTGCGAATTCAATGGGATCGAGTGGGAGAACGTCGCCCTGGCGGATGAGCAGCGGCGGCGGGTGGCCCCTGTTGGCGATCCGGACCACGTCCTCCCCCTCCCTGAACTCCACGATCACCGCGGTGACGAACCCCTCCATCACCCGGCGGCGGGAGACGGAATCCAAGGCGTCGCCGTCCAAGGCGTCGCCATCCAAGGCGTCGCCGGAAGTGGCCTGCGCGTCGACGAACTCGTCGCGCAGCCTGCGGTCGAGGACGTCGGGCAGCTCCGCCAGCGTGGTGCCGTTCCTGGCCGCCTGCCGGAAGGCACTCAGCAGATAACCGGCCGCTTCGACCGCGCCAAGCCCCTTTCCCTCCACGTCACCGACCATGAGGCGGACAGAGCGTGCCGTGACGGCGGCCGCGTACACATCGCCGCCGATATTGGCCTCCTCCTGCGCCGCGATGTACACGGAGGAGATCGACAGGGGGCCGAGCCGGCAGGGAAGCGGTCGCAGCAGCAGGTCCTGCATGACCGCGGCGGCCCAGCGCGACTGGGCGAGCTCTCGTTCGCGTCGTTGGCGCACCGTGGCCGTCACGACGGACGCGATGCTGATCAGCACCACGGTGGCGAACGAGACGGGAAAGGGCTTGGTGTCCAGGGTGTGGTTGTTTATTGCCGCCAGGTACACACTGGGCAGCGTCAGGAGCACGACGAAGAGGACCTGCCCCGGGGGCAGGAAGGTCGCCGAGAGTGCGGGCACCGCCACCATCAGCCCGCCGATTCGGATGTCCGTATTGGTCAGCAGTTCAATGCTGAGCAGCACGGCCAGGCACAGGAGCGCTATCGCGAGCTTCACGTAAGGCCGGTGCCAGAGGCTCGACGACGTGGCTGACCCAGTCGTGCTCATGACCCCAAACTACGTCGCGACAGCCCGCGCCGCCTCCCGCCCGAGCATGGCCGGGGGTGGCTACCGGCCGACCGGAGTCCGCCGGAAGCCCCGGTGCCACGACGCGCCGAAACCCGACCATGAGGAGTGACGAACCGGATGCCGCACACGACGACGCCCGACGGCGTCGGTATCGCCTACCAGGTACAGGGCGAGGGGGCGCCGCTGGTTCTGCTGGCGGGCCAGTCGAACAACCACCACTGGTGGGACGGGGTGCGCGACGATTTCCACGGCGACCGCGGCACGATCACCATCGACTACCGCGGTACCGGACAGAGCGACAAGCCCGATACGCCCTACAGCACCGAGCTGTTCGCCCTGGATGTGATCTCGGTGCTCGACGACCTCGGTGTCGATCGGGCCGATGTCTACGGGACGTCCATGGGCGGTCGGGTGGCCCAGCAGCTCGCGGCCCGCCATCCGGAACGGGTACGCGCCTTGGTGCTCGGGTGCACGTCGCCCGGCGGGCCGCACGCCGTTGAACGCACCAACGAGGTGCGCCGGTCGCTGGTGCGGACACAACCGGGTGCGGCGCGGCGGGCCCTGCTGGAGCTGATGTACACCCCGGCCTGGCTGGCGGAGAACCCCGGCCCGTACCAGACGCTCGGCGACCCGGGGATGCCCGCCCACGCCCAGCGTCGCCATCTGACCGCCAGCAACCAGCACGACGCGTGGCAGCTCCTGCCGGACATTGGAGCACCCACTCTGGTGCTGCACGGCAGCGACGACCTGCTCAACCCCGCCGCCAACGGCCCCCTGCTCGCGGACCGTATTCCCGGCGCCCGACTGCGCATGATCCCCGGAGCGAGGCACGCCTATTTCGAGGAGTACCGCGCCGTGGCGAGCCCGCTCGTCCTGGACTTCCTCACGACAGTGCGGCAGCGATGAGGAGGGGGACAGCGTGCGGCCGGGAGCCGCTCGGTAACCGTGCCGCGCCTCCGCCGCCAGGTCCTGTCCGGTCGATCTTCGCGGATCAGCCCGCGACAGTCTGGCGCGTGGTTACCCCGTGCCCTTGAGGCTACGGGGAGCATCGCAAGGCGGAGGATCGCCCTCGTAGCGGAGCTAGGTCCTGTCCGGTCGATCTTCGTGGATAAGCCCGCGGCGTCTGGTGCCGTGCATCGCAAGGCGGAGGATCGCCCATGTACTGGACGTACTTGGGCGACTCCGACAACGCGGCGAGGTGCGGTGCCAGGCGTCGCGGGCCTGCGAAGATCGACCGGACAGGACCTAGTTGGCCCGCCCCTGGACGCAGGCGCTGGACCGGTTGGTCCCCAAGCGGTCCCCAGAACAACGGAAAAGGCGGTACCGGATCTCTCCGATACCGCCTGCGACCTGCGTAAACGCTGGTCGGGACGACAGGATTTGAACCTGCGACCCCTTGACCCCCAGTCAAGTGCGCTACCAAGCTGCGCCACGTCCCGGCGCCCGTCTGACCTGGGGTTTCCCCGGACCGAACGCGCATGAGAACAATACCGCACTCGGACCTGTGGTCACGAATCGCTTTCCGGGCGTCGCTTTCCGGGCAGATCGGGCTTGACCTCAAGTGTGGTTGAAGTTGCACCGTGGATCGTATGACGACGACAGAGATGACCTCCGTAGCGGGATACGAGGATCTGGACCGGCTGCTGGCCCTGATGACAGGGGACGAGAAGCACGGACCGGCCGCGACCTCCACGCTGGACGCCCTGTGGGTGCTGTACGACCGGGTCCTGCGCGTGTCGCCCGGGACCGTCGACGCGCCGGAGCGGGACCGGTTCCTGCTCTCGAAGGGGCACGGGCCGATGGCGTACTACGCGGTCCTCGCCGCCAAGGGCTTCCTCGCCGAGGAGACGCTGCCCGGCTTCGGCTCGTACGACTCGCCGCTCGGGCATCACCCCGACCGGACGCTGATCCCGGGCGTGGAGATCGCCAGCGGTTCGCTCGGGCACGGGCTGCCGCTCGCCGTGGGCAGTGTGCTCGGGCTCCGTGCGCGGGGGCTCACCGATCCGCGTGTATGGGTGCTGATCGGCGACGCCGAGCTGGACGAGGGCAGCAATCACGAGGCGCTCGCGTACGCGGGTCCGGCGGGACTCGACCAGCTCCACACGCTGGTGATCGACAACGCGTCCGCGACCTACGGCTGGCCGGGCGGCATCGCGTCGCGGTTCGAGGCGGCCGGCTGGTCGGCCGAGACCGTCGACGGCCGGGACCACGAAGCGCTGTACGCGGCCTTCACCGCGCCGCACCCGGGCCGGCCCCTGGCGGTCGTGGCCCGTGTGGAGCCCCATTCCTGACCGCCTCCGCCGCGCCACGTACGAGCACCGAAAGCACCCGCGGGCACCGGCCTCCGGCACCCGCCGACGCACCCATCAAGAGGGGTTTTCCATGGACACCATGCGCGACCGCTTCATTTCCACCACCTCCCGGCTGCTGGACGACGACCCACGGCTCGCCGTCGTCCTCGCCGAGATCAGCCGGGATGGCTTCGACGCCGCGCAGCGGCGCCATCCGGACCGTGTGATCAATGTCGGGATCCGTGAACAGCTGCTGGTCGGGGTGGGCGGCGGACTGGCGCTCGCCGGGCTGCGGCCGATCGTGCACACCTTCGCCAGCTTCCTGGTCGAGCGGCCCTTCGAGCAGGTCAAGCTCGACTTCGGGCATCAGGACGTGGGCGGCGTACTGGTCAGCGCGGGGGCCTCGTACGACTGGCCCGCGGGTGGCTTCACCCATATGGCGCCCGGTGATGTCGCGCTGATGGACACGCTCGACGGCTGGGCGGTGCACGTACCCGGCCATCCCGACGAGGCCGAGGCCCTGCTGCGACGCGCCGCCGCCGGGGACGGCCGGGACTACATCCGGCTGTCCCTGCAGAGCAACGCGCGGGCACGGCCGGTGACCGGCGGCGGATTCAGCACCGTGCGCGAGGGGCGCGCCGGTGTGGTGGTCGCCGTCGGGCCCATGCTGGACAACGTACTGGCGGCTACGGAGGGGCTGGATACGACGGTGCTGTACGCGACGACCGTGCGGCCCTTCGACGGGGCGGCGCTGCGCCGGGCCGTCGGGGGCGGGGACGTGGCGGATGTCGTGCTCGTCGAGCCGTATCTCGCCGGCACCTCCACGGCCGCGGCCAACGACGCGCTGTCCGAGACCCCGCACCGGGTGCTCGGGCTCGGTGTGGCCCGGCGCGAGCTGCGCCGTTACGGACAACTGGAGGAGCATCTGGCGGGGCAGGGTCTCGACGCCACGTCCCTGCGGGAGCGGATCTCGGGGTTCCTGACGCGTACATGAGGGGTTCGTAGGTGAGGCGTTCCCCAGCGGCCCTCCCTGGGGCGGGTGCCCGGAGCGCGTCGTCGGGCCGCACGAGGGAGTCTGGAGGGGACCGGGGCCCTCGATGCCGAAACACCGGTGTCGAAGGCCCCGCGGAAGACGTACGGAGCGAAAGACGTACGGGAGCGGACGACGTACAGAAGACGACGTACAGAAGTGGAGCGTGCCATGACCGCGAGCGGGGATCTGCTCATCGACGCTTTCGGCCGTATCCGCGAGGAGGTCCATCAGGCGGTGGACGGCCTCTCCCCGGATGAGCTGGCCGTACGGCTGGACGACGGGGCGAATTCGATCGCCTGGCTGATCTGGCATCTCACCCGGATCCAGGACGATCACATCGCCGACGCGGCCGGTACGGAGGAGGTGTGGATCGCGCAGGAATGGTCGGAGAGGTTCGAGCTGCCCTTCTCGCGCCGCTCCACCGGATACGGTCACTCCGCCAAGGACGTGGCCTCGCTCGGCGGGATCTCCGGGGAACTGCTCGTCGCGTATCACGACGCCGTGCACGAGCGGACGGTGAAGTTCCTCGGCACGCTCAAGGACGCGGACCTCGGCCGGGTCGTCGACGACGCGTGGACCCCGGCCGTCACTCTGGGCGTACGGCTGATCAGCGTCATCTCCGACGATCTTCAGCATGTCGGGCAGGCCGCGTTCATCCGGGGGTGGCTGGAGCGGCCCTGAGCCGTGCGGGCGTCTCCTGTCCAGGACGACGCGTCCAGGTCGGGAGATGTTCGGGTCCCGGCGGTTCACGGTCGGGAGATGCCGGGTCCCGGCGGTTCACGACTCGGCGTGGGTCAGATACGACAGCACCTCCCGGGCGGCCGGGCCGGTGCGCTGGTTCTCGGGAACGGCTGCCGAGACTTCCCAGAGATGATTCTCCGCACCGGCCAGCGGTATGGTCCTCAGCGCCGCGGCCTGCTCCTTGCGCGCGATGGGGCGAGGCACCACCGCGATGCCCAGACCGTGCCCGACCAGCTCGATCAGACTGTGCACGTCATTGACCTCCAGGGCGACCCGCCGCTCGATACGGGCGGCGGCGAAGGCCCGGTCGGTGAGGCCGCGGGCGCCCCAGTCCTCGTGGAAGTCGACAAAGACCTCGTCGCCCAGCTCGGCCCATTCGGCCTTCTGTGCCCCGGCCAGCGGATGCCCGGGGTGGCAGAGCAGCACCATCGGCTCGCTGGCCAGCGGCACCAGTCGTACCCCCTCGGGCACGGCCCCGGACACGGCGACGAAGGCCAGGTCGAGCCGTCCGTCCGCGACGTCCTGCACGAGCGAGGCGGAGCCCGCCTGCCGCAGCCGTACCTCGACCTCGGGGTGCTCCGACCGGAAGCGGGCGAGCAGGCCGGGGACGTGTACGCCCGTGACGCACTGTTCGGTGCCGACGGACAGGGTGCCGCGCAGCAGCCCCTGCACCGCCGCGACCGCCTCACGGCCCGCCCGTACGCTCGCCAGCGCGCGCGACGCCTCCACGAGCAGGGCCCGGCCGGCGCCGGTCAGCTCGACCCTGCGGGTGGAGCGCACGAAGAGCCGGGCGCCCAGCTCACGTTCCAGAGCACGGACGGAGGCCGACAGTCCCGACTGCGAGACCATCAGCCGCTGGGCGGCGCGGGTGAAGTGGCGCTCTTCCGCGACGGCGACGAAGTATTCGAGATGTCGGAGTTCCACGGCATACGAGCCTAGGTCCTGTCCGGTCGATCTTCGCGGATAAGCCCGCGGCGTCTGGTGCCGTGCATCGCAAGGCGGAGGATCGCCCATGTACTGGACGTACT
>NZ_JBEOUD010000069.1:0-29707 GCF_040303865.1 Streptomyces sp. NPDC094034 | reverse complement strand
CCGACGAGCAGGTTGCCTCCGTTGTGGCCAGGACGCTGGAGAGCACGCCGAAGAACGCCACGCACTGGTCGACGAGAGCCATGGCCAGGGAGATGAGCCTGTCGCAGTCGAGCGTGTCCCGGATCTGGTGGGCGTTCGGCCTGCAAGGTCGCCTTCTCGTACAAGGACTGCCTGAAGCCACCAACCCACCCGCAGCGCGTCATCGCCGCCATGCGAACCAACCTGCGCCGCCCCCATGCCTGACCGGCACTGCCCCGCTCATGGAGCGGACGGGGCCTGTTGGACTTGTTGGGCCTAACGGGCCTACAGCGGAACAGGCGGGCAGCCCGGCATATCCCGGTCACACCCCGACCATGGCCCCGGGTCACATCCCGGCGACGGCGGTCAGCGTGGGCAATTTCCTGCTCAGCAGCTGTTGCCCCTGTTGGACCCAATGCCCCTAGGGGCTGTTTGGGGTTGGGATCTTTGTGAGGCCCGGTCCTGCTGAGTTGGTTGAGGTGATGGAGGAGACCAGCAGGAGGAGCTTGCCACTGCTCCTGCTGTGATTGAGTAAGCGTCATGCCTGATCAGATAAGCGTGGATGAGGTCGTGGACCTCTGGGGCCGACTCACCGGCTGGCTGGCCTCGTATGCACCTGCCTCATATGACTGCCTGCGGCCTGGAGCATCGGCCGACCGGCTCGCCAAGGCGGAACAGCAGTTGGGGTTCCCGCTCCACCCGGGCCTTCGGTCTCTGTGGGCGATGAACGATGGCGTGGCGGAAGACGAGGGGCAGGAGACCGGCGCCGGCCTCTTCCTCGGCGGAGAGGCGCTGATGCCGGTCGAGGCCGCTTTGGAGATTCGTGCCGCCCAGGCCGACTACTACGCGGATTGGGGCCGACTGTGGCTTCCTTTCACTACGAATGAGATCAACGAGCCTTGGACGGGTGCCACGGTCGACTGCGGAAACGGCCTGCTCGGAGCCTGGTACATGGAAGAAGAAGACCCTGAAACACCCAGTGGAATGACGCTGCCAGAACTGCTGAGCCAGGTGGTCGACGCCGTCGAGTCGGCCAGGGCGTTGAACGGAACTGTTCCCGGACTGGCGGACGGTGCACTGGTCTGGGCCGACCCGGCCGACCGGCCCGCCGAGCGGTTCCGCGGCTGGACGCCGCTGCACTCGTCCAGCGCCTGAGGCCAGCGTGTGGGTGACACGGCGCCCGACCCGGGATCGGGCGCCTTGTCACCGTTCAGAAGACGTGCTGCTAGGGGATGAGGAACGGGTCGAGATCAGTGATCTCGCAGGTGACGATGTCCTTCTTCAACATCTCTGCGTCGCAGCCGATGTCGGCCATCGGTGCGTAGACCCAGTAAGGGTCCCTGTCGAGCATGCGGTGCGCCTTGGCGAACGCGCCGAACGGCCGCATCGCACCGGAGTTCACGCTCAGTGCCATCGAGGACCGGCCGCACTTGATGTTTTTCCAGTCCGGCTCGGGGTAACGGCCGTCATCCCGCAGGTGGATCTTCCCGTCGCTGCCCAGACCCTCGTAGGTCTGGACGCACTGGGCGCCGTTGTCCACCGAATACGAGGTCATGCCAGAAGGAACCATGCTGGCCGGCATGCCCGCCGACTCGTAAGTGGAGTTGAAGGAGACCTCGTCGCAGGAGGGCTTGTCACCCGCCTGGTACGTCTTGGCGGCCTCCTTCGTCAAACGGTGTGGCTGGAAGCCGTATTGGCCCGACCTTCCGCAGATCTTGTCGCGGTTCTGGTTGGCCCCCCGATCGTAGGCATTGCGCTGGTTGGTCTTGTGCTCCGCCTTCGACGACATCGGCAGGTAATGCAGGGGCGTGCTCGGCCACCCGCCCGGAACAGTGCCAGTGCTCTGACCGATCTTGCCGTTGATGAGCCACAGGTGCGCGACGGCGGCCGGGAACTCATTGCTCTTGATCACATAGCCTGGCACGTACTCGGGGAACACACAGCCTGGAGGCAGGCCGATGTCGGCGAAGTCGCAGCGAGCCTTCGACTGCAGCGTCTTGTCGAAGATTGCGCCGATGTCGGTGCTGTCATCGCCCGAGGCTCCAGTGAACTCCGGACCGAAGAAGCCGATCGGCATATTGCGGGAACGGATGTCATCCTTACGGGACTTGCCGTCCCAGCCGCTGCCGTTGGCGCCACCATTCTGATCGTTCTTGACGTCGTAGGTCATGGTGGCGGTGCCGGTCACTTCGTGGCTGTCGTACTCCTTGGCACCCTTCCAGGTCATCGACCCGTCCCAGGCGAAGGCGGGGAGGTTGCTGCAACCAAAGTCGCAACGCGGAGTAAAATCGATCTTGATGTCGTTCGTCATCGCCGGGGTGGGCGGCGGAGATGCCTTCGGCCGGATCCGCGCCCAGAACTTGATGTCCGGGGACTTGGTGTCGGTCTTGATCTGGACATCGACGAAGAAGTCGGCCTGCGACAGCCGCACCTTGGTCTGCTTGTCGTAGGTGTAGTACTCGTAATAGGCCGCCATGCACATCTCAGTGCGGGAGAACCAGCCCCACTGTGCATTGTCCGGGTTCGGAGTGCCGTCCTCATTCACGCCGGAGCACTCGGGGATCAGCTCGCTCGCGGCGCGGCTGCTCTTGGCCGTCTGGACGCCGACCTGCTCGGTGACGCTGTGTGGCTTGCTGGCCCAACCGCCCTTGGACTTGCGCGGCTTCATCGCCCCGCAGGTGATGGTGCCGTCATCGTTGTCCTTGCACTGCGGCTCCGCACCCTTGGTGGCACGGAGCGTCTCATAGCCGGGGATCTGCTGCCACTCGCCGGATGCCTTCCACTTGCCGTCGCCATAGGCGGGCTTGTCGGGAAGCTTGATGTCCACGACATGGTTGGTGCGGACCTGTCCACCTGCAAGGAAGCCATAGTCAGCCGCGGCACCGACGTTGTCGGCTCGGTCCACCGTCAGCACCTCTACGTGGTGCGCGCCGTCCGTAGCGGGGGTGGCGGAAAACGAGCCGGTAGTACCGGTCGTGGCCGCGCTCTGCCACTCGGGCGCTACAGCCCTGGCCTTGGGTGGGCTGGGAATGTCCCCGCCGTCCGTGTCCGATGCTTCGTCAGTGCCGTCCAGCAGAGCAGGGTCGGTGTCCGCAGGAAGCTCACCGTCGAGGCGGTAGCGGATCTCCCGAGCCCCGTCGTCACCGGTGTCGACGTTGAACGCGCCCGCCACTCCCGCGCCGCCGCCGCGCCCGTCGTCCGGGTACGTGCCCGAGCTGATGCTGGCCGGTTCGCTGGGTGCGGTGGTGTCGACGACGAACTGTGTCCAGGGGGACCAGTTGAGGTTGTAGTGGGTGCCGTCGTAGGCGTTGGTGCGGAACTTGTAGGTCTTGCCGTCCTTGAGCTGTCCTGCCGGGACGGTGACGCTGGCGGGCTTCCCGGAGTCGACGAAGCCGGAGACGATCAGGCCCTCGCCGGCCGGGGTGGTGATGGGGGTGTCGGTGGCGGCGTCGTAGACCTGGAAGGTGCCGTTGACCTTGTCGCCGTCCGGGTCGGTGAAGGTGTCACGCAGGGTCGGGGTGGTGGTGTTGACCGCCCACACGCCCGCGTACGACTTGAACGGTGCTCCGGCCTGCCGGTTGGTGCCGTCGGAGGGCCGGTAGTTGTAGGTGACGGACAGTTTGGGCTGGTTGGCCGTGTTGTTCGCGGAGTTGACCCGCTTCCACGCCCTGACGTCGTCGGTCGCGGCGCGCAGGCCCATGTGGCCGCGGGTCGCCTTGGCGGACGCCCAGGACTGGACGAGCGTGTCGACGTCGGCGTTGATCCAGCCGTCGGGCTGGGTGGCGGCGCAGTCCGGGTTGCCCTTGGTCTCGGTGGAGGAGTGGTACTGCTGGTTCCACGTGGGCTGGGACGTCCATCGGGAGGCGGTGGAGGGGGCGCTGGTGTCCCAGATGGTCCAGGACTGGGCGGTGCAGTCGGTGTTGCCGGAGTGGAAGTTCCACAGCGACAGGTTGGTGTCGACGATCAGCGCGTCCTGGATCGGGGTGGTGTTCCAGGTGATGAAGGAGCGCGCGGTGCGCGGGGTCCCGTCGGCGTTCTTCGTTCCCGGGTTGCCGAAGTCGAGTTCGACGTCGTTGGACCAGTCGACAGTCTCGCCCTGCTGCACGTAGGTGTCGAAGGTGTTCGACAGCGCGGAGGTGGACGGGTCGACGGTGACCGGGTACCGCGTACCGGGGTCGGCGAGGAACTTCGCGTCCGGGGTGACGACCAGGTCGACCTCACCGGAGCCCTTGTCGACGACCTTCATGTCGACGCGGACCCTGTTGGTGTGCTCCCCGGAGGTCTTGTCGACCGCCGCGTCCCACATGACCGGGGCGGGCATCGTGGCCCGTACGGCATGGGTCTTCACATCGGTGAAGGTGACCGAACCGTCCTTGTTCGCCGTGGCCTTGAGGCCCTTGGCCTTGACCGGGAGGGTGTAGGAGTAGCCGTCGGCACCCGGCCGCTGCGCGATCTCGACGAACTGCTCGAAGCCGGTGCGCGTCGCCTCCACGATGACGTCCGCTCCGGGCACGGCGTTCTTGTAGCGGGCGCGGGTGCCGTCCAGCTCGGGCTGCGGCAAGCCGCCCTTCCACTGGAGGGTCACCGTGCTGTCGCCGCTGCCCAGGGTGACCAGGTCACGGGCGGTGTCGTCCTGCGCGGCGCGTATCGACTCCGGCTGAGTGCCGCTCTTGCCGCCCAGGCGCAGGCCGTTGGGGTGCGCTTTGGAAGTGACGGTTCCGTCGGCCGCCTCGGTGAGGGTGGCGTCGGCCTTCTGCCACGTGCCGTTCTTCCAGACCCGTTCGGGGCCGGCGGTGAGTTCGGTGGTGAGGGTGCCGTCCGGGTTGGCGACGGTGTACGTCGTCTCGGTCGTCTCGTCGGTGACGACGGTCTTCTTCCCTGTCTTCTTCGCTCGGGCAAGGGCCCAGGCTGTCGAGCCCTTCGCGTGCTTGGCAGCCCAGGCCAGGTCCGACGCGAGGATCTCAGCCTTCGATGGCTGGACCACCTTCGGGGCGTCGGGTACCGGCGCGGACGCTGCGCTGGTCGGCAGCGAGGCCCCGGCTAGGAGCGCGGCCTCGACGACCAGAAGCAGCGCGGCCCCGGCCGCGAGGCGCGCCCGACGCCTGGGCGCTTGATGTCTGTGTGAAGACACGAAAGCGTGTTTCCTTTCCCAATAGAGAAATGCGACCTGCGTGCGAGATGCATGTCACGAGCGCAGGACACTACGCAGAAAGCAGCAATCAGGCACAGGCGGTTATCAGCCGTGGCTCACATCCGCTTCAACGCACAGGCGAGTTGAAGCGGAGCCCCGCCTGTAAACGCGTGAATGATCACACCGGCGCGGGTGTACTCAGGCGTTCTGCGCCCGGGCATATGGCCCGACTTGGTTTATTTATAAAGAATGCTGACGTGGTGTGCAGTGGCGCCACGGTCTTCGTCGCCGGTCGTGGGACTGGTAGGCCCGCGTGTTGCAAGAGTCGCGTTTCCGCCGTAGCCGTAGGCCGATCGTCACCCTGTGTCGCTGCCCTGCGGCATGATGACCGGCGTGAACACCGAGATAGTGATAGACGTCTGGCAGCGGCTTCTCGCCGACCCTCGCAAGTCGTGGGTGCTGTTCGAGCATGGCACTTGTGTCGTGCTGACCGTTCCGGAAGGGGAGCTTGCTGAACAGGCAACCGACCTCCTGAAGAAGTTCGGCGCGGCGCATGCCGGATCTTCGGCAGGGGACTTTGGGGTGATCGACATCAAGGACGTCGAGGGATAGGTCGTCACCGGGCATCACAACGATGTCCTTACCTATGTCGGCCCTGATGAGCCTCAGGATCAGTCGCAGATCGCTGTCGGGCTGTTCGGACGTTCCAAGCGCCACCGAGACGGCACCGAGCTTCACGTCGTGCATGTTGAGGACAAACGCGGCTCAGCGGACCCAGCGTAAGTACCGCGCTTCATTGCTGGTGATCGCCGGGGGCGTATCGGCTCCATGTTCCTCCGGCTTCGGTCACCAAGCGAGTGGCTGTCTCGTCGTGGTAACCGAGCGCCTTCGCGATGACGGGCACCGGGGCCTTGGAGGACGAGTTGCCGAATGGCGGAGGTCCTGCCGCGCTGCGGCGGGACACCGATCTCACGCAGATGAACCTGGAGACTGACCGGGATTCATCGGCTGTCCGGGCTGACGGCCAGTGAAGAGCCACTGCGAGCTCCTGCTGCTGGCGTAGGGCAGGTGCTGACGGGACTGGATGTAGGCCCGCATCAGAACGGCGACGGGCTCCGGCGGCGGGGACGGCGGGTCGCCCAACTGGACGGTGATGGTCGCCTCGTCGTCAGTGACGTCGTCGATGGTGAGGCGAACGATGCGGCTGACGGGTTGCGCGTAGAGGAGAACGTGGGCGGCGGCGACCTTGGCCCGCAGTGGCAGGGAGTCGTCGTTGAGGACCCGGCGGAGCATCGCGAGCCGGGGGTGCTGGCTAGTTCCAGCGGGGCGATCATCTGCGGGCCCTCGGCCAGCTCGACGACCGCGACCTGGTACGGGATCTTGTCCTCGAAGAACAGGTGGTAGGCGCGCCTGGCCAGCCAGGGTTCAGCGAGGTCCGGCCAGCTCGGAGGCGAGCTTTACCCAGCGCTCGAGCAGGTCGGCGGCGGCGCCGCTGTCGACTGCGGCGCGGGCCCGGTTCAGACCGTCGGCGAAGACGTCCTCGAACAAGGCCGACTGCGCATCGTGGAGGGCGCCGCTGTGGGTGGCCAGGGCGCCAGCGGCGTTCGCGAGGACCGCGTCGCGGGCCGCGCCGGGCACCCCGCTGAGCACTGTGTGCACGGCCGTCGCGTTGTAGGCGGCGTCGCCGCCACGCAGTGCGTCCGCCTGCGGGCGGGCCAGGCCGAAACGGAGGGTGTCGATCGTGGTCGTACGTACACTGCCCTGCTCGCCGATGGTCCACACCTCGGTAGGGGCGGCGGTGGTGATCTCGTCGAGTCCGTCGTGGCCACGGACTACCAGGGCCCTGGCGCCGCGGTCGGCCAGCACGGAGGCCAGGACGGGGGCGAGCTGGAGGTTGGAGCAGCCGACCAGGGCGGCGCCGGGGCGGGCGGGGTTGGTCAGCGGGGCGAGGTAGTTGATCGCGGTGGGCACACCCAGAACGCGCCGGACCGGCGAGGCGTGCTTGAGGCCTTGATGGAAGGCAGGGGCGAAGGTGAAGCCGATACCCAGCTCGCTGACGCACCGGGCGACCTGCTCGGTGCTGAGGTACAGCGGAATACCGAGGGCTTCCAGCACGTCGGCGGATCCGCTCTTGCTGGAGACAGAGCGTCCGCCGTTCTTCACCACGCTCACCCCGGCAGCGGCGGTGACGATTGCCGCCATGGTGGAGATGTTCACGGTGTGCGCGCCATCGCCGCCGGTACCTACGATGTCGACGACGCCCTTGCCAGCGATGGGCAGGGGCACGACCCGGTCCATGAGGGCGTCGAGCAGGCCAGAGATCTCTGCGGCGGTCTCGCCCTTGGCGCGCAACGCGACGAGGAAGCCCGCGAACGCGGCGGCCTCGTGGGCATCGTTCATGACCTCGCCCATGGCCCATCGGGTGTCGTCCGCGGTCAGGTCCTCGCGGCGCAGGAGCGCCGCGAGGAGCTGCGGCCATGTGCGGACGGCGGGCGCGGTCACGGGGTTCCCCTCGGTGTGGTGCGGAGGCGGTCGCCGAGCCGTACGGGCCGGCTCAGGAGTTCGAGTCTAGTGCCGATGCGTCCGGTCAGGCACTGCTTCTTTGATCATGTTCGAAGCCGGATGGCGAGGCTGCGAGGGTGATGGTGGCGAGGTGGATGTACGCCCGTTTCTCAAGGGAGGCGGCCGTGCTGTGCCCGGTTTCCTCTGCGGTGTGCCTGCGGCTGCCGGAGAGCGCCCGCGAGACCTCGACCGCTGATGAGTGACCTGACGGGGATGGAGCGGGGTGGCCCCGGGCCTGCGTAGTCCGGGGCCACCGTCGTCCGTCAGGGCGGCGTCACACCACTTGGCGCATCCAGCCGTAGGGGTCCTCGACACGGCCGTACTGGATGCCGAGCACCCGGGCGCGCAGGGCGGCCGTGCGCTCGCCCGGCGTGCCGTCGCCCACCGTGAGCTCGTATCCCTCGCCCTTGATGCCGGTGACCGGAGTCAGCACCGCCGCCGTGCCCGCCGCGAAGACCTCGATGACGGTCCCATCGGCTATGCCCTCCCTCAACTCCGTGAAGGTGACCGGGCGTTCGGCCGCCTTGAGTTCGAACTCGGGAGCCAGGGCCAGGACCGTGTCACGGGTGACGCCACCCGGCACGCGATCAGCGGCGCCTTCCACGCCGCCGCTCACGCGCCGGGTTTCCTGCCAGCGCTCGCCGCCGACCCGGACCGGATCGCGGTGGCCGTCGAGGAGGTCATCCGGTGGACCTCGCCCGCGATGCACGTCCTCAGGGTTGCCACAGACTACGTGACGATCGGGAGCCACATGATCGGGAAGGGCGCTGCGGTCGCCGCCTGGCTGCCCGCCGCCAACCGCGACCCCCGGCTCTTCGACCGTCCCGACGCCTTCGACCCCGCCCGTCGGCCCAACCGCCACCTCGGCTTCGGCGTCGGCTCCCACCACTGCCTCGGCGCCGCCCTGGCCCGTGTGGAACTCGCGATCCTGCTCCGGGTGATGGCCGAGACCGTCACCTCGGTCGAACTGGCCGAGGAACCGCAGTGGCTGCGTTCCAACCTCGTACAGGGCTACCGGCGGCTGGGCGTCGGCTTGGTCTGGCGGGACGGCACGAGCCGGGGCGAGCGGACATGACGACCACGCGTACCGCCGCCGGGCCGTTCGGCAGCACATCGTTCCGGTACCTGTTCGCCGGGCAGGCCATCTCCATGGCGGGCACCGCGATCGCGCCGGTCGCCCTCGCCCTAGGGATCATGGAGCAGTCGGGATCGCCGTCGACCTTGAGCGCTCTGCTGATCGCCCAGACCGTGCCGACGCTCGCCCTGCTGCTGATCGGCGGGGTATGGGCGGACCGGCTGCCGCGTCGGCTCATCCTGGTCACCTGCTACCTCGTGAGCGCGGTGGCGCAGGCAGGCACTGGATACATGCTAATCAGCGGGAAGTTCGACCTGCTCGGCGCGGTCCTCCTCCAGATCACGTTCGGCATGGCGCGGGGGTTCTACTTCCCGGCCTCCACCGGCATGACCCAGGAGACCGTCGAAGAGCACCAACTCCAGACTGCCGTCGCCTACATGTCGATGACCCGCAGCCTCTCGCGCTCCGGTCACGTTCCCCACGACATCCAGCCGCGCAAGGAAACGCTCCCGCAACCCGGCAAGATCATCACGCTCAACGCCCAAGGTCCTCGCAACTCCCACAGATCGCGGGCGTTGCGAGGACCGTTAGAACCCAAGCGGTGGAGGGCCCGGTTCGTGCGGGACCGGCTGGAGGGCCTGACCGACGAACCGCGTCCGGGCGGGCCCCGGAAGATCACCGACGACCAGGTTGAGGAAGTGGTCGTCAAGACGCTGGAGACCACGCCGAAAGACGCCACGCACTGGTCGACGCGGTCCATGGCCAGGGAAGTGGGCCTGTCGCAGTCGGCAGTCTCACGGATCTGGCGGACTTTCGGCCTCAAGCCGCACCTGGTGGACACCTTCAAGCTCTCGAAGGATCCGCAGTTCATCGAGAAGGTCCGTGACGTGGTCGGGCTGTATCTCGCCCCGCCCGAGCACGCACTGGTGTTGTGTGTCGATGAGAAGACGCAGATCCAGGCCTTGGACCGGTCGGCGCCGGTGCTTCCGATGATGCCGGGCATGCCCGAGCGCCCGCCGGATCGCGCTCGCCGTGTGGGAATGGACCAGCGACCTGCTGGAACACAGCGAACTTGCCGCCGCAGGGGAGCGGAGCGATCAGGAGCCGACACAGGCCATCGTCGTCTACGACGAGCCCGACACTCACCTCGACTACCGCCATCAGCGCACCGTCATGGACATCATCCGCAAGCAGTGCGCTCTGTCCCACGTCAACGTGGTGGTCGCCACCCACTCTATGAACCTCATCGACGGTGTCGACATCGCCGATGTGGTCCACCTTCGCCTCAGCGACAAAGGTCGCACCGTCGTCGAGCGACTTGAGGACGAATCCCACGACGGTGTCGGCTTCCACCTCGGGCAAATCGCCGCCGCCGTCGGGCTACGCAACTCCGTCCTCCTGCACGAGCGCTGTTTCCTCGCCGTGGAAGGACCTACCGAGCAGCAGTGCCTGCCCCTGCTCTTCCGCCTCTCCCAGGGACTGTCCCTCCAGGCGGCAGGCATCGCCCTGTGGGCCTGCGGCAACAACGAAGGAGCCCTCCACCTGGCCGGCTACCTCGTCAAGAACCGTCGCACCGTCATGCTTATGGTCGACGCCGACAGCCGCACCAACAAGCACTTCAAGACCGAGCGGCTCATCAAGACCGGACTCGACCTCGCAACCCAGGTCACCTATGTCGGCGAGGCCGACGGCTTCAACGAACTCGAGGAACTCTTCACCGACCTCCAGTGGTCTGCGGCCGCCAACACTTGCTGGCCGCGTCCCCAGGGCAAGGAATGGACCGCAGAAGACTTTGCCGCCCACCGAGGCGGGAAATTCAGCGGAGGCGTTCTGACCATGATCAAAGAGGGCGCCGAACAGACGAGCCCCGACGGCAAAGACGACATGCTCTACTCACTGGTAACGACCTTCGCCAGCGCCGAGGACGCCCCGACACAGTTGAGGGACGCCTTCAGGGACATTCAGGACCTGGCGTCCTGACCAGTCGACCGGCACGACGCTGCAGCATGCGCTCCTTGCGCTGCTGCAGCGTCGGGGCCGTCCATGCGTGCCAGCCCACGCCCGCCGCATGCTGCCGACCGTGACCTCGTGCCTCGATTCCGCACCAGCGGCACCCGCCCGGCGCCACCGCAGATTCACTCCCGGCAGAACGCGATCTCGACATCACATCCTCCTTCCCCCCACAGCCCATCTTGCCTCCTGCCACTGACAATCACTCGGCGACGGCACGCCTGCCATGGACGCAGGAAACAGCCGGGGCATCCCGCGCACCGCATCCCCTCAAAACGTCCGTCGGGATGCCCGTTTATCAGGAAAACCACCCGCAACCGCTCTCTCTGTGGTTACGGTCTGTGCTTATGCGGTTTCTGCACACTTCGGACTGGCACCTGGGCCGCCGGTTCCACTCAGAAGACCTGATCCCCGCCCAGGAAGCCTTCCTCGACCATCTGGTCGATACCGCCCGTACCGAGAGCGTCGACGCGGTCCTCGTGGCAGGCGACATCTACGATCGGGCCATCCCCAGCCTGGACGCCGTGCGCCTGTTCAACCGCGCCCTGCACCAGCTCGCCGACCTCGACGTCCCGATCATCATGATCAGCGGAAACCACGACTCGGCCCACCGTCTCGGCATCGGCTCCAGCCTCTTCGCCCGCGCCGGGATCCACCTGCGCACCGACCCGGCCACCTGCGACGCCCCCGTCCTCCTCGAAGACGCCCATGGCCCGGTCGCCGTCTACGGCATCCCCTACCTCGAGCCGTCGATGGTCCGCACCCAGTTGGAAGCAGATGCCGCCTCCCACCACGCGGTGCTCACCGCCGCCCTGGACAGGATCCACGCCGACCTCACCAACCGCCAGCCGCCCGGCGCCCGTTCCGTGGTCATCGCCCACGCCTTCGTCACCCCCGGCACCGGCCAGAACGTGGAGGAGTCCGACAGCGAACGCGACCTGAGCGTCGGCGGGGTCGCCCACGTCGGCGCGGACGTCTTCGACGGCATCGACTACGTCGCCCTCGGCCACCTCCACGGCCCCCAGAAGGTCACCGACCGAGTCCACTACAGCGGCTCCCCGCTCGCCTACTCCTTCTCCGAGGCCACCCACACCAAGTCCCTCACCCTCGTCGACCTCACCGCCCCCGGCACCGCTCCCGCTCTCAAGAGGCTGCCCTGCCCGAAGCCCCACCGCCTGGAGCGCATCGAGGGCCTTATCGACGACCTGCTCACCCTCCCCGCCCACGAACACCTCGAAGACGCCTGGCTCGAGGTCACACTCACCGACACCGCCCTGCCCTTCGAAGCCATGGCCCGCCTGCGCCGCCGCTTCCCCCACACCCTCAGCCTCAAACACCAGCGTCCCTTCATCCCCGCCCAGGCCACCGACACCCCCACCTACACCGAACGCATCCAGGGTCGCAGCGAACTCGACATCGCCTGCGACTTCATCGCCGACCTGCGCGGCACCGCACCCACCCCCGACGAACACACCCTGCTCCAAAAGGCCATCGACGCCGCCCGCGTGAACGAACTGCAGAAGGAAACCGTCTGATGCGCCTGCACCACCTCACCCTGCAGGCATTCGGCCCCTTCGCCGGCACCCACACCGTCGACTTCGACGCCCTGACCGCCGACGGCCTGTTCCTCCTGCACGGCGACACCGGCGCCGGCAAGAGCACCCTGTTCACCGCCATCTGCTTCGCCCTGTACGGCGAACCCCCAGTCGACCGCGAGCTGATGCTGCGCAGCCACCATGCCCCGGACAACCTGCTCACCCAAGTCACCCTCGACGTCACCGTCGCCGGACGGCGGCTGCTCATCGACCGCATCCCCCAGCAGACGCGCCCCAAGAAGAGCGGCACGGGCGACACCCTCCAGAAAGCCGAGACCCGGCTCAGCCGGTGGACGACCGACTCCCTCGGCCAGGGCCACTGGGAACCCTCCAGCAAGTCCCACCAGGAAACCGGCAAAGAACTCAAAGACCTGCTCGGCATGAGCCGCACCCAGTTCTGCCAGGTGGTCCTCCTGCCCCAGAACGAGTTCACCAAGTTCCTCTACGCCGCCGCACCCCAACGCCGCGAACTCCTCGGCAAGCTCTTCCACACCGACCGCTACGCCTTCATCGAACGCTGGCTGAACGACCACAGCCGCACCGTCCAGAAGAACCGCGACACCGCCCGCGACGAGGTTCTCCACCTTGCCTCCCGCATCCACCAGGCCGCAGGCCCCACCCTGAAGTCCCAGCGCGACGCACCCACCCCCGACGACCCCCACACTCTGACCGAACCCGCCATGACCTGGGCCCACGACCTCACCCAGGCAAGCCAGGCCGATGCCCTCCAAGCCGACAACCACGCCGAGAGTGCGAGAAAGAACCAGCTCTCCCACCAACAGCTGGAGAACGACACCCGCGAACTGCACCAGCGGCAGACCGCTCACGCCGCCGCCCGCGAACACATGGACCGGCTCGACGAGCAGACCCCCCACCAGCAGGAGCTGGCCCGCCGCCGTGAACAGGCCCGCCGCGCACAGCAACTGGCACCCCTGCTGCACGCCGTCACCACCGCACGCACCGACCACACCCACGCCCAGGACACCGAACGCGACGCCCGCACCCGACTGCTCCCCGAACACGCCACGCTTAAGGCCACCGACCTCGCCACAGCCGGACAGGGCCTGCGCGACGACATCGCCGTGCTGAACACCCTCCTCCCCGAGGAGGACACCCTCCGCCAGCTCACCGCCGACCTCACACGCATCGACGCCGAGCAGCAGGACTTCACCAACCAGCAGCGCACCGCCCGCGACTGGCTCGAACACGAAGCCACCCAGCGCGCTGCCCTGGAAGGCCGGCGGGAAACCGCCCGCCAGGCCGAGGAAGACAGCCGGGGCCACCAGGCCCAGCTGGACGCCCTCGACATCCGCCTGGCAGCCGCCGAACGCCGCGACGCCCACTTCGCACAGATCACCACCGCCGAACAGCGCCTGACCACCGCGCAGAAGGAAGCCGAACAGGCCGCCCAGGCCCACATCGACATCCGCCGCCGACACACCGAAGGCATGGCCGCCGAACTCGCAGCCGGCCTCACCGACGGCGCACCCTGCCCGGTCTGCGGCTCATGCTCCCACCCGGCCCCCGCCCAGGCCCCCGACGGACACCCCACCCGCGAGGCCGAACAGACCGCCGAGGAAACCCACCAGCAAGCCCAACAGCATCGCGACACGGTCGCCGCTGAGCTGCAGAAACTGCGAGAGAGCGCCGCAGGCGCCACCGGCGAAGCCGGTGACACCCCGCTGGACACCCTCACGACCGAACACCACCAACTCACCCAGCAACTCGCCGACACCCTCCAGCGCGCCGCCGACCGCGGGACCGTCGAAGAAGAACTCCTCAAGCTGGACCGCGAACACACGGCCATGACCCAGCAGGACAGCACCGCCACCGTCGGCCTGTCCGCCCGCAACGCCACCCACGAAACCCTCTCCCGGCAACAGGCCGAACTCACCCGGAAACTCGACACCGCCCGCAGCACCGCCCCCACCCTGGCAGCCCACATCGACGACCTCACCCGCACCGCCGACCACCTCGAGCAGGCAGCCGAGGCATCACGTACCGCCGCCAACCTCACCCAGGCCCTGGACACCCGCACCAGCGACGCCACCGACGCCGCCGCCTCCCAGGACTTCGACACGCTCGCCGCCGCCGAACAGGCTCTGCTCAGCGAACAGGACCTCAACGCTCTGGAAGAAGAGATCAACCAATGGCGTGAAGCACGAGCCACCCACCAAGCCGTCCTCGACGACCCCGCCCTCCAACACGCAGCAGCCCAGCCCGCCGCCGACATCGACGCAGCAGCCTCCCGGCGCACCGCCGCAGACGACCAGCACGCCCAGGCCGTGACCGCCGCCACCACCGCCAGCACCCGCACCACCGAACTCACCGAACTCGCCACCACCCTAGGCACAGCCGTCGAACACCTGAAGACACTCGAACTGGCCCACAACACCGCCCGCCACCTCGCCGACCTGGCCACCGGCAACGCACCAGGAACCCGGGTCCGCATGCAACTGGAGGCATACGTCCTGGCCGCCCGCCTCGAACAGGTCGTCACCGCCGCCAACACGCGACTCCACCTAATGTCCGAAGGCCGCTACACCCTGCGCCACTCCGACCAGCAAGCCGCCCACGGCGCCCGCTCCGGCCTCGGCCTGGAAATCACCGACTCCTGGACCGGCCGCCCCCGCAAAACCGACACCCTCTCCGGCGGCGAGTCCTTCTTCGCCTCCCTGTCCCTCGCCCTCGGCCTGGCCGACGTCGTCACCCACGAAGCCGGCGGCAACCCCCTCGACACCCTCTTCATCGACGAAGGCTTCGGCACCCTCGACGACGACACCCTCCACAACGTCCTCGACGTCCTCGACTCCCTGCGCGCACACGACCGCACCGTCGGCGTCATCAGCCACATCCCCGAACTGCGCCGCCGCATCACCCACCGCCTCCACGTCCGAAAAAGCCCCAGCGGCTCCACCCTCGCCCACCTGACCGAAGCAGCCGAATAACCTGCACCCCGGGAAGGGCAGAGCCCCCCGCCCTGCCTTCCCGAAACTCTCAGCCGACCCCACGGAGCGGTACACCTTCATGGCCCCCGACATCGAACTACGGCCCCATCAGAAGGAAGCAGTCTCCGCCGCAGCGGCCGCGCTGCGCGACCACACCCGCACGAGCGTGATCGCCGCCTGCGGCACCGGCAAGACCCTCATCGCCGCCCGCACCACCGCCCGCATCGCCCCGCGCGGACGGGTACTGGTGCTGCTGCCGACCCTGGACCTGCTGTCCCAGACAATCCGGTCCTGGCGCCTGGCCGGCCGCAAGGGCACCGTCATCGCCGTGTGCTCCCAACGCCAGGCCCTCGACCACGAGCCCTTCGGCAGCGACATCCCCCTCACCACAGCCCCCGCCGAACTGGCCGCCCTGGCGGGGCAGTCCAGCACCGGCCCGGTCACCATCTACGCCACCTACGCCTCCCTGCCCGCCGTCACCGCCGCCCACCGCGACCACCGCCTGCCCACCTGGGACCTCGTGGTCGTCGACGAGGCCCACCGCACCGCCGGCCGCCTGGGCAAGGCCTGGGCCGCAATCCATCACGACGACCAAGTGCCGGCCGCCCGCCGCCTGTACCTGACCGCCACCCCCCGCATCTGGAACCCCGACGACGACCCGGACAGCGACGCGGCAGAGGCAGTGGCCTCCATGGACGACGAAAACCTCTTCGGTCCCGTCGCCTACCAGCTCAACCTCTCCGACGCCATCGATCTCGGACTGCTCGCCGACTACCAGATCCTCGTCCCCGTCGTCACCGACACGGACCTGCGCGACTGGCTCGCCACCGGCCCCGGCGCGGGAATCGACGGACTACACCTGGCCGGCCGCCAGGTCGCCGCCCTCCGCGCCATCCACGACCACAAGCTGCGCCGCATCCTGACCTTCCATCACCGCGTCGCCGACGCCCGCGCCTTCGCCACCACCCTCACGGAGACGGCCGCTGCCCTTCCCGAACACCTGCGCCCCCAAGAACTGTGGGCGGACTGGATCAGCGGCAGCCACACCCCACAGATCCGCCGACGCCTCCTGCTCGAATTCACCTCCCACACCAGCCCCGACACACCGGCCGTGCTATCCAACGCCCGCGTGCTGGGGGAGGGCATCGACGTGCCCGACATCGACGCCGTGGTCTTCGTCGACCCCAAGAACAGCCCCGTCGAAACCGTCCAGGCCGTCGGCCGCGCCCTGCGCCAGCACCCTGGCGCCGGCAAGAAGGCCACCCTCGTCGTCCCCGTCTACCTCACCCCCGACGAAGACCCCGACGACCTCCTCGGCGCCGACGCCTACACCCCGCTGTGGCGCACCATCCAAGCCCTGCGCTCCCACGACGACCGCCTCGACGCCCGCCTGTCCGACCCGCGCACCCACCGCCCCACCACGCCCCCCGAAGACCCCGAAGCCTGGCTGCGCTTCGACCGCCCCACCCAGGCCGACGAAATCGCCCTCGCCCTGTCCCTGCGCGTCCTGGCCCCCAAAAGCGCCGAATGGCGCCGCGGCCTCGCCGCAGCCCGCCGCTTCCGCCACACCCACCACCACCTCGACGTCCCCCAGACCTACGAAGACCCCACCGGCTACCCCCTGGGACGCTGGCTGACCTGGCAACGCCACCTGCACACCAAGGGCACACTCGACGCCGTACGCGTCCACGCCCTCGAACGCCTCGGCATCATCTGGGACCCCCGCCAGCAGGCCTACGACCGCGCACTAGCCCACGCCGCCGCCTACGCCGCCCGCCACGGCCACCTTGCCGCACCCGTCGACGAGATCCACGACGGCTTCCCCCTCGGCCGCTGGCTGGCCACCCAGCGCACCCGCGCCGAGACCCTCACCAACCAACGCGCCACCTCCCTCACAGCCCTGGACCGGTGGTGGAACCCGCCCTGGCCGATCACCTGGCAACGCGCCTACCACGCCGCTCGCCAGAGCCTGGTAAACAACGACACGGCCTCCCAGGCACAGGCATGGATCGAAGCCCAGCGCGCGCGCTTCGACCGCCTGCAGCCTGAACAAAGAGGCCTGCTCAAGGAGTTGGGATCCGTCGAACTGCCTGACGCGCCCGCCGTACAGGCGGAGGGGAACCGCCTTCCGGCGCGCGAGCGCGCCTTCCAGCGCGGGCTTGCCGCCGCCAGGGCGTTCCGCGAACGGGAAGGCCATCTCGACGTCCCCCAGCGTCATATCGAGGAGGTTGAAGGAGACTCGGTCCGTCTGGGCCAGTGGCTTAGCAACCTGCGCCGCCGCCGTACGGCGCTCAGCCCGAACAGACAGGAGGCGCTGGCCGAACTCGGCCTGTAGACAGGCGAGCCTTGAAGGCAGCAGCGCGCGGACAGCGCTCCTGGGACTGAGCTTTCGGTGTCCGCGGTCCGTTCCCCGAAGGATGCCCGCCTTGCGGATCTGCCCCGGCTCGGCTGCGTCGCGAAGCTGCTTGGCAAGGGCGAACGCAGCAGCCAGAGCGGGGCTTTTGAGAGGAAGCAGGCCGCCGTCCCTTGCCGACGAGCTGCTTGTGACGAGCCCAGATTGTCAGGAGCGCAAGAAGCGCTGAGGACACTGAACACAGCGTGCCGGTCGATAGACCCCCGCGCGGTGGGTGCGGAAGCTGTCCTGATGCCCTCAGTAGCGTCCTGGTCATGCCTCGAAGCGAACCCAGCAAGGCTGACCAGGAGCTGATTCACCACGCCCGCGCGCAGGGCTATGCGGTCAGCGCGAGCCAGCTTGAGCGGTGGCGTAGGCGCGGCCTGCTGCCGCAACCGACGCGTGTCTACCGGGGCCGCCACGGAACCGCGTCGGTCTACCCGGACGGCACGAGTGACCTTGTCTGCGCACTCGCCCGGCACAGTGCTCCGGGGCGGAGGAGTGACGACCTGGCACTTCTGGCGTTCTTCGACGGCGCCGATGTCCCCGAAGCGGCGCTCAAACTCGCGATCGCCCGCGCGTACTTCAACAGCCGCCACCGTCACGAGAACGTGGTCGCCCAGGCCGCGGCATGTGTTCCTGAAGGCTGGGAGTCAGTGCTCGGGAAGGAGTACGAGACTGCGGAAGCCGAGGCCCGGACCGAGCTGGCCAAGGGCGGACGGGCGGTGCGCCAGATGAGGATCAACCTGCGCCGTCTTCCGGACCTCGCAGGTGCTCCGCAGCGAGAGGTCGACGAGCGGCTTGTCGGTGTTCTCGTGGGACTGAACAGGTTGCGCTTGCCCGAAGACGACCACGAGTTCATGGCCGACCTGTCGGCAGCACTGGCCTTCGACTGCGCCCAGGACGATGATGACGTCTTTGCCGTGTGGGAGTACGCGGCCATCTCCCACTCGTCGCAGATGGCCCGCTACGAGGAGACCTCTCCCGAAGAGCGTTTCGATCTGCTTCTAGGGATGAGCCGGGAAGATCTCTGTGACCTTCGGAAGGAGGTGCGGACAGCCGTCGACCAGATGTGGCACCGTGCGACCTGGGGGCTGGAACCTGAAGCAGACCTTTCCCGCCCTTGGATGGCCCGGCACTCGGCTTGCATGTTGATGGAATGGATGAGCGCGCGACAAGTCCAGCTAGGCAAAGTCTCCCTGGCCGACCGCTACTTCCTGAGTCTTGGCCATCTCGAGCTGTGCTGCCTTGCCGCCGAGCGCAGTGCGGGTGAGATATGGCAGCATCCCGTCGGGGAGGGCCGTGCCGGATTCATCGCCCGCACCACTGGGCTCCGGCACGGAACCTGAGTGGCGTCCGCAGGCCGGCCGCCACTCACACTGCTTCAGCGCCACCGTGGATATGCGAGCTCGACGACCTCACCTGCATGGACATGACGCTCAGCTTGATCAGGCCGCCGATCGATTGGATTCCTGAGAATGCGGCAGTTGAGTTCAGGTAGTCCGTCAGGCGTGCCGAAGACACGGTCGAACGCCGAGGCTCGTGCGGGCGGGGACGAGGAGATAGGGCGTCCCGGAGCTGGCGGTGGTCCGGGGGCCTTCCTGCCCGAGGCCGAGAACATCGCGCGGGGTGAGGAGGTCGAGGTTGTCGAAGACGCAGTAGAGGGGGAGCTGGGTCCAGGCGACGAGTTGGAGGTGGGCGGCGACGGCGGCCCGTTCGACGACGTGACGCCGGCTGGTCCGGCTGGTCATGCGGCTCTTGCAGTCGATCAGGACGACCTGCCGCCCCTGTGCGGCGATGAGGTCGGGCGTCCAGCGCAGCAAGCTGGTGGTGTGGTGCAGGGCAAGCCGTTCGGGCTCGCCCATGACTCCCTGCCCCCAGGGGCTGACGTGCCAGCCGCGTCGGTTGAGTTCCTGGGTGACGCGCTGTTCGTGGGCGTCGCCAATCGCCTTCCTTTTCTGAAAGCTCGGCATACGGGGGAGTGTGACGCATGCGGGCCACGACGAAACAGTAACCGCTCCAGCGCCCGCATGCTTCGGCCACTGCCCTCCACCGTCCGTAGGTGTCCGGGCGAGTCCCATGGTGTCTCACTGTCTCTCGCTTGAAGTTGGCCGAATACAGCACCCTCATCGCAGTAGTTGGAACCCCATGTTAGGGACGGTGCCTGGGCTCGTCAGCAGGCTGCGGTACGGCTTCGCTGCTGCCGCAGCTGGGGCAGCAGCGTCTGGTCGGGGCACAGCAGCTGTTCCAGCCGGGGCTTCGGCAGAGCCTCCTGCCGGAGAACCTCCCCTTGCGTAAGAAGCTCGCAGGCCTGCGCAGCCAGGGGCTCGGGAAGCCAGGATGCCGCTGTTCGGATGCGGCCTGCGTCCGCGACCGGAACAGCACGGGGTGGCCGGGTCAGGAGCGGGCCGTACAGGCCGGCCGCCGGAACAAGTGGCGGCAGCCCGGCTTCGCGGGCGCGTTCGGCGGCCTGCTGGGCGCATTCGAGGCCGTCGAGGTCGAGGTCGGTGTACAGCAGCAAGTCCACGACGTAGTGGTCGCGTTCTTCGAAGGTCTCCAGGCAGGTGGTGAGGGAGGCGACGAGGTGGTCGCCTCCGCCGTAGGCCAGCCAGCCCACCTCGTCGCGTCTGGGCCAGCCCTTGAGGATGTGGCGCAGGCTGGTGAATGCGGCGCTGTTCTCGACGACCAGCATCCAGGGTGCGGGCCCGAGTTCGTACATCGCCAGGGGTGCGGGGGAGGGGAATGCCCGCAGGTGGTCGGTGATGCTCAGCAGGCCTGCGGTGACCAGGCGGTGGGAGGTGATGCGGGCGAGGCGTTTCTCGTCGCCGTACAGCTCGTAGGAGCGTTCGGGGATCGGGACGGGTTCGGCGTCGAGGTGGTCGCGGAGGTGGTCGTTGATGGGGGAGAGGAGCTCGAGGTCGGCCTGGCTCAGCTGCAGATGTGCGGCGAAGGCGAGGGGTTCGACCCAGGCCCGGGGGCCCGGCCGTTGGGTGCGGGCCCGGCGGGGGGTGAGCCGTTCCACCCACAGGGGGAGTGGGGGTTCGGCGCTGTGGTCCCAGCCCCGGCCGCCGGCGGCGGGCAGCCTGACGGTGCCCGCACCGGCGAGCTGTGCTGCGGCGCCGGCGAGGATCCGGCGCCGCAGCGGAGAAGTGGACAGGCTGGAGTCGCCCGCGTCGGCGGCCTGCGCCAGCAGGTCGAAGCCGACCCGGCTGCGGGTCTGGCCGGCGAGGAAGACGGTCATGCGCCCGGCCGGCGTCACTCGTCGCCCTCTGCGTCGCCGGTTTCGGTCTCACCGCTCTGGTGCGGGATGCCCGGGCCGGTGTCTTCCTGTTCGGTGTCCTGGGCGCTGCGGCGGTGCAGGCGTGCGGAGGTGATGCCCTCGTCGTAGGCGTGCTGCATGCCCCGGCTGACGGCGTCCCCGTAGCGGTCGGCGATCTGCACGTACTGCGAACGGGTCCGGGCATCGATGCCGTTGCGCAGGCGGATGATGAGGGGGAAGCGTTCCAGTGCGGGCAGGTCGTTGGAGCCCGTGGTGTAGACGAGCTGGATGCCATGGGCCGCAGCGACCTTGCGCTGCAGGCCGATGAACGGCGCGTAGTTCGCCTTCCCGAATGGGTTGTCCAGCACCAGGGTGCCCACGCCTCCCGACGCCTTGCGGCCCTGCTTGGCCGCGCGCAGCCGGGCCAGGGTGCAGTACAGCAGGACCGACACGGTGAGCAGTTCGCCGCCGCTGAACTTCTGGATCTGAGTGACTGAGTTGCGCTGGACGACGTCGAGGGACTGCGTCGGCTTGATGATCTTCGCGACGACGTTGCCGCGTCCGCCGAGAGCGGCCAGGACCAGTTCCTTGGCCAGTGTCATGGCGTCCGGCAGGGCCGTGGCCTTGGCCGCGGTGCTTCCGGCGACGGCGGCGGTCATGCGGTCGATCTCGGTCGACAGCCTGCGGGCGAGGACCTCGTCGTCGGGCAGGTGGCGGATTTCCAGGCTGAGGAACTGCTGTCCCGACCAGCTTCCCAAACCCTGCGGCAGCCGGGAATGGTGGGCCACCTGCTGGACGTCGTCCAGGACTGTCTTCACCAGCGAGAGACAGGTCTGCACGACCATCAGCTGGTCGTCAGCGAGCTCGGCCAGCTCGCCGAGGACGACCTTCTCCCGCAGATCGATCTCCTCGATCAGCCCCGCCAGCCGCGCCGGGTGGCTCAGATCGTGCAGCAGCCGTTCCAGCAGCTGGCCTTCGACCACGTCGCGGTGCGTCTGGTCCTGCGCCAGGCTGTGCACCTTGCGCACCGACTTCTCCAGCTTCTTGCGGGCGTCGTCGTGGGCTCTCGCCGCAGTGTCGACCATGCCGGTCACCGCCTGCTCCAGGGCCTCGGCCTGTTCGGGCGAGACAGAGGCCAGCGAGGAGGTGCCGATCTGCAACTGCTCGACAAGGCCGAACAGCTGGGCGTCGACCTGCGCGGCACCGGCGTGGTCCGGCGCCGCGTCGTGCACCGTGTCGCGGTGACGGCCGGCCGTGTCCTTCACCCCCTGTGCGCAGCGGGCCAAGCGGTGCGCTGCGCCCTTCGCCTTCTCGGCGGCGATGTGCAGGTCTTTCACCTTCAGCTGGTGTTCCTGGGCCGCCGCGTGCGCCCGGTCGGCAGATCTCTGGACCTCCGCCTGGGCCTTGAAGGCGCCGGCAGCCGTGTCGAACGGGCCTGCCTGGTCGGCACGCGCGTCGTAGGGAGGGTTGAGTGCCTCCACCGCGGCCGATGCCTCTTCCCGGACGGTGTCCGCCCGGAGTTTCGCCTCCCTGGCAACGCCCCGACGCTCGATGGCCGTCTCCTTGGCCGCCTCGGCCTCGGCCCGCTTCCTGGAGCGATCCTCGGCCTCGCCCGCGTGGGGGGAACGCGCGAGCTGCTCGGCCTTGGCACAGACTTCCCCGGGCTTGGCACCGAGAGTCCGGGTGAGTTCCGTGATCCGCATGGCGCAGCCCTCGACCCGCGCCCGCAGGCCTGCGTCCCCGATCTCGCCTTCCCAGTCCCGCCGGGCCTGGTCGAAACGGCTGCGCAGGGTCTCCACCGCGGTCGCGGCCAGCTCGGCCGCGCTCAGCGCGTGACCGCAGCCGGCGGGGAGGTCGGCATCGAGCCGCTTGATCTCCGAGGCATGGCGCCGCTGACGCTCCTCAAGCCGCCGCAGCAGGTCACGAGCCGCGCTCTGCCGGGCTTCGGCCCCCTCGCGGGCCTGCGTGTACCGGCGCATGTCCGCTGTGTATACCGGTAGTGCCTGGCGGGCCTGTTCCATCTCCGCCCGGCAGGCAGGCATCACACACTCATGCGCCCGTGCCAGCTCCCGCACTCGGGGAAGAAGATCCGTCAGCGTCACCAGCCGCTCGGTGAGGGTATCCATCTCCGGCCCGAGCGCGTCCGCATCCTCACGTGCACGTCGCGCCTGTTCCTTCAGCAGACGGTGCTTGTCGTGAAGGGTGTCGGCCTCGTGCTCCAGACGGGCAACGGCTGCCTCGAGCCCCTCGCGCGGACCGGCGCCGAAGATGTCCATGTGGGCCTGAAGTCGGCGTGCGAGCGCAGCATCCGTCTCCCGCCGGCGGACCAGATCCCGTACGCGTTCTTCCAGCCCCTCCAGCCGGTGTTCCAGCCGCAACTGCTCCCGCTCGGCGGCGTCCGGTACCAGCAGCCCCGGGTGAACGGGCAGCACCGCCGTATCCGGGCCGGCAGCCGCGATCGCCTGCCGCGCCTGATGGTCCTCACCCATCGCGATCACCGACGCCGTGACACCCGCGCGCTGTGCGAGCGTAGCCAGGCCCTCTCCCTCAGGAAGCGGCCCGCACACCACCACACCGCCGATCAGATGAGGCACGGCGGCCACCACGGCGGCGTGCTCGTCGGCACGGAACACCTCCCGCAGGAACTGCAGCCCCGACACCGCAGGAGCGCCCAGCGCCCGCAGATGTTCCACTGCCCGCTCGACCTCCACCGGAGCCGGCAGGAAGCCGACCTCCTGAAGTGCCTTCACCGCACGCCGGTCGTCAACGCTGTCCACCTGCTCCTGCAGCATCAGAGCGTCGCTCTGCTGCCCGGCCGCTGCCAGCAGATTCAGAAGGTCCCCAGCCACCTGGTCCAGATCCAGCACTGTCCCGGGCTCGGCGCAGGCCAGCTCCAGCAGCCGGCGGTCGGACGCGAGCTCGCGCCTGTCGGCCTGCAGAGAACTCAACCGGTCCCACTGCGTGCTGTGGCGTTCCTGGGCCGCCGCGAGCTGCACCGCACAGGCCGCCTGCTGCTCTGCCAGACCCGACAGCCGCGACATCGAAGCTGCCTGCCGTGCGCGGTGGTCCTGCAGCCGTTGGCCCACGGCAGTGTGCTCGTCCGTGTAGCGGGTCAGGGCGTCGCCCGGATACTCCAGGGCCCCGATCAGCCCGTCCCGGCGGGCGGTCTCGACAGCCTCTTCCGCAGTTGCCAGCTGCTCGGAGGCGCGGCGCAGCCGGTCCTTCGCCTGCCACTGCGCCTTCGCCGCCTGCGCGTGGCCGTCCTCCGCCACCTGGCGTTCGGTGGCCGCATCCTCACTCTCCCGCCGAGCCTGTGCCACCTCGCCGGCCAGCTCCTCGACGGCACCGGACAGCCTGTCCCGCAGCGCCGCTCCCGCAGCCTGCATCGCCTCGCGCAACGGGGCCTGCCGTACGTCCTGGCGTTTCAGCAGCTGTCTGAGACGCTGTTCCTCCTGCCGCTGGGCATCGAGTTCGAGCACCGTGTCCACCAGCTCCCACGCCTGATGGGCCAGCTGAGCCTCGGCCGCCTTCTCCTCGCATCGTCCCAGCTCCGTGCCGGCGTCGTCTGCGGCCCACTGCGCGGCGTGCCGGGCCAGCACCACCAGGCGCCGCTCCTGCTGCACGGCATGCCTCCTGGCCTCGGCTTCCGCCGCCTGCTCTGCGGTGGCCTGTGCAGCGGCCGCAGCCGCCGTGCTTCCCAATGCCTGAGCCCGGCCGGACAGGTGCTCCGCCGCACGCAGGGCCATCCACACCTGTTGCGCGAGCCTCTCTTGCTGCACGGCCGCCAGGACACTGTGCTCGGTGACCGGCTTCAGCGCCAGCAGTGCCGCGGCAAGGAAACTCTGCTCCCTCTCCCGGCCAGGACGCCGCGCCAGCTTTGCCGCCGTCTCCTCCAAAGACGCCCGGACCACAGCGGGATTCCGCGGGTCGCAGACCAGGTCGATGAGGAAGTCGACGAAGTCCTCACAGGTGGAGAACTGGAACAGCTCCGTGATCCCGCCCTCCTCCCGGTTCATGTCCCGCTGGATCCGCAGGACAGCCGGGTCGAGCCTGAGATCGGACAGCAGCGTGCGCCACTCGGTCTGGTCCTTGGCGATACGCAGATGCAGCCCGCGCTGTGCCTTGCCCGCGTCGGCCAGCCTCTTGAGGAACGCGCTCTGCGTCAGCTGCCCACCTGCGGTACGCACCGGGAGGCAGTCCAGGTCGAGGAGGCCCGGAAGCGGCCGAAAGGCATACCAGCGGCGCACAAGCAGCTCCCAGCCGGTCTCCACGTCAGCGGGCCGGTGCCCGTCCAGCCACTGGTACACCCCTCCGGTGACCAGGGCAGGGCCCCCGCGGGGCAGTGAAGTGTCCTCCCACTCGGCGATGACATGGGAGACCTTCTGGTCGGGCACGTAGTCGGCTAGGGACTTGCCCTTTTTATGACCGATGAAGTCGCTCTTCGCCGGCAGGAAGAGGCTGAAGATCAGCGACAGCAGGCTCGACTTGCCGCCGCCGTTGCGCAGCCACAAGATCACGTCGACGGCAGGCATCACTCGGCCGTCCACCTGGCTCACGCCGCCCGTCAGATCCAGGACCAGCGACTTGAACCCCGCAGCCGCATGCCCGATGTTCACCAGCCGCAGACGTCGCAGACGGTGCATGTCACATCTCCTCGGTGTCGGTGTCGGTGTCGGTGCTGGGAGCGGCGTCTGCGTCCTCGGCGCGCCGGATGTCGCGCAGCGTCTCGAACGCCGGCATTGCCGCCGCCTCACCGACCTGCAGCCGGAACCTGTGCAGCAGCCGGTAGTGCCCGGCGCCGAACTCCGGCGCCGGCATCGCCATGCCCTGGTGCACCAGCCAGTCCAGCGCTTCGCGGATCACGGCCTGCGTGCTCGACTGCGTCACCCCGCGTCCTCCCGCGGTCGGTTTCGCCGGCGGGCGCCTGTCGTACATCCGCCACACGGCATCAACGGCCGGCTCAGGCACCGGCAGCCCGTCCTCCCCCTTCGACGCCTCCCTCAGCTGCTCCACCAGGTGCCGCAGGAAGGCGTCCACCTCGCCGACACTGATGCGCTTGACCGTCTCGTCCTCCAGGTCGTGCTCGGTCGGATACACGCGAGCCGCGATCGCGATGTGCACCAGCCCGAGCACCAGGCGCTGCTCCGCCGACCGCTTCAGATCGTCCTTGAGCCGGTAGGTGAACAGCCCTCCGTCCTGGGCATGCAGGACCAGGCCCTCCTGGGGGTGTGCGGCGATCACCTGCACGCCCAGCCCCTGGCTGATGACCTCGACCCGGTCCCGGAAGGCCTTGTCCATCCGGTAGTGCTGCAGCAGGTCCCGGTAGCGTGCGTCGGCCAGCGGACGCAGCCTGGGCCGGCACCCGTACCGCACCAGTTCCGCCGCGTCCTGAAGATCCTCCAGAGCCGCAACCGCGCTCACGCCGCAGCCTCCTCGAGCAGTTCCTCTTCGATCAGAGAACGAGCCGGAACGATGAGCAGGTCGCTGCCGCCGTAGAGGCCGTCGTCGAAGCACGCTCCGTCGTCCAGGACCACCAGCTGTTCGCCCAGCAGGTCCGACAGGTCGTGCACACCGGCCTCCTCGTCGTCGCCCTCGGGATCCGGAGCGAACGCCGCCAGCACCGTCAGCGCGAGAACGTCGGCCGCCGCCGGACCGAACTGCAGAGCATCGGCCAGCAACTGCGACAACCTGACCGGCCCGGCCAAAGCCTGAGCCAGCACCCTGCGTGCCTGCGCATAGTCGAGATCACTGTGACCCGCCGCGTCCGCCACCAGATCGTCGTCCGTCAGCTCGACGACCTCGTCGTCCTCGAACGTCCCACCGCTCTCCCGCACTGGCGCCAGCAGCAGGCTCCACCAGTCCCGCAGTCGCGGCAGACGCCTCACGACCGGCCCGCTCAGCGCATCGGTGAACACCTCCGTCACCTCAGCAGCCTCCGTCGCGCCCAGCTCCAGCAACGGCAGCAGTACATCGCCCTGCAGAGCCACCCTCGACAGCTGAGGGATCGGGCGGAACCGCTGCTGAGCCTGCGACTGAAGGAACGTCGACCGAGCCCCCAGCACCTCCTTGAGCAGCTGTGAATGCCGGTGATGCGCTCGCTGAAGCAGCTGCAGGATGCGCATACAGGTCAGCAGCACATCGCTCTCCTTGATCCCGTCGCGTGCCGTGCGCATCAGCTCGATCAGTCCCTGCTCGGCCCGCTGCCGCTCCAGCAGGTGGCTGCGCGCCGCGTCAAGGAGATCCGGCACGTGCCGCCCCCAGTCCACGGCCCGCACGTCCCGCTCGGTCTCCCGCAGCACCACCCGGATCCGCTCCGCGTACGCCAGCGACAGCTTCAGGCTCTCCCCGGCGCTTTCCTCCGCCCGGCCCCACCGCCCGGTACGTACCTGGCGGCGCAGGATCTCGTCCTTCGCCGCCTGGTGGTCCTCCACATCGACGTCCATCCCGGCCAGCAGCAGATTGATCGCCGGCACACTCGCCCGCAGCACCGCCCGCCCGTCCCGCCCGATCTCCTCGCTCAGCAGCCGCACCCCCAGCTCCTCCCGGCAGTGCCCCTGCCGGTAGTCGCTGTAGGCAACGGCGAAGTCCATGCCGCCGTGCTGGTCGTTCAGCAACTCTCGCAGCACGAACCGGGCCACGGCCTCGTGCTCGTCACCGTCCCGGCCGGGTGCCGCGTCACGGGCCAGATCCACCAGGAACTCCACCACAGCCTTGGTGGTCGCCTCCTGGTCCAGACCCTGTTGGTGCATCACCGCCTCCAGCGCCGCCAGCGCCAGAGTCCGAGGGTCGTACACGTCGGCAGGGAACTGCTGCCATGCCTGTCTCAGGTCCAGGCGGTGCAACGGGCTGGAGCGGGCCAGGACCGTACTACGCCGCACGAAACCGGGATCGGACACCAGCGGCTTCCACCCACCCGTGTCACTGGGTCCGGGAGCCGCGGCCAGCAGCTGCCGCTCCTCGCTGTCCAGCAGCCGGTCCGCACCGTCAAGATCGTCAACCAAGAGAAACCCACCTTTACATGGTGAAATGCTCACTTTCGGGCCGTGGCGAAGAGTGCAGCACTCACCTGTGACAATCGGGGTGAAAAAGGGGTAACGCTCTCATCACGGTGGCTGACGGCCACGCGGGTGATCTTCAAGCCGTTGCAAGCCCCTGAACAGGGCCGATTCGCGCGCGAGCGTTCGGGCAGACGCGCTGGAGTCGCCGCGGGCTCCGGCGGCTGCACGCGCGCCTCGGACACGCCCCCGATGCGGCAAGCCACCGATCCGCACCCGTGTGCCGGGCCCTTGCCGTGTCCCGTCCGCTCTGGTCAACGCTGCGAAGAAGCGAGATTGACGCGCCGTCGCCGGTCCCGCCCGGCCCAGTGGTCAGCAATCCCATGGCTGAACCGCCATATGGGGCCCTCGCCCGTGATCGGCCAGACGCTCGACAATCACACGAAGTAGCGAAGAAAGGTCGTATTTGCTGCCCGCCGCACGGTGGGGTCGTTCGACCACCGGGAGTACAGCAGCGGGCCTCGGCTGGACCGGCGCCCTATGGCCACAGGGATGGCAATGGGACGCGTCAAGAAGAGCAAGCCGCATGGAGATCATCCCCAACCAGGGGCGGCCCGCTCTGCCCCCGGAACTCCTTGAGCACGCTGCTGCCCTGGACATGGCCAAGCCGTCCAGCCCGCAGCCGACGAGTGCGGCGTGCAACGTGCGTTCCTTTGCCGCGTCAGTGGGCGGCCTGCTGCGTGAGCGCGGGCACGACTGGAGCTGTCGCCCCGGCACGCTGGAGAACGCGAGCCCTGCTCCCGCTGTCCATGTCCCAACATGATCCATATCTGACCCGGCCGCACAGGTCCCTGGCCGTGCCCTGTCGACTCGTCACGGCGCAGACGCTCACGGGCGATGGCGCCGTCACCTCACGGAGTGGTCTCCAGTCGGCAGCCTCAGCGCGCTGGCCACCCTGAAAACCCGGGCCGAACGCTCTGGTGACGTGTCCACGCTGACTGTGAGGTCGCTTGCACGCCCGCGGTGCCAGTCTGCCGTCGCTCAAAGGCTTTCGGAGGAGAGGTTCAACGTGTTGCCGTCCTGAGAGTAGCAACATGCTGACTGACAGGCGTAGTCATTCCCCCTCCACCCCCACCAGGGGTATTCGGAGCCGTTCCAGACGGGCCAACAACTCCCGGAACCTGCACACTGGCTCTGACAACGCCCCCAAAAACCAACGAAGAACCCCGCGACAGCGGGGCACCGCAAGAAAACGGACATGCCGTTAGACATGTCACAGGGCTATCAGGCCATGCCTCACTCATTTCTGTTGGCCCGTCAGGGCCAAAACCCAAGCTGGTCCTAGGTACGCCAAGGGGGAGGGAAACCGGATAACTGTCTAACGAACCCTTACGACATCAAGGGCGCCGCAGGCGCCCACGCCTGTCACAACGCCTGCCCGTCAGGGCAGGGAACCCTCACCCCACTGTCATGCCGCCAGGCATGACACCTTTAGACACATGACAGCGGGGCCGCCAGGCCCCGCTTCGTCTATTCCAATTGGCCCGTCAGGGCCAACCCAGCCAACACACAGTCATGCCGTCAGGCATGACGACGTGTCACTCTTATGGGCCGTCAGGCCCATAGTTGCCGCGCTCATCGAGGACTTCGCGCGCCGCGTCGGCCTCGCGATCGGCGCGGCCCGCCGCTACACCCGTCAGGTCACCATCAGCCGGGTCCTGC
>NZ_JBEOUD010000068.1:0-32540 GCF_040303865.1 Streptomyces sp. NPDC094034 | reverse complement strand
CCGACCCCAGGCCCTACGTCTGGACGAAGACCGCAGACGAGATCCTCGAACGCCTCGCCAGCTATCTGAACAGAATTCCTGACTCAGAAGACTAGAATGAGGCGGTGGCTAAAATGACGATCCGTGACGTCACGCGCTTGGCCGTGCGTGAAGAAGTGCTCCGGCAGGCTTGGAGGCTATTTGCCGAGCAAGGCTTCGCCGCCACAACAATCGATCAGATCGCCGAGGCCGCCGGCATGTCCCGGCGTACCTTCTTCCGCTATTTCTCCAACAAGGACGAGCTGCTCCAGGCCAAGCTGCTGCAGAGTGTCGAGCGGCTCGCCGACGCGCTGAAAGCCCGCCCGGCCGACGAGGCTGCCTGGGTGGCCGTGCGGCGCGCCCTGGATGTGGTGGTCGATTCCGGGGAGATGTTCGCAGCAGACAGCCGTGCCCTTCAGCGTATGTTGTGCGAGGAACCGGCGGCACGAGCCAACAACGAGGAGCGCCGCCGGTACTGGAACGAGCTGTTCGGCCCACTGATCGCCGCCCGGCTTGCCCCGGGAGGGGATCTGCACCTGCGGGCTACAGCATTGGCGAGCGCGGCATTCGGCTGCCTGGACGCCGCGCAGGAGGCCTGGCTGCACAAGCCGGAGGCGAGCCTTTCCGAGCTGCTGGACGCTGCCATGAGTGCCATCGAGCAGCTGAGCTGAGACCGATTGCTGTGCGGGGTGGCTTCTGTGGCCGTGCGCGGGCGGACGGCTCACGATGTCCGGGATCACGGGGGAACTTCACGCCGCCTGGTCCACCAGCTACATCAACAACACGATCATCCCGATGCTCTGCCGCAAGGCCGGAGTCCCGGACGCCGATGTCCGCAGGAACATCACCAGCCACCGCGCTCGCTCAACCATCGCCAGCCAGCTCTACAACGCCAAGGAGGCGATGCCGCTGTTCGAGCTGCAAGCCTGGCGCACCATCGAGGTCGTCGACCGCGACGCGGTCGCCCACGGCGCCACCTCGGCCGGCGAGCCCTGGCAGCACTACTACCTCGAACACTGCTACTGCACCTTCTTCGAACAGTGCCAGCACCGATGGCCTGCGCACGCTGCGACTTCTACACCCCAAAAGACTTAGCGAAAGCGCAACTCGTGGAAGCCAAAGGGAACTTACAGACGATGGTCGTCTCGATCCCACTCACCGAGGACGAACAAGCCGCGGTCACCAACGGTCGGACCGCGATCGATCAACTCCTCGCCAGACTCGCCGACATCCCGATCCCTGCCGGGCCGACACCCCGCCAGATCGAGGCACCTGGCACGGCGCGGCTCCTGCCGATCGTCGACGTCCGGCAGGGCAGAGCAGGCCAAGCTTGACAAATCTGATTCCACGAATGATGCCGGTTGACGGGCCCCTCAACGACGCCCGAGTTCCAGGGCAGGGTGAGGTCAGCGGTGACGGCGTCTCGGTCGATGCCAGCGGCGAGGGTATGAAGGCTGGGCATGCCAATGCCGAAGAGGCAAGGCGGCTCGCATCTACTTTCGAGGGTACGTCACTTCCCATGGTGTGACGACAGTCACTATCCTGCGACGCGTTGCAACTCTTCGGAGGGCGTCATAACCATGATTGAGCCCAACTCTTCACGTATCGAGGAACTCCTCTCGTCCGCGCTGCAGTGCATGCAGACTCACGCCCGCATGGACATGGCGTTCGCCGCTCGGCCGCTGCCTACAGGTGACGCAGTCCAGATAACAGCCCTCAGCGGAGCTCGCACTGATTCGCTCGCCAATCTGGTGGTGCGGCGCGGCGCTGGACTGGGAGGTAAGGCGCTGGCGCTTAGCCGTCCGGTCGCGGTGCCCAGTTACAAGGCAGCGGGGGGAATCACTCACGACTATGACTCTCAGGTCCTGGGAGAAGGACTGGAAACTCTCGCCGCTTTCCCGATCATAGTGGGAGCCGCGCCTCGACTCGTCCTCTACCTCGGCCACCGCAGACGAGTCCACCTTGGCGATCGCTGGTACGACAGCTTGTTGCCGTCAGTTCGCCAATTGACACGCGACATCGCGCTCGACGATGAAAAGCAGGGCCAGTTCGCCCAGGAGTCCGGGGTGCCCCGTCCTCGCCCATTGCTGCTCAGCCGTAACGACGTTCTCAATATCACCGACGAACTCGACGAGCTGGCGAATCTCGTCAAAGACGATTCGTTGCGAACGCGACTTGAGAAACTCCGCAACCGTTTGACTGTGAGCCCCCTTCCGGAACGTTTCTCCGCTGAGCAGGTGACACTCTCGCCACGCGAAATCGACGTACTGCGGCAGATCGCCCTCGGGCTCACAAACCGTGCTGCCGGAGCGAACCTCGGCCTGGTCGAAAACACCGTCAAGGCATACCTCAAAAATGCGATGCGCAAGTTGAAGGCAAGAAATCGCGTAGAGGCGATCAAAGTCGCCCGAGAACTCGGATTCATCAACTGACCCCGACAGGATGGACCAGCCGTTCCACCATGGTTCATCTGCGCGAGCTGCGTGGGGACCGACAGGTCATCAAGGGGTGACCCACAGGATCCAAGGCGGGATCTCCTTGCATGACCTGACGGAACACCACCATTAGTTGACCTGTTGCCCCCACCCTTCCCAGTACGGCGCGCGGAGTTTGAACTTCTGCAACTTCCCTGTTGCCGTGCGGGCCAGTTCATCGCGGAACTCGACGGATGTCGGCGCCTTGTAGCCAGCCGCCTTGTCCTTGCACCAGGTGATCAGTTCCGATTCGGTCACCTCCTCGCCCTTGGCCAGGACGATCAAAGCCTTAATGGTTTCGCCCCACCTCTCACTGGGAATGCCGATCACGGCAACCTCAGCGACTGCCGGATGAGAAAAGAGAATGTCCTCGACCTCGATGGAGGAGACGTTCTCACCACCAGTAATAATCACGTCCTTCTTGCGATCGCTGATCGCCAAATAGCCATCGCCGTCAATCCTGCCTCCATCGCCGGTGTGAAACCAGCCATCCTCGAGCGCCTGCGCCGTCTCACCTGGCTGATTCCAATACCCTTCCATGACGACGTTGGACCGCGCCAGGACCTCTCCGGAGTCACGTTCGTCCCCATCCGGAGCGTCGATCTTGAGGGAGACCCCCAACGCCGGAGCGCCAGCCCGTACCAGATGCGTAGCACGCTCCTCGGCCGACAGGTGGTCCCATTCAGCGCGAGAGCGGTTGACCGTAAGGAGCGGGCTTGTCTCAGTGAGACCATAGATCTGGATGAACTCCCACCCGAGTTCCTCCTCGACCCGGACAACCGTCCGCGTCGGCGGAGGTGCGCCGGCCATGATGATGCGCAGTCGGTCCCGCCCTGGGATCTCGCCTTTCCAGGACTGGGCAGCATCCAGGATTGCGGTCGCCACAGCAGGCGCCGCGCACATCACGGTGACACCGTACTGTTCGACCCTCCGGAGGATCTCCGTGCCGTCGACCTTCCGCAGGAGCACGTGTGGTACCCCCAGGCCGGTCATCGCGAACGGCATTCCCCAGCCATTGGCGTGGAACATCGGCAGCGTATGCAAGTAGACGTCGCGGTCAGTGATTCCCGCGTGCAGCGCGAACGTCACTGCGTTCGTCCAGATGTTCCGGTGGGTGATTTGCACACCCTTGGGGCGGGCGGTCGTCCCGGAAGTGTAGTTGATCGCCGCGGTGGCGTTCTCGTCTCGCCCCCACTGCTTCGGCTCAGCGATCGCGTCCTCGGCACCGGGGGCGAAGAGGTGCTCGTCGTCACCCAGGACAAACCGGTGCTCGGCCGTGACGCCCTTCAGTGATTCATCCAGCGCGGGGTCGACATACAGTACGCGGGCCCCGGAATGCTCCACGATGTAGCGGACCTCCTCGGGCCGCAGCCTGAAATTCACCGGCACCAGTACCCGGCCGAAGCCGGATACTCCGAAGAACGACGTGAGCAGCCTCGCACTGTTCTGGCTGACCACAGCGACGCGCTCACCCTGCCTGACACCCAAGTCGTCGAGAAACGCAGCCTGGCGGCGGGCGAGGGCGCCCACTTCGCGATACGTCAACGAGCCGAGCGAGGGCGCCGGTTGGTGAGGCTCGTCCAGTGCACCGATGCGATCGCCGTATACCTGCACCGCCCGGTCGATGAAGTCCGCAACGCTGAACGGTACGAACATGAACCCTCCTTCGTTGCGAGACGCGTGTCCATCTCGTAGGGAGTAACGCGCCCGCCCGTGCGGGCGGGCGGGGGCGCGTTACTCCCTACGGAATGACCGGCAGCTCGATGTAGGACTCCCGATGAGTGTCGTGGAAGATCCGCTGACGCGCGGGGACGCAGTCCGACTGATCCTGGTTCCCCGTGTTCAAGTTGAGGTCCCACCGGGGGAAGCAACTGCTCGTCACCTGGAGGCGGATCCGATGGCCCACAAGGAAGACATTGCTCGTGGAGTGCAGATCGATCTCAACGTGGCATTCGCGATCCGCGTTCGTCACCCGAGAGATGCCGTCCACGATGTTGTACGAGCGCTCGTCCGGATGTACGTCGCAGAGCCGAGCGACCCAGTCGGTCGATGGCGCAGAGCTTTGTGCCCGCAAGATGACGCGAACGCGGCCCGTGACGTCGAGCTCGTGCTCAAGCGGCGCTGAAGTGAACGTCACCACGTCGTCGCGTTGTTCGACACCTTGCTGGTCGTAGGGACCAGGCGACTTGATGGATGGTGTCAGAATGGCAGTTCCGCCATGGGTCAGGACGGGATTTGTCGGGTCGTACGTGAACTCGGTCGGTTCGATGGACTCCGTTTCGGGCCGGCCAGGCAAGATCAAGCCGCCGCCGTGGAGGTACCACCGTTCGTTGTGGGCACGCTTGGGCGGCCACTCGGTTTCATCACGCCACTCATTGCGTCCCATAACGAAGATTCGGACGGGCTGGCGTGCGAACTCCAGGTCCAGTTCGGGCAGCAGGTGACGTCTGAACCAGGCGTAGTGCATCGTTGCCCATGCACCGTGGTGGCTGAGCGAACTACTGTCCCTGGACGAGCGTGAGCCAAAAGCCAGGTCACCGATCAGGCTTCCGTAATCGCGGTGCGACCACGGACCGACAACGAGGCAGGCCTCGCGGTCACGGTCCTGCATGCCGGTGTAGTTGTCGAGTGTGCCTTGGAGAAAGGTGTCGTACCAACCGCCGGTGTTCAGGCTCGGCACCTCGATCTGATCATGGTGGTCAACCACGTTGAGGTACTCGAGCACCTTCGCGTCGTGTGTCGCACGAATCGATCCGGCCCCGAACGAAGTACCAAGGGCACCCCACCACTTCTCTAGATCACGGATGGGAAGGGTCCAAAGAGCACTACTGCCCTTCGCGTCGCCTGACCCGAGATCGTCTAGCTCGTCGCACATGTCGACGGCCTGCTCGATGCGACGTGCCAATTCGTCGGAGGACAGCCCCAGGCGAGGCAATTGCCCCGAGGCCATGAGAAGCGACCAGACCGCCTCAAATCCGAGTTCGAGTGCGCCGCCTCGGTGCAACAGCCCGTCGGCGCCGTCGGATGTGATCATACTGGGCGCGATGGCTTTAAGGGACGGGGGGCGCTCGATCGCGGCCGCCCACTGAGTGAAGCCGTGATAGCTCTGTCCATACATCCCGACGCGTCCGTTGGAACCCGGAAGCTTCGCCGCCCACTCGACGGTGTCATATCCGTCTTCGCGTTCATGTCGCCATGGTTCCCACTCGCCCCCGGACGAGAACGACCCACGGCTGTCTTGCACCACGACCATGAAGCCGGAACGCGCCGCATCGACGGGGTCGATCCCGGCGAAGAAGTGATTGACCACGTCGTTTTTCCCGTATGGATATCGGGTCAACAGCGTCGGCCACGGGCCTGGACCGCCCGGTCTGTAAATATCGGCGCGAAGAACGACTCCGTCCCGCATCCGTGCGGCAACGTTCCATTCCACCGATACAGGCAGCTCAAACGTCACCCCCGCCGCGCCGACATGGCCTCGGGCCTGTTCCTGGTCTGTCATCTTTGACTCCCTTCACCCGGCCTCGGAACCATAAGGAGAGCCGAACACGCCAGGCAAGGGTCCACCCACCTTGGTAGGTACGCCCGACCCCGCTGCGGCTGAGCAAAACCGTGAAGTAGCAGGCGCCCGCCTGCGGAACTCGTCGCGGAGCGCCGGTTCGCTCATCGGCGGCCTGCCGGAGACCCAGGAGATGCTGGACTTCGCTGGCGAGCACGGCATCGGTGCCGAGGTCGAGGTCATCCCGGCCGAGGAGATCAACGAGGCGTACGAGAGGGTCCTCGCCTCGGACGTCCGCTACCGCTTCGTGATTGACACCGCCACCCTGGCCTGAGCCCCCACCAGGCACTCAAAGCGCCCCGCACGGGGGTAGTCTCCCCCGTGACTCCCCCGTACGGGGTCCCAACCGCCCTCCATCGCTGTACACACCGCCCACCGCCGACCGCGTTCTTTCCTGTGAGCAACCGCTCGTGCTCGTCGGATCGCCCCCGCCACTGCCGACTCGCGGGCACCGGCCGAGGACATCCGGCTGTGTGGTCGACACCTTCCGGCAGATGGCCGACGCACGGCTATCGAGGTCCATGGCGTGCTGATCACCAACGGAATCCGGTTCCCCGCACGGCATGCGTGTCAGCCTGCTGGTCCCGACGATTCTCCTGCTCGCTCGACTGCTGCTCGGACCGGTCGAGTGCAATCCGTGGTGGGATCGGTCCCAAAGCCCGACAGCCTAGTGTCCTGCGCCGGAGGTCCGTCGTTAGTTTGTGTATGACTGCTTCTGTGGATGTGCCGGCGCCTCGTCGTGGCCCGAAGTTGGAACCGCTGTTGTTGACATCCGATGAGCGTGCGGTGTTGGAGCGTTGGGCCCGGCGGGCGTCGTCTGCGCAGGCAGTGGCTTTGCGGGCTCGCATCGTGCTGGCGTGTGCCGGTGCTGATGTCCCACCGATTGTTGTGGTGGCGCGGGAGTTACGGATCGCGGCGGACACGGTCCGCAAGTGGCGTCGCCGGTTTCTGGCCGACCGGCTGGACGGGCTGGTGGACGAGCGCCGGCCGGGTCGGCCGCCCACCATCAGTGTTGAGCAGGTGGAAGCGGTCGTGGTCAGCACGTTGGAGGAGATCCCGAAGAACGCCACTCATTGGTCGCGTTCATCGATGGCCGAGCGTAGTGGTCTGTCGAGGTCGACTGTGGGCAGGATCTGGCGGAAGTTCCAGCTGAAGCCGCATCTGACCGACACCTTCAAGCTGTCGACGGACCCGTTGTTCGTGGAGAAGGTCTACGACGTGGTGGGGCTGTACTTCAATCCGCCCGAAGGCGCGGTGGTGCTGTCGGTGGACGAGAAATCCCAGATCCAGGCTCTGGACCGCTCTCAGCCCGTGCTGCCGATGATGCCCGGCATGCCTGAGCGCCGCACCCATGACTACGTCCGCAACGGTCTGACCACCCTGTTCGCGGCCTTCGACGTCGCGACCGGTGAAGTCATCACTTCCCTGCACCGCCGGCACCGGGCAGCGGAGTTCAGGAAGTTCCTCATCAAGATCGAGAAAGAGGTTCCCGAACACCTGCAGATCCACTTGATCTGCGACAACCACGGCACCCACAAGACCCCGGCCATCAAGGCATAACTGGCCAAACACCCCCGGTTCCACCTGCACTTCACGCCCACCGGCTCCTCCTGGATCAACCAGGTGGAGCGGTGGTTCGGGTTCCTCGCCGACCAGAAGATTCGCCGCGGCGCCCGCAAGAGTGTGCGTTCCCTGGAAGCTGACATCCGTGCCTGGGTCAAGGAATGGAACGCGAACCCGAGCCCGTTCACCTGGACCAAAACAGCCGAAGAGATCCTCGACTCCCTCGCCCGCTTCTGCCAACGGATCTCCGGCGCAGGACACTAGCCCACTGAAGCCATTTCCGATCCGACCGGAAGACACACCGTGCTCAGCCTCGAACTCATCGTGGTCCTGGGCCTGGCCATCATGGTCGGGGAGGGCATCGGCAGCCGTCTGCGTCTCGCGTCGCCCGTGTTGCTGCTCGTCATGGGGGCGTTGCTGGGCTTCATCCCCGCCTTTCGCGAGGCGCAGCTGCCGCCCGAGGCTGTGCTGCTGATCTTCCTGCCGGCCCTGTTGTACTGGGAGAGCCTGACCACCTCGCTGCGCGAGATCCGCCGCGACCTGCGCGGCATCGTCCTGCTCAGTACCACCCTGGTGATCGCGACCGTCGGCGCCGTTGCCGTCGTGGCTCATGCTCTCGGGCTCGGCTGGGCCCTGCATGGGTGCTGGGTGCCGCCGTCGCCCCGACCGACGCCACCGCCGTCGGCGTCCTCGCCAAGGCCCTACCCCGCCGGAACGTCACCCTCCTGCGCGCCGAAAGCCTCATCAACGACGGCACCGCGCTGGTCGTCTACGGACTCGCGGTCGGCATCACGGTCGGCGAAGAATACCTCACCGTCCCGCACGTGACCTGGTTGTTCCTTCTCTCGTATGTCGGCGGCGCCTCAGCTGGCGCGCTGATTGCCTGGCTCTGGATCCATCTCCGGCAGGTCTTCAACTTGAACCCGTTGCTGGGCAACGTGGCCACCATCCTGATCCCCTTCACGGCTTTCCTGCTCGTGGTGGCCGGGCTGATCATGAGTCAGGCGGGACCGCGCATGGTGGGAGCTGCCACCCGACGCCGAGCGGAGGAGTTCTGGTCACTGTCCACGTTCCTCCTCAACGGTGCCCTGTTCGTCCTGGTCGGCCTTCAGGCGCAGTCCGCCGTGCGCAGCCTGGGCAGTACGGACCTCACACACGCGCTGATCGCAGTCGGGGGCGTCTCCGCAGTGGTCGTCGGGGCCCGGTTCGGCTTCCTGTTCACCACTGTGTACCTCATTCGCCTGCTGGACAGGCGCCCTCAGCAGCGTCTGCGCCGGATGAGCTACCGCGCCCGCGTAGTCAGCGCCCTGTCAGGCTTCCGCGGCGCGGTGTCACTGGCGGTCGCGCTGTCGGTGCCGACTACCCTGGGCTCGGGCGCTCCGTTCCCCGACCAGGACACGATCATCTTCGTCACCTCCGGTGTCATCGCCACCACCCTCGTCGTCCAGGGGCTCCTACTGCCCGGCGTGGTCCGCTGGGCGCGTCTGCCACGCGACCACTCCGCGGCAGAGGAACTACTCCTCGCCGAGACCACTGCCACCGAGGATGCCCTCAGGGCACTGCCACATGTCGCCGCGGACCTGGGCACCGATGACGCGGTCGCAGAACGCATGCGCCAGGAGTACGAGACCCACCTGCAGTTCCTGCGGGCGTGTGGCGGAGAAACCGACGATGAGAATGTGCTGCGCCACGACCGCCACTCCACCGAGCTGCGCCTGGAACTCCTGGCCCTCAAACGCGCCACCGTGCTGCGGCTGCGCGACGAGCACGAGATCGACGACACGGTGCTGCGCCAGGTGCAACGGCGCCTGGACATCGAGGAAGTACGGTTGTCGAGGCGGCACTCGGCAGAGTGATTCCCGGTTGGATGCCTCGGCCTTGATCCGCTTCAGGGCATCGTTGAATCCGTCGATTGTGCCCCAGCACATGCGAGACGTCCCTCGTCGATGTCCCTTCCCACGACGATGTCCGGGACGGCCTCAGCGAAGCCTCGCTGGTCGTCCAGCGACGCGGAAGTCATCGCACTCGGAGCGACCTCGGCGGGGGCTGGCGGCAGATCGCCGCATCATGGCCGCCTGTACTGGTCAGCTCCGCACTGCCGATCTCGGGCGCGTCGATCGGTGGCTGGTAACAGACGGCGCCATGCGCTGCGGCGATCATGGTGCACTGGGGTGGCGTCTACGTCCCGTCCCGGCGCGGCATTTGGCGCATCCACAGTGCCGCGTGCTTCACGGAGCGGCATCAGCTGCTCGTCACTCTGCGTGCCAACGGCGAACAACCGCAGAACGTCGTGCGAGCGTGTGAGAAGCCGCATCTCAACCGATCTTGGAACCTGGGGATGCGCCCCGTCCAGTTCAACTCGGCTGCTCCCTTGTGTGGTTGCCTCGCGTACGTGTACGACAACGCGGCCGACCGAGAGCCGCGACATGAACAAAGCGGTGCGTGCCCGCCTCGAAGGCGAAGACCGACGCCGGCGACAGTTTCGACGCGGTGGGCTTCGGCGTGGCCCGGGAGACAGCCGAACCGGGGTCCAGTCCCCGAAGACGGTCGGCATAGAGGGAGGCAGCTGGCGCCATGACAGTGGTTCACCAAAACGCCCGGCGCCGAGTGATGGAAGTTTAAGATTTCTGAACTGTCGGGCCCGATATTTGTGATTGCCGTAAACCTCCAAGTAGCTCAAGGTGGTGGCAGCGGTGGCACCAGACGCGCGGCTGGACATCACTCGTTCGGCCTGGGTTCACCGAAGGAGACGGAAGGGTGGGATCACTGAGGAATCACTTCATCCAAGGCGCCATCCTCGATCTGCTTGCCGTGTTCCTGGCCGAGTCGCTCGCCACGCGCCTGCGTTTCGCCGGTGCTTCGCTGTGCCACCAGACCGCTTCAGCGCTCAACTCGGTCTTCACATCCTTCATCGCGACGTCCTTGTTCGCCGGCGGTGGAGGAATCGCTGGTACGGGCCTCGGCGGGGAGGGGAGTGCTGGTCATCCACCTCGTAGCGATTCTGATCGTACCGGCAGATCCGAACAAGAGATCTCAACGCCAACCGCGGTTCGAGGAACTCCCGCTCTCGCCCCTCTTTTCCGTTCCCGTTTTCTCCTCACACGAGCAAGAGAAGCTGGACATCAAGGAACGCTGAGAGCCGAAGGCTTACGCGGGGAAAGGAAGGATGCAAATGAAGAAGACCGGCGGAGAACTTCTCGCCGAACAGCTGATCACGGAAGGCGTTGAGACCGTTTTCGGGGTCCCGGGCATTCAGCTGGATCATGCGGTGGACGGTCTTGCACAGAACCGCGAGTCGATCGATTTTATTTCGACGCGGCATGAACAGGGTGCCGCGTACATGGCGGACGGCTACGCACGTGTGGCTGACCGGCCCGGTGTCTGCATGGTCGTGCCCGGGCCCGGCCTGCTGAACGCCGGCGCGGCGTTGTCAACGGCGTACGCGACGAACAGCCCCGTTGTCTGTATCTCCGGTCAGATTCCTTCACCGGCCATCGGAAGAGGTCTCGGCCTGCTCCATGAAATCCAGGGGCAGACGGACCTTCTGCGTTCGCTCACCAAATGGAATGGGATTGCGAAGTCTCCTGAGGAGATACCCGGCCTTGTCCGCGAAGCGTTCAAGCAGGTCTCCAGCGGACGTCCGCGGCCTGTCGGTCTTGAAATTCCCCCGGACGTGCTCCAGGCGAAGACGACCGCCGGGGTGGTGAACCCTGCTGGTGACAACACGAGCGAGATCGACGTGGAATCGGTCGATCGTGCCGTTGAGCTCCTCGCCAGCGCCGAGCGGCCCGCGATCGTTGCAGGCGGAGGGGTTCGCGATGCTGCATCCAGCGCCGCGCTCCAGGCACTTGCCGAACTCCTCGGCGCGCCTGTCATCACCACTCGAAACGGTAAGGGCGCGATCAGCGACCGGCACCCGCTTGCCCTGTCGCGCCTGGCTGGCGCGGAATTCCTCGAAAACGCGGACGTCGTTCTGGCCGTCGGTACTCGCTTCATCACCATGACTGGGCAACCGGTTATCCGGCCCGGACGCCACCGCCTCATCGCCATCAACGCTGACCCTGCGGATGTGCGCGCGCCGCGCCAGTTCGATGTCGCAGTCATCGCCAAAGCCGAGGTCGCTTTGGAGGCGATCACGAATTCCCTTCCCCAGGTCAAGCGTGAAGCGCCTGTGCTCGACGGTTGCCGTAAGCGAGAACGTGATGCATTGAGAGGGATTGCGCCTCAGCTGGAGTGGCTTCAGGCAATCCGCAGCGCCATGCCAGACGACGGCATCTTCATTGAAGAACTCACGCAGATCGGCTACGCAGCGCGCCTGGCATTTCCCGTGTACCAGACAGGAACCTACGTGACGCCCGGATACCAGGGCACGCTCGGCTACGGTTTCCCGACCGGCCTCGGTGCCGCCGTTGGAGCCGAGGGCCGACAGGTTGTCTCGATCAACGGTGACGGTGGTTTCGGGTGGGCGCTTCAGGAGCTGTCCACCGCCGCCAAGTACAACATCCGGCTCGTGACTGTGGTATTCCGCAACGATGCGTTCGGCAACGTGCAGCGTATTCAGTCCGAAATGTTCGGTCGCAACATCGGCGTCGACCTCCAGAACCCTGATTTTGTGGCCCTGGCCCAACAGTTTGGCGTCGCTGGCGAGCGAGTCACCACGCCCGAGGGGCTCGGAGACGCGATTCGGAACGCCCGAGGGACGGACGCACCCGTGCTCATCGAGGTTCCGTTTGACGACGTTCCCTCTCCGTGGAAGCTCCTGGCGGAACCGTCCATCGGCTGAGCAGCGACGTGCTCGGCCCACCAACTCACGATCTAGGAAGGATGACTCATGGCATCACCCAGGGGCATCGTCGACGACTCGCTGTGGCTGGATAACGCCCGCGTCGTCCCGTCGGGGACGTCGTACGCGCAGGTGGACAACTCCGCGACCGGTGAGGAGATCGCCAAGGTCCGGTCCGCCGCTCCTGAGGACGTCGACCGCGCATTCGACTCCGCCGCACGTGCGCAGAAGCAGTGGGCGGACGTTGCGCCTACTCATCGTGTCGCTGTGGTCGAGAAGGGCGCGGACATCCTGGAAAGTATGGCAGATGACCTCGCCGCCACTATGCAGGCGGAAGTCGGGACCGTGGCAAGTCAGGTCCACGGAACGCAGGTCGCCCTGGGCCTCGCGGCCTTCCGCCACACGGTGGCCTCAGCCCTTGACGCGATCACGCAGCGAGAGAGGATCGGCAACTCGGACGTGGTCCGCGAGCCTGCGGGCGTCGTCGGAGCGATCACCCCTTGGAACTATCCACTGATGCAAGCGGCGCTCAAGGTAGCGCCAGCCATAGCAGCTGGTTGCAGCATCGTCATCAAGCCGCCGAGCGTCGCCCCGCTCACGACCTACCTCGTGGCGGAAGCGTTCGCCAAGGCCGGGCTCCCCGCTGGCGTACTGAACGTCGTTTGTGGAAGCGGCAGAAGTGTAGGCAGTGCGATCGCCGGCCATGCACGCGCAGACTTCGTCTCCTTCACAGGCTCCGTTGAAGCCGGTCGGCAAGTCGCCATGTCTGCTGCTCGGTGGGGGACGCGCACATCGCTCGAGCTGGGCGGAAAGAGCGCGGCGATTGTCCTGGATGACGACAAGGTCCGTGCCGCGGTGCGGCATACGATCGCAAGCTGTTTCGCCAACGCCGGACAGACGTGTGCGGCTTTGTCGCGGCTGATTGTTCCGCGCCGCCTCCTTGAAGAGGCCGAAGACGAAGTCCGCAGTGTGATGGCACAAGTCGTCGTGGGTGACCCCTTCGATCCGGCCAGCACGGTCGGCCCTCTGGCGAACGAGGGACAGCGAAAGACGGTGGCCGAGCACATCCGGCTGGCCGGTGAGACCGCAGGTGTGCGTACCGTAGCGTCCAAGGACGTCTCCCACCTCACCTGCGGTTGGTACGTCGCTCCTACCGTCGTCGTGGCCGACAACTCCAGCGCGCCGATCGTGCAGGAAGAAGTGTTCGGGCCCGTGCTGGCCATTCAGCCTGCCGACAACGAAGCGCATGCGGTCGAGCTCGCCGAAGGAACTCGGTTCGGCCTCATCGCACGCGTGTGGACCGAGGACGATGCGCGCTTCGAGAGGGTCGCCCGACAGCTTCGTGTGGGCGGAGTGATCCAAAGCGATGCCCCGACGGTTTGGGACGCTCCGTTCGGAGGCGTCAAACACTCCGGGTACGGCCGCGAGCGCGGCGTCTACGGCGTCGAAGAATACCTCGTCCCAAAGTCTCTGCAGCATGGAAGCTCAGAAGGATGACGCTCCGATTCTCGCTCGCCCGAGCAGAAAGAACTACAGCCCAGTATTGAGTAGGGGCTGAGCGAGTGAACGCGGCGTTTTAGTGACAGGAAATAACATTTCCAGCTCGGCGTTTCGCGACGCACATTCTTCGAATTACTGCTGGCGAGATTTCAAATAAGGGATGGCCAAGTCTCTACATCGGCCTCAAATTCCAAACATGGCGCTGTGTACGCTTCCTTTCCACAGCAGCGCCCACAGAAGTGAACGGAGACGGAAATGGGTGAGATCGTCCTCGCCGCCAAAATCACACACGTCCCCTCCATCTGGTTGTCCCTCCAAGAGGGGAAGCATCACGGCATCCGACGCCAGGCCGAGGAAGCTCTCGCCGAGGTCAGCAGAAGGGCCCAGGAACGGCAGGTGGACACTTTCGTCATCGCCGACACCCACTGGCTAAACAGCTCCGGATTTCATCTCAACGCAAAGGTGCGTCATGAGGGACGCTACGCGTCCCACGAACTTCCACATTTCATCCAAGGACTGACCTACTCCTATCCCGGCGACCCGGAACTAGCGGCGCTTATCGGTGAAGAAATCCTCACCGGTGGGCAGAAGTCCCTGGTCCATGACATCCCTGAGTTGGGACTCGAGTACGGCACGCTGGTGCCGATGCATATCATGAACAGCCAGGAACCCAAAGTCCGTGTACTACCAATCGGCTGCAACCTGTACTCCACCATCGAGGAAAATCTACGCGTCGGCGAGGCTATCGCCCGTGCCGCAAGGCGTAGCGGCCGTCGGGTAGCTTTCCTGGCGAGCGGCTCCCTGTCGCATCAGTTCCCCACCAACGCGCTCACCAGCAAGTACCTGAACTCCATCAGCGCGGAATTTAACGCGCAGATGGACCACGCCGTACTCGAAATGTGGTGCGACGGTCGGATAGGGGAGTTCCTTGAAATGCTCCCCGACTACAGCGTGCGGTGCAGCGGCGAGGGGGCAATGGCTGACACCGGGATGCTCTTCGGCATCCTCGGACGATCCTCCTATCATGGCCACGGGGAGCAGTTGTGCGAATACTTTCCCAGTACGGGCACTGGCCAAGTCGTGGTCGATTTCAGTCTCGATCCTATCGCCTGAGCCGGGCGCATACATGGAGCTTGGGCAGCCTGTAATCCGACAAGAGGACACGGCCTGATGCCAGAATTCCCTCACGGGACGCCTGGCCACTTACTTCCGAGGAGCTGGTGATTTCTCCGACACCGGTCAGACATCGCTATTGATCCGAAACGGTAGGTGTTCTGGGTGTTGATCCCTGCGTGAGTGAACTGGCGAGGGAGGCGAAAGGTGTGGGCAAGTACCTGCGGCGCTGGAACCTGTCGTTCCAGCGCCCGTACAAGCGAGCCATCGAGCGCGGAGGCGGTCCGCGTCTGTCGGGAGGAGACCTGGCCGGTGATCCGCGCGAAAGCGAAGGCGGAGGGCAGTGACGTGCTCTTCGCCGACCAGGTCACCGGCCGCACCTGGGGCGCCAAGGGGTGCACGCCCGTTGTCCGCCGCACCAGCAACCGGTTCTCCGTCAACGCGATGCCCGCGATCAGCACGAAGGGCCGCATGCACTTCATAGTCTTCACCGAGACCTTCGACGCCGATGCCACGTGCCGCTTCCTGGACCGGCTCGCCGGCCACTGCGACCGCAAGGTGCACCTCGTCGTGGACGGTCACTCCGCGTACCGCTCCCGCGGTACGCGCCTGACTCGCCGATCACCCCGATCGCATCGAGCTGCACTTCCTGCCGTCGTACTCACCGGAGCTGAACCCCGACGAACTGGTCAACGCCGACCTCAAACAAAGCGTTCCGATGCACAGCTGCGCCCGAACCAGGCCCAACTCGCCGCCGAAACCCGCAGGTTCTTCCACCGCCGCCAACGACAGCCACACATCGTCCGCGGCTACTTCGGGGGCCCACACATCCGGTACACCCTCGAATAGAACTCTTTGAGTTTTGGATCAATAAGGGCTCGCAGAGAATCAACATGCTGATTTGATCTCCGCAGGGCTGTTGTTCGCGAGGAACGCCGTAACGTCAGCCGGCGTGCTGAACCTGGCTGTCGAGGGCGGTGGGCTTGATCCACTTTGACGGACATTCGAGATCAGGGGTTCAGCCCCGGGAGGATGTCCATCATGGAGAGCATGGGGAAGAAGAAGCCTCGCCGCCCTCGCCGTTCGTTCACGCCGGAGTTCAAGGCCGAGATCGTCGGGCTGTGCCGACGGGGTGACCGCTCGGTCCTTAGATTCAACCGGTCAAGGCAACACTCTCGGCTGGTGTGCGGAATCCCAGGCACTTGCGCGGACGGTTGTTCAGCTTCGTCGCGATGGCGTCAAGGTCGTGAGCTGAGCCGGGTTTTGTAGCGCGGCCCTGAAGCCAGGCATGATCGCCTTGGCGGATGGGAGAACACAGGTCCGATGCCTGCACCACGGAAGTACCCCGATGAACTGCGCGAACGAGCGATCCGTGAGGTCCAGAACTCAGGGCGTCCGGTCGCTCATGTGGCCCGTGACCTCGGGATCCACAAGGAAGCGTTGCGGAACTGGGTCCGCCAGGCCGAGGCCGATCAAGGCGACCGCCCTGATCTGCTGACCAGCGCGGAGCGAGCCGAGCTGGGCCAGCTCCGCAAGGAGATAGCCGAGCTGCGGCGGGCGAACGAGATCCTCAAGGCCGTTTCGGTGTTTTTCGCGAAGGAGCTCGACCAGCCCCGCACGAGGCCGACGCGGTGATCAACCACCTCCGCGCCCGGTTCGGTATCGAGCCCGTATGCCGGGAACTGGACCTTTCGGTCTCGGCATACAACGCCCGCCGCAGTCGTCCCAAGTCCGCCCGGCAACTGCGCGATGAGCACCTCATCGGGCACATCCGCCGCGTCCACGCGGCCTCGGGCGCGACCTACGGAGCCCGCCGAATCCCACCGCCAACTGCAACGCGAGGGCATCACCGCGGCCCGCTGCACCATCGAGCGGCTGATGCGCCAGGACGGTCTGGAAGGCGTGATCCGCGGGCAACGGCGACGCACCACCATCCCCGAACCATCCGTACCCAGACCGCCGGACCTGGTCAACCGGCACTTCACCGCCCACCGCCCCAACCAGTTGTGGGTCGCTGACCTCACCTACGTCCGCACCTGGTCGGGCTGGGTCTACGTCGCCTTCGTCCTGGACGTGTACTCACGGATGATCGTCGGATGGCAGCTCGCCACCCACATGCGTACCGGCCTCCCACTGGACGCCCTGGAAATGGCGCTCTGGCGGCGGGGTATCAAGAAGGGTTCAGGCCTGATCCATCACAGCGACCGCGGATCGCAATACGTGTCCATTCGCTACAGCGGGCGGTTGCTGGAGGCCGGCGCGACCGCCTCGGCCGGCTCCGTCGCGGACAGCTACGACAACGCCATGGCCGAGGCCCTCAACGGCTCCTTCAAGGCGGAAGTGATCGAGCATCAAGGACCCCCTGGCGGGACGCTGACCAGGTAGAACGAGCCGTCGTCCAATGGGTCGGCTGGTACAACACCGAACGCCTGCACTCCGCTCTCGACTACCTCCCACCCGAGGAATACGAAGCCCGGCACCACCGATCCCAGGCCGCCACGAACGCCGCCTGAAACCATACAAACCCGGCCGCTACGAAACCCAGGGCAGCTCAGTCGTCCTGGCTGAACGTCGACAGGTTTGTGCCTTTGGGCAGGTACTGCCGGAGCAGCTTGTTGGTGTTCTCGTTGGTGCCGCGCTGCCAGGGGCTGCGCGGGGCTGCGAAGAACACGTCGACGCCGGTGTCGGCACTCAGACGCTTGTGGGCTGCCAGTTCCATGCCGCGATCCCAGGTCAGCGTGCCGCGTAGTCGGGGGTCCATGCGCTCGTAGGTCTTGGCCAGAGCGGGAACGACCACGGTGGTATGGCGGCTGGCGAGTTTCACGACCGTGAGGAACCGTGACTTCCGGTCGACCAGCGTGGCGACCTGGCTGTTGTTCGAGCCGATCACCAGATCGCCTTCCAGATGCCCGAACTCGCTGCGGTCCTCCGCCGCCTGGGGCCGCTCCTCGATCGGCCGGGCATCGGTGATCTGCGAGCGCCACTGTCCTTTCACCGTGTGGCGCTTGTTCTTCCGGATCGGGCGGCCAGTGCGAAGGCGCTTGCACAGCTCGCGAGGGATCACTTTCCAGCGGGTGGTGTAGACCGATCGGTAGATCGTCTCGTGGCTGATCTCCATCTTCGGGTCGTCACCGTGATGCCGACGGAGGTGGCCGACGATCTGTTCCGGCGACCACTCCTCCCTCAGCAGGATCAGCACCTTCTGCCGCAGCGCGGGCCTTCGGGCGAGCAGGCACTGCTTCGGGCGCCGGGCGCGGTCAAGTGCCCGTTCCTGTGCAGCGATCGCCCGATAGACGTCGCGTCCGCCGTTGTTGCTGACTTCACGACTGATCGTCGACACTGCACGCCCCAGGAGGCCGGCGATGGCCCGGTAGGACTCTCCGGCACAAAGACCACGTGAGATCTCCTCCCGCTCGCCCATGGTCAAGCTTCCGGCGCGCGCTTTGCGGGGTCCGGGAGCGATTCCTCCGTGGTGCTTGAGGACGGTGAACACCGAACCGGGCGGCTTACCGATCTGCCTTGAGATGACGCTGATCGATTCCCCGGCCCTCCACCGCCGCCACAGGTCGGCCTTCATCTCGTCCGACATCCCCGGCCGACCCAGTCTCGCCACGTAAACCGTCCTCAACCAGCACTGTTGCTCCGACCGGTTGAATCTAAGAAAGTGGATCAAGCCCACTGACGCTCACCATGCTCGCTGCCCTACGACACGTGACCGATTCGGGGTGGCCTGAAAGAGGGTTGCCGTAGTAAACAGGAGGAACCTTCGTGGTCTCCGATGCCCTGGAGCGCACGGGCACCGATCAGCCACCACTGGCTCTGCGTGCGGGCAAGGGTTCCGGCCTCGAAGGGCCGGTATGGCATATACGGGATGCCGAGACCTGGGAGGCAGTTGCATGATCGGTCGCCTATGGTGCCGTCGTGCCCCTGTCAGGTCGGGGGCACGACGGCTCGCCGGCTCATCAATCGCACGTGGTCGCGATTCAGTTCGTTGACGGTCGTAACGCCTAGAAGCTTCATGGTGCCCTGGATCTCGGAGGCGAGGATCTCGATGGCGCGCGACACCCCCGCCTCTCCGCCTGCCATCAACCCATAGAGGAACGCGCGGCCGACGAGCGTGAAGTCCGCTCCGAGAGCGAGGGCGGCGACGATGTCTGCGCCTCTCATGATTCCGGTGTCAAGCATGATCGTCCCGCGTTCGCCGACGGCGTCAACGACTTCGGGGAGCAGGTGCAGCGGGACAGGTGCCCGGTCGAGCTGGCGTCCGCCGTGGTTGGAGACCACCACCCCGTCCGCACCATGATCAATAACCCGCTGGGCGTCACGGACTGTCTGGATGCCCTTGATGAGCATCGGGCCGTCCCAGGCAGCGCGTAGCCAGGCGAGATCCTCGAATGTCACAGTCGGATCCGACAGTCGACGGACCACGTCGCTGGTGGATCCCTGTCCGCTGGTGTCGAAGGCGAAGGAGTATGGCTCGGTCGTCAGGAAGTCGAACCACCACTGCCAACGGTACGAGGCGTCGATGAACGTTTTCATGGTCAGTTGCGGGGGGATCGTCATGCCATTGCGCTTGTCTCGCAGTCGGTTACCTGCGACCGGGACATCGACAGTGACCAACAACGCCTCGTATCCTGCTGCTTTGGCGTTGGCCACGAGTTGCAGCGAAAGGTCGCGGTCCTTCCAGAGGTAGAGCTGGAACCACTTCCGGGCCGTGGGTGCCGCAGCGGCGACTTTCTCGATGGAGGTCGTGCCCAGGGTGGACAGCGAGAACGGGATGCCGGCACGTTCGGCGGCCGCAGCGACCGCGAGTTCGCCTGCTGAGTGCATCATCCGGGTGAAGCCGGTAGGAGCGGTGCCGAATGGCAAAGCGGCGTTGGCGCCCAACACGCTCGTCGAGGTGTCCGTCATTGAGACATCGCGCAGGATCCCGGGCCGCAGTTCGAGATCTTCAAAGGCCTCTCGGGATCGTCGGATGCCTATCTCGGCATCTGCCGCTCCCTCGGCGTAGTCGAACGGACCCGTGGGGGTGCGTCGTTTCGCGATCCGACGCAGGTCCCAGATTGAGTGCGCCCTGGCCAACCGGCGCGCAGTCGCATCGCGTTCCCGCGGCTTGAGGGTGAGGAGCGGCGCAAGGTCGCGCGGTCGCGGGATGCGCCGTTGAAGTGCTGCCATCTGTATGTTCTTTCTTTCTCAGTCTGTCGCTGCGTTCAGCGTCGGCGATCCGTCGTATGTGAAGTAGCCGACCCCCTGCTCACGGCGGGCTCCCAAACTGGATCTCTTCCCCGCGCTGGGCCGGGCCATCCATGGGGTAGTCGAGGTGCGTGCCCGGCGCCCTGAACAGCGTGCTTGTTTTCTCCTGCACGAGCTGTGCAGCAAGGGCCTTAACGCCTGTCATGTTCCGAGCAGCTCACTTTGCCCCTGGTGCATGATGCCTTCGCATATCCCAAGGTGATGCTTGAGCGCGGGGTCGCGTCTGAAGGCTGCCGCGCATGCTCTCGGCAGTGTCGGTCGACGTCCAAGGGTTGCGCCATGCCCGCTTGCGCTCGAGTGTGGGCGAAGTGAGTCTCAGACCATTGTGGCGAGGTCACGTCGCCGACCCTCGGTGGTGAGGACGACGGCGAGCAGGCAGAGCAGCAGGACGGCAGCCCATACCCCGCCCAACAGTGCGACGCTGCCGCTCGCTGTGACCAAGGCGCTGGCGGCGACCGGCGTGAGCCCGGCGCCCAGAGCCGACGCGCCCTGGAAGCAGAGGGAGGAGCCCGTGAATCGCACGGCGGTCGGGAACAACTCGGCCAGGAAGGCGGCGAGCGGGCCCAGAATGATGCCTTGAATGGCCTGGCCGGCCATGACGGCTATGGTGAAGCTGGCGACCGTGCCGCTCTGGACGAGCAGGAGCATTGGGTAGGCGAACAGCGTGGCTGCCGCGATGCCGGTGACCAGTATCGGCTTACGGCCGAAGCGGTCGGACAACCGGGCGCTGATGATCGTGGCCACGAACAGAGCGAGGGAGGACAGGGCCTTCGAGTTCAGCACACCGCTGCGGTCTGCGCCGTGCGATACGGCGAAGTTCACCGCCCACACAGTGGACATGCCGGAAATGGTCAGCTGACTCATCGCGACGAGCACACCGAGCAAAAGGTTCTTCGGGTGCCGCGTGAAGACCTCCACGATCGGCATCCGGCGCCGCTCGGCCTCGGCCTCGAACTGCTTGAACAGCGGACTCTCGGCGACCTTCAGACGGATGATCAGTCCGATGGCTACGAGCACGAGGCTCGCCAGAAACGGGATCCTCCAGCCCCAGGAGAAGAACTGTTCATCAGGCAGGCGACCTGCGACGCCGATGACCAGCGCGGCGAGCCCCGCGCCGGCCGGAGCACCGAGGTTGGCGAACGACGCGGCCAAACCGCGCTTGCCGCCGGGGGCGTGTTCGAGGGCAATGAGCATCGCTCCGCCCCACTCACCGCCGACGGCAAGCCCCTGCACCACCCTCAGGATAATCAGTAGAACCGGGGCGAAAGCGCCCATCTGGGCACTCGATGGCAGCACGCCCATGAGCGTCGTCGCAATGCCCATCAGGAGCATCGAGGTCACCAGAACGCCTTTGCGTCCTACTCGGTCCCCGAAGTGCCCGAAGATCACACCACCGAGCGGACGGGCGATGTAGCCAGCAGCGAGTGTGCCGAAGGAGGCGAACGTCGCGACGGTCGGGCTCGTGTTCGGGAAGAACACCGTCGGGAAGACGACCGCCGCGGCTGTGGCGAAGAGCAGAAAGTCGTAGAACTCGATGGCGCTTCCGAAGAAGCTTGAGGCAAGGATGCGCCTCATGTTGCGGTCTGTGAGACGTCCGTCTTGGGGCCCAGGCTGCCCTTTGGGGTACGTTCGTCCTTCGCGCTCAAACGTGGTCGAGTTGGTCCTCATGGTTGGGCTCATCCCTTCGGCGCGGCTCTGCCGGGTGGGTCCCGTATCGCGGCCAGGTAGCGCACCGCTATCGCGTGGCACGGCGGTGGCCACCGGGTAGATGCTGAATTGCGACCAGGTGGTGCGCCACCACCATGCCCGCAGCGCCCAAGTCGGACAATGATAAGTATCTGGATAACTTGTTGTGGGATTTTGAAGTGGGTCACAATGTGCTGCCTCGAACCCTTCGCGACCGTGGTTCAGGGCGCCTCGGCGGCGACCGTCCCCCGGCGCCTCCCAGAATCTCCGGCGGGAGTGTTATCGGCGTTGTCGAAACCCGCGGAGAGCCCCTTGACGTGCAGCTCACCCTGCGCAGACGCCGCCAAGGCGCGAGGGACATAAGCGGGCCGGCGGGTGGGTGTATGAGACACGCCCAGGAAACGATCTAGCAGTCGGCCGCCGTAGGCACTGTCCCGGATCGTCCTGGTCCGGGCCACCGCTGTTGCGCGGTACCAACCTGCTCGCGACGCCGCCGGGGCTCATGCCTGATGCTGCTGACCGGACGCATCTCAACCCGGCGCTACCGAGATGCATGGCTTGGCTGGCATTTTCGTCGCCGCTCCTGGCCCCTTCCTGTGACTACAGCCGGTCCTCCGTCTTGCATGCTCCCGTCAGTCAGTACGAAGCGCGCTTCGCGTCGCCCGTACCGTGGATGAAGGTTGTCGCGAGGGCCTCGGAGGCGCGTGCGACGAGGGCGACATCGGCTCCGACGAGGACGAAGCGCGCCCCGGCGTCCGCGTAAGCACGTGCCGCTTGCGGGTCGAAGGCGTTGACTCCGACGGGCTTGCCTGCGGCGGCGACGCCGTTGAAGGTGCGGTGGACGGCAGCAATGACGTCGGGGTGCGCCTGCTGCCCCAGGACGCCCAGGGATGCGGCAAGGTCGCTCGGACCGACGAAGACGCCGTCGATGCCGGGGGTCGCGGCGATCGCCTCCGCGTTTGCGACGCCCTCAGCCGTCTCGATCTGCACGAATACAGAGACGTGGTCTGCAGCGCTATGGAGGTAGCCGTCGACGCGATTCCAGCGGGCGGAGCGGGCGAGGGCGCTCCCCACGCCGCGACGGCCCCTGGGCGGGTACTGCGCGGCCTCCGCGGCAGCTCGCGCCTCGTCGGGGGTCGAGACCATGGGCACGAGGATCGTTTGGGCACCGAGGTCGAGGACCTGCTTGATGGTCAAGGGGTCGGCGGCGGGGACGCGCACGACGGGTGTGACGGGGTATGCCGAGACGGCGTACAGCTGCGCGAGCGTGGACTCGAGGCTGTTGGGGGCGTGCTCCATGTCGATAAGCACCCAGTCGAGCCCTGATCCCGCCATGATTTCAGCCATAATGGGAGAGACAGAGCACACCCATCCTCCGAAGAGCGGGCGCTGGGCTGCGGCGAGACTGTCGCGGAGGGGCGGGTTCAGATGAAGCGGCATGAGATAGTCCCCATCGGTCCGTAGTCGGCCAGTACGGTGTCGCCCTTGCCCACCCACATGGGACGGGTGAAGGAGCCGGCGAGGATGATTTCGCCGGCTTCCAAGCGTTCGCCATGCCGGTGCACCTTGTTGGCGAGCCACGCGACCCCCGCCGCCGGGTGGTTCAGGACAGCAGCGGCGACGCCCGTCTCCTCTATCGTTTCATTGCGGTAGAGGAGAGCCGACACCCACCGTAGGTCGACCGCATCGGGGCTGGTGGGATTGCCTCCGAGCACGAGCCCGCCATAGGCGGCGTTGTCGGAGATGGTATCCACGATGGTGCGGCCCTCGAGCTCGATATGGGAGTTGAGCACCTCAAGGGCGGGTGTGACGTATTCCGTCGCACGCATGACATCGAACAGCGTGCAGTGCGGGCCTGCAAGCGGCTCCTTCAGGATGAAGGCGAGCTCGACCTCGATGCGGACGTTGGAGAAGCGGTCGTGCGGGATGTGCGCGCCGTTCTCCCATATGGTGTCCTCGAACATGACGCCGTAGTCGGGCTCCGTGATGCCAGTCGCGGCCTGCATCGCACGCGAGGTGAGCCCGATCTTGCGGCCGACAAGGCGCCGTCCGGCCGCCAAGTTATTCTCTTTCCATACACCTTGGATGGCGTACGAGTCTTCGACGGTAGCTTCGGGGAAGCGCGTAGTGATGCGCGGGATGACCCCGCGCGTCCGCTCTGCCTCCGCGAGTTCTTCCGCAAGCGACGTGATGATGTCTTTCGTAAGCACGATGACTCTTCCGTAAGGCGGCGGTGCGGACGCTCCCCGCTGAGGGGACCGGGCCGTCTGGAGCAAGCGGCCGGAGTGTGGGCTGCGCCTGGACCGGCGGATCGTGTGCTGCCGCAACTGCCAGTGGATGATCGGGCTGCGCCGGTGGTGATCGTGTCCGTACTCAAGAACGGAATCACCTGTTTGAGCAGCGGCGCGAGGCTGTCGGGTGTTCCGAGTTGAGCTGCTGGCGCACGATCACGTCAAGACGCTGCCAAGTTGTTGGCCGCGTGTTGTTCCTCCTTACCGAAGGTGGGGTTGTGGACCTTGCCGAGTGTGATGTGAATGGCCTGCTGGTCGGTGTAGAAGTCGATTGAGCGGTAGCCGCCTTCGTGTCCGAGGCCCGACGCCTTGACGCCGCCGAAGGGCGTGCGCAGATCGCGGACGTTGTTGGAGTTGAGCCACACCATGCCCGCCTCGATGGCCTGAGCGAAGTTGTGGGCACGCTTGAGGTCATTCGTCCAGACGTAAGCTGCGAGACCGTACTTCGTGTCGTTCGCGAGTGTGAGGGCCTCCTCGTCTGTGTCGAAGGGGGTAATCGCGACGACAGGGCCGAAGATCTCCTCCTGGAAGATGCGGGCGTCGGGGGCGACGTCGGCGAAGACGGTCGGGGCGACGAAGTTGCCGAACTCGAACCCCTCCGGGCATCCGCCTCCCGTCACAAGGCGGCCTTCGCCCTTGCCGATCTCGACGTAGCTCATGACCTTCTTGAAGTGCTCGGGGTGCACGAGAGCGCCGACCTCGGTTGCGGGGTCGTGCGGATAGCCGACCTTCACCCGCTTCGCCTGGGCGGCGTACCGCTCGACGAACTCGTCATACACGTCTCGCTGGACGAGGATGCGGCTGCCGGCCGTGCAGCGCTCGCCGTTGAGCGAGAAGACACCGAAAATGGTCGCGTCGATCGCGGCGTCGAGGTCGGCGTCGGCGAAGACAATGGCAGGTGACTTGCCGCCGAGCTCCATGGAGAGGCCCTTGAGGTAGGGGGCGGCGTTGCCGAAGATGATCTGCCCCGTGCGGCTCTCGCCCGTGAAGGAGATGAGCGGCACGTCGGGGTGCTTTACGAGCGCGTCGCCGGCGACCTCCCCGACGCCGTTGACGAGGTTGAAGACGCCTTGGGGGAGTTCCGCCTCTTCGAAGATTCCCGCCCACAGCGATGCCGACAGCGGTGTGAACTCGGCTGGCTTGAGCACGACGGTGTTGCCCGTCGCAAGGGCGGGGCCGAGCTTCCAGCTCTCGAGCATGAAGGGCGTGTTCCACGGCGTGATGAGTCCCGCGACACCGATGGGCTTGCGGTTGACGTAGTTGATCTGGCGGCCCGGGACCTTGAGGGTGTCGTCAGCCTGCGCGACGATCAGGTCGGCGAAGAATCGGAAGTTCTCGGCCGCACGGCGTGCCTGGCCGAGCGCCTGCGTGATAGGTAGTCCCGAATCGAACGACTCGAGCTCGGCGAGTCGGGTGTCGCGGGACTCGACGATGTCGGCGATGCGGTGCAGCACGCGCGAGCGTTCGCGCGGCAGCATGCGCGGCCAGGGGCCGTCTGTGAATGCACGGCGGGCTGCGGCGACGGCGCGGCCGATGTCGGTCTTGTTGCCGGCTGCGGCCTGCACGTATACCTCGTTCGAGACGGGTTCGAGTACGTCGAATATTTCTCCGTCGAGTGAATCGACGAACTCGCCGTCGATGTAGTGCTGGATGCGCGTGGGCAGGTCGTTGGGGACGTGTCGCGCGGATGTCGTGGTGTCGGTCATCTGGCTCTCCGGTGCGCAAGCGATATGAGACTGAACGTTGAAGCGGGTCTGTCAGGTTGGAAGGCACCTTCTTGAGGAACAGGCTCTCCGGTTTCCGAAGTCGGCTGCCAGGCGAATGTGATCTTGAACGGTCGGCTTACCGCGCATGTGCTGGGGGATGAGATGGCGGTCGGCTCATTCAGCCGTGCGCTCGCTCCGGCTTCCCGACGGCAAGTTGCGCCGTCGCCGTCAGCATGGCTCGACCTTGACGGCTGCCTCGTACTTGGCGCGCCACTCGGCATTCATGGGGAACAGCCCGTCGATGGAGTTTCCCGCGGCGACCTGCTCTGCGATCCATGCGTCCTCGCTCTCCTGAGCGAGTGCGGCATCGGCCACCTCCTCGGCGATTGCCGAAGGGATCACGATGACGCCATCGTCGTCGCCCACAATGATGTCGCCGGGCTGGACAGTGGCGCCACCGCACGCGATCGTGAGGTCGGTGTCCCACGGAACGTGCTTGCGGCCGAGCACGGCGGGGTGTGGTCCCAGGCTGAAGATGGGGAGGCCGATGCCGGCGACCGTTGCATAGTCGCGTACGCCGCCGTCGGTGACGACACCCGCTGCGCCGCGTGCAAGAGCGCGGAGGGCGAGGACGTCGCCGAGGGTGCCGGAGCCGCCCTCACTGCGAGCCTCGATGACGATGACCTCGCCTTCCTGCACGGCATCGAACGCACGCTTCTGTGCGTTGTAGCCTCCGCCGTGGCTGCGGAAGAGGTCTGCGCGGCTCGGGACGAAACGGAGCGTCTTCGCGACACCGACGAGCTTCGTGCCAGGCCTGGTCGCGCGCACGCCGTCGATCGAGACGTTGTCGAGGCCGCGCTTGCGCAGCTGTTGAGACAGCCCAGCGACAGGTGCCTCAAGCAGCTTGTCCCGCAGCTCTACGGGGAGGACTGGGGCGGCGTCGGAAAGTCCTGCGGCCTCGCGCGAGCCCCATGCCTCCTCGCGCTGAAGGTCGCTGGCCAGGGGGAGTGAACCGATCGCGGGATCGAAGCCGCCACGACCGCGGATTACGCGGCTCGTCAGCTTTCCCGAACTCAGTTCACCGATTACGTGAGGGGCATCGACTTCGACCTCGACGATGTCTCCTGGGGCAGCCACCGATGCACCAGCCGGAGTGCCGGTGAGGATGACGTCGCCGGCCGCGAGTGTGAGGTGCTGGGAGAGATCGGCGATGATTTGAGAGAACGGGAAGATGAGGTCCGTTGTATCCCCTTCCTGTACGAGCTCGCCGTTGAGCCACGTCCGCACGCGCAGCGCGGCGGGATCGACCGAACGTGCGTCGATGAGCTGCGGGCCGACGGGCGTATAGCCGTCACGGCCCTTATTGCGCACGTTTGAACCCTTGTCGTTGCTCCGCAGGTCGTACAGACCCCAATCGTTCGACGCCGTCACCCATGCCACGTGATTCCAGGCGTCGGCGGGTGAGACGCTTCGCGCGGGCGTACCCATGATGAGTGCGATCTCGCCCTCGAAGGAGAGCAGCTCCGTGCCTTCGGGACGCTCGACCGCATCGCCCGAGGTTGCCAGGGAGCTTGACGGCTTGAAGAAGTACGAGGGAGCGGGAGGGCGCCGGCCACGCTGCGCTGCACGCGACTCGTAGCTGATGTGAACGGCAATGATCTTTCCCGGCGTGAAAGGAAGGGGGCCGTGTGTGGGTGCGATGCTCATCATGTGGCCTTCGCGTGTGTACCTGCTGGATCAACAAGGGATGATCCTTTGGGCAGGGTTCCTGTGTAGACGGACGGACAGGGGCCATGTGCGGCTGGGGACGTTCTCACCAGCCGCAGGGCCGGGTGTCTCAGTGGGTGGAGGTGGTGAGAATGTCGGCGCCCTGATCGCTTCGCGAGCGGGTTGCGGCACCGAGACGAGCGCCAAAGGCAGCGACGTCCGGAGGCAGTGCTGAGCCACGCCACGCCACGTGCTGATCGCGACGAGCGATCACGAAGCGGGTCGTATAAGCGCAGTCCTCAACTCCGTGAAGTCTGACCACGGTGACGGGCAGACCAGCAGCGCGTGCCTCTTCCGCCCAATTCTCCGCGGCATCGAAGTGCTCGAGGGCGACGAGCGTGTACCACGGACCGAGTTGGTCGTAGAGCGACGAACCGTCCGCGAGCCAGTGGTGAGGAAGACGGCAACCCGGCACCGTGGACGGTGTGTAGGAGCCCATGGTGTACTCCGGTGCCGGGCCGTCCGCGATGATGATGGGGCTGTCCTCGTAGATGTATCCGAAGTTCAGGCCCGCAGCCGCGAACTGCTGGACGTTCAAGTCGTAGGCGAGTTTCCCGAAGGCCCTGCGGGCTGCTTCCCCTGCGGGGCCATCGGCCGCGAGGTCGGCGGGCGCATCCGTATCAGCGATTCTCCGTAGGTGGGACATCGCGAAGCGAGATACCTGGTCCGTGATCGGCTGGCGCTCGGCTTCGTAAGCGTCCAGGATCGACTCGTCCGCCCAGCCGACGATCACAGCACTCAGGAGCCACGACAGATTGAGGCCGTCGGCGATACCTGCGTTCATGCCGTATCCGCCGTAAGGAACCCAGAGATGAGCGGCGTCACCGGCGATGAATATGCGCCCTTCGCGGAACTTGTCTGCCACGAGACGACGGGCGGTCCAGTCCTCATGGGAGACGATGTCGTAGGAATGCTTCTGGGAGATTCCGAGGATGTCGCGGATTGCGCGGTCCCGGTCGACTTCCTGGCGCTCGACTTCATCGGCGCCCAAGTACGTGTGGATCAGGAACGTCTCGACGCCATCGATGGAGTAGACGTGGCCGTTCCGGCGGCTGTTGTAGACGTAGTAGCCCCACGCCTTTCCGGCCGACATGTGCTTGTACAGATCCGGCACCCTTATGCATGTCGACTGGACATGCTGCAGGACCGGGTCACCGTGGAACTTGGCCCCGATGATCTTCCGTACGAGCGAACGGCCGCCGTCGGCGCCGATGAGGTAACGGCCGCGAAGAGTCGTCTCCTCCCCGCCTACCGGTGCGACCTGCACCGTCACGCCATCCTCGTCCTGAGACACTGCGATGGCCTTGCTCTCGTTGCGAAGACTCACGTGCTCAAGGGAAGCCACATGCTCCTCGAGGATGGGCTCGAGGAACTGCTGGTTGACGCGATGTGCTGGCTCGGCGACCGCCCAGTTGGTGTCGGGGCCCTCGCCGGTCCTATCGCGACGTGCGGAGGCGGACGGGATTGGGATGCGGGCGAACTCAGCGCCGGTCACCGAGGTAAGGAAAGCGACGTCCTGAGGGTGATCGGAGGGCAGACCGGCCGAGCGAACCTTGTCAGCCAGCCCGAAGCGGCGCAAGGCCTCCATCGTGCGAGCAGACACGTGGTTGCACTTGACGTTCGGCGGGTCAAGGTAGGGATTTTCTTCGATGACGATGGCCGAGACTCCGCGCGAGTCCAGATCCATGGCGGCCAGCAGGCCGACGGGCCCTCCGCCGACGATGATGACATCGGCGTCGAAGGCGGTTGGGTTGGTCACTTTATGAGACTCCTATCGGTCGGCGGCGGTCGCGCAAGCTCGTGCCCGTTTCTCGCCGTCCTGGTCGTACAGGGGAAGCAGACCGATGAGAGCGGTGGCAGCGCCCGTTATCAGCATCGTGGTGACGGGCCCTTGCGCCCGGAACTGTCGCCGGCAACACCCGAAGACGGTCTCGCAGAGTGGACGCGCAGCGCCTCCTGCGGCGAGGGCTCCGAACGACCCGATCGCGACGATCAGCAGGTCGGGTGAGGCGGACGAGAAATACGCGAATCTAAGCGCGGACGCGCCTGTGCAGTGCTTGAAAGCCACAGAAATCCGCCACACTGCCGAGAAAGGTTGACGTGGCCCCATCTGTGGGGGTGCGTAGAGACCCTTCCAGACCGCCCCTGCGCGGGGCGCGGGCGCAGGGTTGGCGTTCATCGTCGAATCCTCGGGATCTGGGCGCTCTCTGTGGCGAACTCTCAATTGATCGAACAGGTCGAGTGTGTGCGGTCTCGCCAAATCAATCAATGACAACTATCGTGATTGATAGTTTAGGGAGGTAGAAGTGAACGTAGCGTCGGCGCTCTCGCTGAGGCAGTTGCAGTACTTCTGCGCAGTCGTCGAGAGCGGCTCGGTCACCGAGGCGGCAAAGAGACTGCACGTGTCCCCTGGCGGGGTATCCCTCGCCGTCACGCAACTCGAGAAGCTCCTCGATGTCCAGCTCACGCTGCGCACGCGCGGCAAAGGCGTTGAGATCACTGATGCTGGGCGCAGTGTCTACGACGCTGCGCTCGTGATTGACCGTTGCGTCGAGGACATCAAGGAGCTGGCCGGAACCATCCGCGGGGACTTGAGCGGCCCGCTCCGCGTCGGAGTCTTCACCACTCTGTCCCCTTGGCTGTTTCCTCAGTTGGCGGACTACTTCGCGAAGCATCACCCTGCGATCGACGTGCAACTGGAGGAAGGACCGTCAGCGGGGCTCCAGACTCTCCTGACCGAAGGGAGACTGGACGCTGCCCTCCTGTACGAGAACCACATCGTCTCCGAGGTCGAGATTCAGCGTCTGACCCCAGTTCGATTGCAGCTCGCCGTCTCTCCCAGTCATCCACTAGCCAGCCAGGACGAAGTTTCCCTCAGCGCACTGCGCGACGAGTACGCCGTTCTTCTTGCCATGCGCCCCGCCACGGATCACGTAGAGGAGATCCTGCGCAACGCTGGCATTACACCTCGAGTGCGCTGGCGAAGCGCCAATGTTGAGACGATTCGCTCGCTCGTCGCACGAGGCCTCGGTTACACCATCATCATGGGTCGCCCACACGGCGACTTGACGTACGACGGGCGGTCGATCGTGTACCGCCCCATCGCAGATGAACTTCCCGCAAACTACGTCGTGCTGGCCACTGCGCCTGGTGCACGGCAGACGGCCAGGATAGAGGCGCTGCGTGCCTACTGCCGTGAAGCAATTGCGGGACTGCTCAGCTCGCGTGATGGCACACCGGTGAGCAGAACCGGCATGCTCTGAACGGCTAACCTCAATACCGGTAACTTAGTGCTTTGGTATGCGTTTGATCCGTTTCGGTTTGGTGGCGCCAACGAGGGTGATGGCCACGGTGGGTGGGTGGTCTGCACTTCGGTGGGCGGCACGTTTGAGGGGCCAGTTGGCGACTTCGCGTTTGATGACGCGGGGGTTGGATCGACGGCGTCTCGGTGGCAGGAGGCGTTCGAGGAGTTCAGCGTGGGTGGCTTTGATCGCGCGAGCGAGTCTGCCGGGGGGAAAATGCCGCCTGGTCGGTGACCTGGCGGCGCACGACACGCAGTGAGCGGGTGAAGGAGATCCGGTCGGGGTCCTGGTCGGTCTGGTGCGCGGCTTGGTGCATCAGGTGTCTGATGGCGTGGTGGACGAGCAGGAAGCCGTAGAGCTCCTGCTCGGCTCCGTCCGGGTGCTGTGACCGCAGTACCAGGTGTGCCCCGCCGAGGTGGGTCTTGATTTCGTCGAGTGTGGACTCGAACTCCCATCGCTGGGCGTAGAGGGTGGCCAGTTCCGCGGCTGGGGCCTTGTCCGGGTCGAGGATCGTGGTGAGGAGTCGGTAGACGCACTCGTGGCCGGCGATGGTGTACTCCACCGCGCGCACCGGGACCCCGCGACGGGTGTGGTGGATGTCGCTCCGGTCGAAGATCTCGGTGAGGTAGGAGCCGTCCGACAGCTGCTCAACTACCGGCAGTACGAGGTCTTTGCGGACGCGCCACAGCAGGTCCGCCCCAGTTGCTGCAGCTTTGCACCACAGGTCCACGCCGTAGAAACCACGGTCGGCCAGCAGTAACATCCCTGGCCGCAAAGACACCAGGACCGCCCGGGCCAGAGTCTGCTCTCCGGTGCGCAGGGCTCCGGTCGCAGCGTCAAAGATGGCGCGGGTGCCGCATTCCACCAGGCCGACCATGCGCAACTGCGGGCAGCCGACGTTCTGTTCACCCCGACCGGAGCGGGGCGGACGGCCGAACGCCTCCACGTTCGCGCTCGTGTCAGGCAGATCGAACGTGGTGCCGTCGATCGCGGTCAGCCGCCAGCCGCGGTAGAAGGCGCCCTGAGTGCCTGGCGTGGCAACCGGACGGCACACCCGCGCAAACAGCTGCCGCAGAGGTGCCACACCCAACCGGGACCTGGCCTTCCAGATCGCCGCCGTACTCGGCACCACCCACGACGCACGCCAACGCCGCGCACCCTGCAAACCCGCGGTCAGCAGCCGGGCGACCTCTTCATAGCTCTGCCCCGAGAACAGGCACATCGCCAACACGAAGTAGACCACCAACCGGGCCGGCAACAGCCGGTTCCTCTGCTGCATCCGCCCCGTCTCCGCCAACACCTCATCCACAAGCGACCGAGGAAACGCCTGCGTCAGCACCCCGACCGCGACCCGATCCGACAACCGCTCACCAAATGACTTCAACTGACCCGCTCTTGGCACACCACCAACAACGACCGAATCGCCCCTAACGAGTTGGTGCGTGATAGCGGGTGGGCATGCTGTGCTGGTGAAGGGCAATGTGGATCGTTCGGTTCTAGCGCATCCGTTGTTCACGGGCATCTC
>NZ_JBEOUD010000067.1:0-32792 GCF_040303865.1 Streptomyces sp. NPDC094034 | reverse complement strand
CCATGTACTGGACGTACTTGGGCGACTCCGACAACGCGGCGAGGTGCGGTGCCAGGCGTCGCGGGCCCGCGAAGATCGACCGGACAGGACCTAGGTATTTCCGGGAACTGACCGCTGTTCCGTGAGATCGAGAGCCCGGAGCAGCCGTCCTCGCCCGCGGCCCGAACGGGATTCAACGGGTCAGCGCGAAGCCGGCGAGCAAGACGGCGACCACGCAGACGGCGAGGAAGACCTGGTGCCGGCGCGGGACCTTGATGTTGTCCGTGGCCTCACCTCTGCGCCAGCGCTCAAGCACCTCTGCGAACAGCTTCCGCTGGGGGAGCAGGCCAACTGTCAGGCCGATGTGGGCGCACGAGTACATGACGAGCGCCCCGGTCAGGTCAATGCCCTTCAACCGGCAGACGACGACCAGGACCCCACCGCAGACGACCATGATCACCGGATAGGCGATACGGAACTTCCGGAGCGGAATCCAGCTGCCCAAGAGGTAGCTGGACAGGGCAGTGGACGCCGCGGCCAGCAGCCACAGCCATCCGATCGGGAGGGAAGTGAGCATGGGGCCCTTCTGCGCCAGAGCGGGGGACCGGCGTCATGTGCCGGCCCCCCCACTGGCCGGATCAACGGTCGGCGGTCATTGGGTGATCATCCGAACAGAGAAGTCAGCGTACCGGTGATGGGCGAGATGATGTCGCTGCCGAGCTGCGTGGCCCGCCTGGCGATGGGCGACACCACGCCGTCCAGTGTGGCCCCGATCCACTTGGACTGGCCGAACGTGAGCAGCCCCAGGCTGGTTCCGACGAGGGAGCCCGCGAACTCGGCGCTGCCGAAGCCGTGCTCAATGCCCGTGAACAGCGTGCTGAGCGCGGCTGAACCCACGGAGACCCAGCCGAGGATCCCCGCCGCGCCGGCGACGAACGGTGCGAGCGGGCCGGTCCACGGGGCGGCGAAGGCAAGTCCCGCGGCGAGGAATCCGGAGCCGATGCTGATCCAGTTGAACGCGTCGGCGTAGAACTGGGCGTCGTTCCACCACTCGTCCTTGTCGCCGCCGCTGCCACCCGAGTTGGTCTTGTCGTGTGTCGGGCTGTCGGCCGGGTTCCTCCCCTCCTCCTTTGCCCGCCGCGCCGCCTCGGCGGCCTGGCGTGCGGCCTCCGCCGCCTCCGCCTTGCGCTTCTCCGAGACGATACGGCGGGCGTCGGTGGCCGCCGCCGCGGCCGTCTTCGCGTCCTGGCCCGCGGCGATCGCGGACTGGCGCGCGCTGTTCGCCGAGGCCTGGGCGCTGTAGGAGGAGCGCAGGGCGCTGCGGGCCGAGTCGATGGCCCGGTTCGCCGAGTAGTTGGCCGCACGACTCGCCTTGCGGGCCGTATCCGCCGCGGACTTCGCCCGGTTCGCTGATGCCTGGGCTGACTGGGCGGACTTGTCCGCGTCGTCGGCGTTCTGCCTGGCCTGTGCGGCGTACGTGTCGGCCTGCCTCGCCGAGGCGAGCGCCTTGTCCGCCCATTCTTTGGCCTGGTCCGCCGCGTTGCGCGCCTCCGCGGCCGCCTTCGACGCGAGTTGCGCGTTCTCCTGCGCCTTGTAGGCGATCTTCGCGGCCGCGGCGATCGCACCACGGATCGCGGCGATGTGTGAGGCCGAGTCGTGGTCGAGCTGAGCCGCCTTGTACTGCACGAGGTTGATGAAGTTCCGGCGCATCCACGTCGGGCCCTCCAAGGCGACTTCCGCGTACGCCTTGGTGTAGATCCCCACGGAGTTGAGCAGCGCGGCGGTGGCGACCCCGTCGTCGTCCCGTACCGCCTCGGGGTAGGTGCGGTCGAAGAAGTCCCGCAGCGCCTGCGGGGTGTTCGCGTCGAGCGCGGTGTTGGCGGCGGCCGTGACGGCCGAGCCTGGACTGGTGGAGAGGATGCTGGCGATGCTGACGCTGTTGTCCTCGGCCACGGCCTCGATCAGCCCGTCGGTCAGGAAGGCCTTGACGGCGCCGGCGGTCTCGCTTGTCAGCGCCGCGTGGACGGCGTTTCCGACGTTGGCGGACGCCACCTCCGCGATGTGAAGGGCCGTCTCCCGGTCGTCCTGGTCCTCGGCGAGGGCCCGGTCGGTGTCGATCCAGGCGTGGACGTCCGCATCCGCGCCGGCCAGTGCGAACTGGGCGGCCTCCCGCGCCCAGGAGCCCTTCGAGGCCGCCATGCCCAGGCCCGCTTTGCGGCCCAGTGTGGCGGCCAGCGCGAGATCACCGTCCGCCAGCGCCTTCTCGGCGCTTGCGATCTGGTCCTTGAGGGCTTGCGCGGTCTGCTGCTCCTGCGTGCGCAGGTTCGCCAGTGCGGCCCGCTCCTCGTCTTCCATCTGGGCGAGCAGCCTGGCTTCCGCCAAGCCGTCCTGCTTGTCCTCTTCCAGGCGCGCCGACTCCGCGTCGCGGGCCGCCTGTTCCACTGCCCTGGCATCCTCGACGGCCTTGGTGGCGGTGTTGGCGGCCTTGATCGCCTCGGCCGCATGGGCGGTGGACTTGTTGGCATAGTCGATGGCCTGGCCCGCGTACTTGACCGCTTCCTCGGCCGCGTCGGCTGCCTTGTCGGCGTGCGCCGCCGCGGAGTTGGCGGCATCGCGGGCGGTGCGCGCGGCGGACGCGGCCTGGTTGGCGAGGGCTTGTGCGGTGGAGGCGGCGTTGGTGGCGCGGTTCGCGGCGCTGTTCGCGATCGCGGCCTGGCGCTTGGCCTCCGCGGCCTCGGACTGGGCGACGCCCGCCGCGGTAGCCGCCTGCGCCGAGGCGTTGGCGGCGGCGGCCGCGTTGCGGGCGGCGGACGCGGCGGCGGAACCGGCACCGGCCGCCTGTGAGGCCGCGGTGGCCGCGTAGTCGGCAGCCTTGGCCGCCGTACGGGCACGCGCGGCGCCGTTGCGCGCCGCGACGGCGGCGTTCTTCGCCGCGTTGGCCTTGGACGCGTCCTTGGAGGCGGCGATCGCCGCGTTGTAAGCGTGAGACGCGGCGTTGCCCGCGGTGGCGGCGGCTTGCGAGGCGGCGGTGGCGGCGAACGAGGCGCGGCGCGAGGCCGCGACCGCGGACTGGGAGGCGCTGATGGCGTTGCGGGCAGCCTTCGCGGCCCCTTGGGCGGCGCTCGCGGCCTTGCGGGCCGCCGCACCGGACTTCGCCACGTCGTTCTTGGCCGCCTCGGCCTCGGCCGCGGCCTTCTCGGCCGCCTCCTTCGCCTTCTCCGCAGCGGTTTTGGCCCGCTCGGAGGCCTCGACGGCGAGGTCGGTCTCTGCCTGTGCGCGCTTGCCCTCGTGCTCCACGACGGCGACCAGTTCCTCGATCGTCGCGGCTTCTTGGTCGCGGGCGCGTGCGATGTGCTGCCCGGTGTTGAGGAACCACTCCACCTCTTGACGACCGCCGCTGAGCGCGCGGTCCGCGTACTTCCGCACCTCCGGGCCGGTGGACATCAGCATGGTGGCGGTCTCCACCCGCTGGTCCTCCTCGCGGGCGGCGAACCGGCCCTCGGACAGGAAGGCCGCGAGGGCCTGTTCGGTGCTGGCGTCCAGGGCCGCGGACGCCTCACGCTTGACCCCCTTGCCGCCGGTGGCCGAGACCGTGGACGTGGCCACCTGCAGGTCTTCCAGCAGGGCGGGTCTGAAGCCGCCGTTGAGGAAGGCGGCCACCGTGCTGTCCCCGCCGTCCAGGGCCGCGGACGCCTCACGCCGCAGTCCCACACCGGATCTGGCGAGATAGGTGGCGACCGCGACGCGATTGTCCTCCGCCGTCACCGTCGGGAGCGTCGTGGTGAGGAACGTCTGGATGTCCGTGTCCGTGCCGTACAGCGCGTACTCCGCGGCGGCCTTGGTCGCCTTGCCGCCCGTCAGCCACGCCTTGACGACCTTGGCCCGGTCGGTATCCGGCAGCTCGAACGGTTTCGGCGGTTCATCCGCCGCCGCTGTCGTGGCGCGGGCCAGAGGGGCCAGAGCCATGGGCGTGGCGGCGGCGGCTGTGACGGCGGCGAGGGTGCCGAGCAGGCGTCGCCGGCTCCAGAACACTGTCTCCATAGGAAGTCTTCCTCCAGGTAAGTGACGTGTGGCATTCGACGGATATCAGTCGTGACCCGACCGCCTAGCCATTCATATTTCTTGGGGACCGTCAATTGTCGCTGGACAAAGGAAGGTTAAACGGACACCCGGAGCCCTCTTTTTGGTCGCCTGCCGAGGAAACGCGCACCTTTCCCTCGAATCCCTCCCGGAGCGCCATGTGAACCGTTCAGCGAATCAACACACGTTCTCCATATGTGACAACACAACCTTCCGGAAGGGTGACGGGAGTCACAATCTGCGGACAACGTGCGTCCGGTTTCGGGTAGTTGAGCCTGTGGACAGGTCATCGAGTGAACGGATTGCATGGAGAAGTGGGCGGCTCGCGTAAAGGTGCGCAAAAGCCGCCTCTCCTTTGCGCGTCATGGCGAAAGGGAGACCCTCGTCGCGGTTTCGTCGCTGTGAGTCTCCTCTGGCCTGACGCGTCATCGGAGCGCCGTCCCCACTTTTATGGGGTGTTCCGCCCGGGGGACGGAACCGACGACTATTGGAGCGCGATGAAGGCTCGTACCGAATTCTCGGAATTCACGGTCAACAAGCAGAAGAAGAGATTCCTCGTGCGCACCCTCGCCGTCGCGACGGCGGCCGGCGCCCTGGCGTGGGCGGCCCTGTCGGGTGCGCTCACCGGCGTCGCTCCCTCCCAGACCGACGCCACATCGACGGTCGCCGACGGCGCGCCCGGCTACGCGGTCGAGGACTTCAATTACCCCAACGCGGACAAGATCCTTGCCGAGCAGAACATCGTGCTCAAGCGCGGTGACGGGCACATCACTCTGGTGGACTGCGCCAGCGGCACGGGCTTCATCGAGGTCCTGGGACGGCGGCACGCCAGCAAGGTGTGCTTCAAGGTCGTGGGCAACTCCGGCTGGCTGACCCTGGAGATCCCTGCGGTCTACTCCATGAGGGGCAACGACTACACCACCCAGGTCGACATGACCGTGGGTGCCGAGGAGAGGTCCTTCGACCTGGAGAAGAACACCTGGACCGCGGTCGGTGAGAGCGACGACGAACAGAGCCGTCAGCACATGCTCGTGGAAATCCGCTCCGCCAAGTAGCCGTCAGACAGCAGGAACAGAGGACACGACCTTCATGCACTCCACCAGACGCCCTCGCCTCGCCGCGCTTGGCGCGGCCTTGGCGGCCGGGGCGCTCGCGGTGTCCGCGACGCCCTCCGGCGCCGTGACGGGACCCGCCTCCCCGTCCGGCGACACCACACACGCTTACGCCGCCCAGTTGATCGTCGGCGACCACGACCGAGGCTGTTCCGGCGTCCTGGTCGACGCCGAATGGCTACTCACCGCGGCCGGCTGCTTCGCCGCCGACCCGGCCACCAGCCTCGCGGTACCCGCGGGCAAGCCGCAACTGAAGACCATCGCGACCATCGGCCGCTCCGACCTGACGAGCACCTCCGCGGGGGCGGTGCGCGAGGTCGTCGAGCTCCAGCCCCGCACCGACCGCGACGTGGTCCTGGCCCGGCTGAGCCGCCCGGTCACCAACGTCACCCCCATCACCCTGGCCACCGCCGCGCCCACCGCGGGCGAGGAACTGAGGTTCGCCGGGTATGGCCGCAGCGCGACCGAGTGGGCGCCGCTGAACCTGCACACCGGCGCGTTCTCGGTGGACGCCGCCGATGCCACCACCGCCACGGTCACCGGCAAGGACGGCGTGGCCGCGTGCATGGGCGACAGCGGCGGCCCGATGGTCCGCGTCTCGGGCGGCACGCACCAGCTGGCCGCCCTCAGCAGCCAGTCGTACCAGGGCGGTTGCTACGGCGTCGACGAGGCCGTGACCAGTACCGGCGGCATCGCCGCCCGCGTCGACGACCTGGGTGCCTGGGTGGCTTCCAAGACCGGTGCGACCCGTATCACCGACTTCAACTGCGACGCCGCCGAGGACATCGCGGTCGGCGACCCCAAGGCGTCCGTGAACGGCCTGTCGGAAGCCGGCCTGCTCAAGGTCGTTTACGGCGCGGGCAAGGGCAGCGAGACGCTCCACCAGGACCTGTCCTACGTGCCCGGCGAATCCGAGGCGGGCGACGAGTTCGGCGGCGAGTTGGCCGTGGTCGACTACGACGAGGACGGCTGCACCGACTTGGTGGTGGGCATCCCCCTGGAGGACGTCGAGACGACGGCGGACGCCGGCTGGGTGACCGTCCTCTACGGCTCCCCGGCCGGACTGGGCAAGGGCAAGGCCGCGCTCAACCTCCAGCAGGGCACCGGCACGGGCGCGCTCAAGGAGCGGGCGTCCGAGGCGGGCGACCGGATGGGCGCCGCGCTGGCCGCCGGCCGGACCGCCGCCGGTGAGCCGTATATCCTGATCGGGGCGCCCGGCAAGAACCTGAAGGGTTACCACGACGCGGGCCTGGCCTACTACCTGCGCGGTTCCACCAGCGTCTCGTTCCACCAGGACTCCCCGGGCATCGTGGGCGTCATCAACGAAGGCGACGAGTTCGGCGCCTCCGTCGCGGGCTCCCCGAACCACATCGCGGTCGGCTCCCCGGGCGAGACGGTCGGCACCAGCGCCGACGCAGGCATGGTGGCGATCCTCAAGCACGAGGTGAACGCGGACGGCGTCCCCGCCCCGGTGGCGAGCGTCAACCAGGACTCGACCGGCATCAGCGACGCGAGCGAGGGCGGCGACCGGTTCGCCTCGTCGCTCTCGATGGTCGCGCACCGTCCCTCCGGCGCCGCCGCCGCGACCGACTCGGTCCTCGCCATCGGCACGCCCGGTGAGACGCTGTGGGTCGGCACCAACTCCTTCCCGCAGGCGGGGCAGGTGACGACCGTCCGGGTGACCGCGGCCGGCGCGGTCAGTGAACTGGCCACCATCCATCAGGGAACCGAGGGTGTGAACGGTGCCTCCGCGTCCGGTGACGGATTCGGCACGCAGGTGGTCGCCGTCAACACCGCGCCGAAAGCGGTCGGCACCGCCTCGACCATGCTGCTGGCCGTCGGCGTACCCAAAAAGGACATCGGCACGGCAACCGACGCGGGCTTCGTGCAGACCTTCTCACTTCTGGGAGCCCCGGGCGACTCCGACCACTGGATCGAGGCGGGTAACGACCGCGGTGTGCCGGGCACTCCGGGCGCTTCACAGCTCATGGGCAACTACCTGAACGGAACCGGGACACACCTGTGGATCGGTATGCCGCACGGTCCCGCCGACCGGGGCGCCGTCCACGGCATTCCATGGTCGAACGCCATGGGCGGCACGGGCGGGACGGTCATCACCCACCAGCCCGGCCTGAACGGCCTGCCGCTGACAGGCAAGGCCTTCGGCATGGCGATCCGCTGATCCACACGACGTGGGTGCCCCGGAGCGGACCTTCCCTCCGGGGCCACCCCCGCACCTTCGGGACCCCCGCTACCGCCGTCATTCCACGACGTGGAAGCGCCGGATCCGAAGAGCGTTACCGCGGGCACCGGGGATGAGCCGAGAAGAAGACCTCATGCGACACATCAGACTCCTGCGCACGGTCGCGCCTGACGTCCCACTGCCGCCCGCCGCCGTGACCGGCCCCACAGACAACATCTACGCCCGCACCACCCAGCTCATCATCGGCGACAACGACCGCAGGCGCTCCGGCGTCCTCAACCCGACGGTTCACGTGGAGTCGCGCGTCACCGGCTGACCCGCACACCGCCCTCAGCCCGCCACGTTCCGAACAGCAAAGGGGTTTCCCGTGCCCAGACCGAACCGCTCCACCCTGGCCGCCATTGCCGCCGCCATGCTCGCCCTCCCGCTGGCCGTCTCCGCTCCGGCCAATGCCGTCTCGGGCGCGCCGGCCGCAGACGGTGCCTATGCCTTCACCGCCAAGCTGGACATCGGCGACTCCCACCGCGCCTGCTCCGGCGTACTCGTCGAGTCCCGCTGGGTACTCACCGCCGCCAGCTGCTTCGCCGCGGACCCGAACGTCAGCCTCGACATCCCGGCCGGGCCGCCTGCGCTGGCCACCAAGGCCACCATCGGCCGCACCGATCTCACCGGCACCGCCGGCGCGGTCCGCGACATCGTCGAGCTCGTCCCGCACCCCGACCGCGATCTGGTACTCGCCCGGCTCTCCGCCTCGGTCGGCATCACCCCCGTCGGCCTGGCAGCCACCCCGGCCGCCGCCGGCGAGCAGCTCAAACTGGCCGGATACGGCCGCACCGCCGACTCCTGGGTGCCCGACAAGCTGCACACCGGCACATTCACCGTGAACACCGTCAACGCCGGCCAGCTCGCCATCACCGGCAACGACGGCGCCGCCGTGTGCCAGGGTGACACCGGCGGCCCCGCGCTGCGCGACACCGCAAACGGCGTCGAGCTGATCGCCCTCAGCAGCCGCTCCTGGCAAGCCGGCTGCCTCGGCACCGACGAGTCGGTCACCGACACCGGCGCCATCAGTACGCGGCTGGACGATGTCACCGACTGGATCGGCACCCACGTCGCCCGCTGGACCCTCCAGGCTCACGTCAACGGCAACTACGTCACCCCCGAGATCAATGAGACAGGCAACCAGCAGGGCAAGCTCCGCGCCCGGGCCACCACCCCGTACGGCTGGGAGCAGTACACCCTGCACACTCGCGACGGCGGCCAGACGGTCTCGCTGCGCGCCGAAGCGAACAACCTGTGGGTGACCACCGAGAACTCCATGACCGGCGACTACGAGGGCATGCTCCGCGCCCGCGGTACAGCCACTCCCGCCGGCTGGGAGCAGTACACCCTCGTACCGCAGGGCGGCCAGAACTACGCCCTGAAGGCCAAGGTCAACGGCAAGTTCGTCGCCGTGGAGCACAACTACACCGGCTCCGACGCCGACCTGCTGCGCGCCCGCTCCGCCACTGTGACCGGAGGCTGGGAGCGCTTCACCTTCCAGCACGCCGACAACTTCACCGTCACCGGCAAGGCACCCGCGGCCCCTACTCCCCGGCCGCTGGACTGACCGCAGGACACCGGGTGCCGGGCCACACCACGCGGCCCGGCACCCGGCTGCCACACCACCAGGCTCCCGTGCGCCGCGAATCCCGCGCGCCGGACCCGTGCAGGCGGGATCGCCCGCCTCGGGCATCCCGCAACGCGGCACCGAGAACAGGCCGTCCGGCCGTCACGACGGCTGCCGCGTACGGCCTTGCCGTCGACGGCCAGTCCCACCAGCGCGGGCGCCTCGTCCTCAACCGGGTTACGGGAGTACCGGGCGAGCCAGGCGCCCACGGCCGCATCGAAGGCGTCGCCGTCGATGCGGGTCAGCAGGCGTCTACCTGCTGACCCGCCCACGGCCGGCCCGGTCGCGACGCGGTGAAGCCGCGGTCAGCCGAATCCACTGCCACGGATGACGCCTTCCGGCCGAGCCCGGCCATCAGCCGCTCGATCCGGTCAACTCGGCGAGGTCAATGTCTGTGCAAGAGCGGTGGGCAGCCGACTGATGGTCCGGGCAGCCAGCGCCAGGGCGCGCATCAGCATGCCACGGTATTGACCAGTGGCGTATTCGCCTTTTTCTGTGTTGCGACTCAGTGGGAGCAGGCGTCGTGACAGCGTCTGATTCATATTTCTTTCATATTCCTGGGCGGGTTGCGGGGAATCGTCCTGTCGGGACCCGAATTGGGAGATGGCGGGGAGGGGGTGGGCGTCAGCGATGGCGGCCTCGACAGTCCAGCGGCCCCACTGGGGCCCCGCCGGTCCCAAGGCGCCTCATCACGTCGGTCCCTCACCCGCGGTCGAGGTGGAGGCATAGAGCCAACGGCGAAGGACGACGGTCACGGTCGGCATCATCAGATACGTCATCAACGTACTGAACAGCAGCGCGAGGATCAGTACCCGCGCCAGTAGTGGCAAAGCACTGAGCGCCGGACCCAGAAGGCCATTGCCGATCAGGGAGATCGGCAGTATGGCTGCGAAGGCAGCGAGTGCCATCTTCCACCTGGGCGGTGCCACGGTGGTTGTGTCGTGCGGTTCGGTGAACCAGGTCTCCATTCCGGAGAGTTCGCGACGGGCTACTTCGGTCTGATGGTGGCCGTCGCAGTCGTCGAACAGTGCTGCCCGCTCAGGTGACGTCGTCCAGCCCTGTGCGGACTGGTGATCGCGGAACCGATGGATCAGGACCCACGGCCCGGCGGTCGTGGGAGGTCGGAACAAACCATCCCCCAGGTGGCCGGGGAAAGTGGAGGCAGCGTTGGTCACCCGCCCGAACCACTCCCGGAAATCCTGCTCGTAGCCGGGCTCCACGGTGCGCGCGGTGAGTAGCGTGACGTCGGTCGGGCCGTTGTCGTCCGGCTCGGTCATCGTTTCTCGTCCTGCCGTCGTAAGCCATCAGAGCTGTGGTGCCACGTGAACGAGGTGCTTGGTCTCCTGAAACTCCTCGATTCCGCGGATGCCGTTCAGACGACCCACGCCTGACTGCTTGAAGCCCCCCTCCTCGAACTGGTCGTGGATCACGGCCCAGGTGTTGGTCCAGACGGTCCCGGCCCGCAGCTCACGACCGACGCGCAGGGGGCGGTCGAGGTCACGGGTCCAGATGCTCGCGGCGAGGCCGAACTCGGTGGCGTTGGCACGCCCGACGGCGTCGGCCTCGGAGTCGAAGAGTTCGAAGGTGGCGACCGGGCCGAACACCTCGCGCTGCACGATCGGCGCGGATACGTCAGCGACCTCGATCAGGGAAGGGCCGAGAAGCGCCCGATCCCGCTTGCCCCGCACGAGCACGGTGGCGTAATCGGCCGCAGCGGCCACGGTCTGTTCGACCCGTTGGGCGTTGCTTTCGTCGATCATGGCGCCCATTTCGCTGGCGGGGTCGTCGCCAGGTCCGACCCGGACCGTTTCGAGGGACGCGACGAGCCGCCGGCGGAGTTCGTCGGCCACGCCGCGCTGGACCAGCACCCGACTGCCCGTCATACAGAACTGGCCCGCGAAAGTGGTGATGGCCTTGGCGAGCACGGGTACGGCGGCGTCCAGGTCGGCGTCGTCGAACACGAGCATCGGGGTCTTTCCGCCCAGTTCCATGGACAACGCTTTGAGCGTCGGAGCGGCCTGTTTCATGATCACGCGGCCGACGGCGGTGGAGCCGGTGTAGCTGAGCACATCGACACCGGAGGAGGAGACGAGCTCCGGCGCCCCGGCGTTTCCACTTTCGGTGAAGACGTTGAACACGCCAGGATCCAGGCTCGGAGTGTCGGCGATGATCTCGCTCAGCAGTCCGTTGACCAGACCGGTCTGCGCCGGCATCTTCATTGCCACGGTGCAACCGGCGGCCAGAGCGGGAGCGAAGGATCGCGCCGAGAGGATGACCGGTGAGTTCCACGGCACGATCACACCGGCGACGCCCACAGCTTCGCGCAGTGTCATCGAGTACATGCCGGGTCGCACTTCCGCGGCGCGGCCGTGGTCGGTGATGGCGAGCGCCGCGTAGTAGCGGAGTTTGGGGATTGTGCCGTCGACCTCAAGAGCCGCCTCGGAAAGCACTTTTCCGTTCTCTCGTGTCAGGAGAGTGATCAGTTCCTCTCTGCGGTTCTCAAAGTGGTCGGCCAACTCGTGCAGCGCTGCCGCACGGCGGTGGCGATCGCGGGACCACCCGGTGGTGTCGAAGGCCCTTCGGGCCGCGGCCACAGCGGATCTCGCTTCCTCCGCACCACCGTCGGCGAACGTCCCGAGCAGGTCGTTCGTCGCGGGGCTGCGCGACTCGCCGCGGGCGCCGGAGTCGCGCCACCGCCCGTCGATGTAGTGGCGCGCATGGGGCAGGGTTCCGGATGTGGGCATGAGGCGACCTCTCGTCGTGCGTCGATCGATGTTTCGCGGCGGTCCGCGGGACAACGGCAGCGACGTTACAAATCAGGGCCCGCATCCGAATCGGGCGTGCAATCGGTCGTCGGCGGAGGCAGCGCGGCCGCCTCGGCGGTGTCGAGAGCGGCCGGGAGCGCGAAGGTCGGGTGCTCCGCGCCATGGTCCGGTCGGCCATGCGCGCCAAGATCTCCAGCGCTCCCTCGGGGGACGCTCGTGGAACAGCGACGCCGTGCCGCGGGTCGCATGAGAGGTGGCTTCCAGGGTGTGGACAGCGACGAGTTAGGGGACCAGGACGATCTTTCCCGTGGTGTGGCCGGCCATGATCTCGCGGTGGGCGGCGGCGGCCTCACGCAGCGGGTAGCCGTCCGCGATCACGATGCGCAGTCGGCCGGCTGCCGCGGATTCCGTGAGCTGTAGGCGGGCGGCTTCCCGGATCTCGGTGCCGGGGTCCCCACCGGGCGCCCCGCCCAGGAGTTTGATTCCAGCGCGCGCCCCGCGCTCGTAGCCCGCGATGGTCGCGATGCGGGAGCGGGCCGGAACGAGCTCCATGGAGACGTCCACCGCCTCGTCGGTACCCACGAGGTCGGCGGCCGCGTGCACACCCTCCGGCGCCATCGTGCGTACCCGGTCCGCGAGTCCCGGCCCGTATACGACCGGGGTCGCTCCCAGCTCCCGCAACAGGTCGTGCTTGGCCTGGCTTGCCGTGGCCACAACGGTGGCGCCGCGTGCCACCGCAAGCTGCACGGCCACGAGGCCGACGCCTCCCGCGGCACCGTGGATCAGCACCGTCTCGCCCTCGCTCAGGCCGATCGCTTCGAGAGCGTGTACGGCGGTGACGCCGGCGGCCAGCAGCCCGCCGGCCTGCTCCCAGGACAGGGCGACAGGCTTGGGCACCACGGACGAGGCCGGTACGACGAGTTCGGTGGCATAGGCTCCTGGCGCGTGATGGGCGATCACTTCGTCACCGACCGCGATCGGACCCGCGGGGCCGACCGCGTCGGCGCCGACCGCGGTCACCACGCCGGCCGCCTCGACACCGAGCCGCAGCGGCAATCTCTCCGGATCTGCGCCGAAGACACCGCTGTACATCTTGTAGTCGAAGGGATTGACACCGGCCGCGCGGACCATGATGCGCACCTGGTTCGGCTCAGGCTCCGGGACGGCGACGTTGATCACCGACAGGACCTCGGGGCCTCCATACGCGCCCGCCACTACTGCTACTGCTTCGCTCATACCAGTGGGCAACCGTTGCGCGAGGCACCCCATTCCTCCACAACGCTCTGCCTGTGGCGCTCACTGCCCGGCACACGCTCGACGCCTACGGACCGCAATCGCCCGGGAGTTCCGCGGCTCGATGATGGTGCTGGTTCTTGTGCATGATCGGGTCGCCCGCTCGCACCGGCCGGTGTCGGCGCACGGCGCGGTCAGTCACCGGCCGCGCTGAGCCGCAGGCCACCCGCGAAGTCGATCCGGGCCAACTCGGCACGGGAGGTGATGCCCAGCTTGTAGTAGACCTTGGCCAGGTGGTGGCCGACCGTGCGTGGGCTGATCAGCAGATGTGCCGCGATCTCCCGATTGGTCAGACGCTTCGCCGCCAGTCGCGCGACCCGCAGTTCCTGCGTGGTCAACCCGGCCTCGTCGGTCCGGCCGGGCTCGCGACGGGCCCGCGGGCTCTCGGTCAGAGCGTGCTCGGACAGCGCCCGCGCCCGCAGTGGCTTCGCCCCCAGGCGGTCGAAGATCTCGGCGGCTTCGGCAAGTTGGATCCGGGCGTCGGCCCGGCGGCGCGCCCGCCGCAGCCACTCCCCGTAGAGCAGCCGGGTACGGGCGTACTCGAACGGATAGTCCGCCGCCCCCGCTACGTCGAGGGCCGCCTGGTACGAGGTCTCTGCCGCCGGGCCGCCGAGCACGAGGGCGCGGAGACGATGGCCGATGGTGCGGGCCCACGTCGCGCCCGTGCGCTGTGCCCACGTCTCCACCATGGCCACCTGGGGTTCGACGACGTCGGCGTTCCCCACCTGCACCGCCGACTCGACGGTGTCCATGGCAGCCAACAGCGCGCAGGTAGGGTGAGCGGCCTCGTGCTCGGGCTCGGCGAGCGGCATCAAGTGACTCAGCGCGTCCTGTGGACGACCGTCGAACAGCGCCGCGCGGCCGCGGTGCAAGTACGCCGACGCGCTGAGTCCGCGCACTCCGCGTGGGACCGAGACCCGCAGCATCTGGGTGGTGTGCTCGTCGACGGTGCGGTGATCGCCCCGGGCAGCGGCCAGTGCTCCGAGGGAGACGCGGGATTGCGTGGCCACGTGATCCGCGCCGACCTCCTTGGCCAGCCGCAGTCCCTCGGTCGCCGCGGTCTCGGCGGCTTCCCACCGACCCGCGGCGATGTCGAGGACCGCGGTCTGGGCGAGCACCAATGCCAGCGCGGTGAGTTCGTGCCGACGCCGCAGATGGACGGCCTGCTCGCGCAGTACGTCGAGCAGCGAGTTCTCTATCCCCCAAGCCTGGGCCAGCGGTACGGGTGGCAGCAACTCCCAGGCGGCCGTGCCGAGCCGACTGACCGTGCCGCTGGCCATCTCCGGAGCGGTCGGGGTGACCTCGCCGGTCTGGTCGTAGCAGGACCACCAGACCCTCAGCACGGGCACCAGCTCCGACAGCGCGGGATCACCGTCGGTGTCCACGGCGAGTAGCCGCTGCAGCGCCTCTTGCTGGAGGTCGGGCCGACCGGCCGACCACGCGGCGCGGACCGCCACGGTGCCGAGCTCCACCGCGCCGCGAGCGCCAGGGACGACAGCCATGTCGCAGACCAGGTAGCGGTGGGCACGCTCAGGCACGCCGTGGGCGAACTCCAGGATCCCGCGCAACCCGCCGCTCAGCCGGGCGACGAGAAGCTCGCCCCCCAGGCGCTCGGCGTCGTCCAGCAGCTGCCGCGCCGCCTCCGCGTCGCCTGCGTCCCAGGCGGCGCGGGCGGCAGCGGCCAGGCGGCGCGCAGCCGCGGCCGGTTCGGGGGACAGCTCGGCCGCCCGCCGCAGTGTGCGAGCCGCTATCGGCGCCGCACTACGTTGCAGACACTGCTCGGCGGCTTGCTCCAGCAACGCGGCGACGTCCTCGTCCACCGTGTCGGCGGCGGCTGCCAGATGCCAGGCCCGTTCCGCAGTGGCATCACTCGGCAGGGTGACGGCCAACGCCCGGTGCGCGGCCTGCCGGTCCAGGAAGGGGGCGCCGTCGTAGACCGCCGCCCGGATCAGCGGGTGGCGGAACTCCAGCCGGGCCCCGGTGGCACGGATCAGACCGGAGCGCAGGACCTCGTCCCAGGTGCGCGTGTCGACGCCCCAGTCGGCCCCGGCACGGTGCACGACATGGCGGTCGCCCCGGTCCTCGGCGGCGGCCAGCAGCAACAGCGCCCGGGCCGACGGCGTCATGGCCATGGCCCGGGAGCCGAACGCCCGCCGCAGCCGTGGCCCGACCGGCGTCAGATCCCCGTATCGCCCGAGCAGCGCGTCGCCATCGGGCTCGTGATCGATGGTGGGTAGCTCGTGCAGCGCCAACGGGTTGCCCCCAGCTGCCCGGATCGTGCGATCGACCAGCGCCTCGTCGGCCCCAGGGGCGGCCGCGACCAGGAGCCGCCGGGCGTCGTCGTCGGCCAGCCCCACGACCTCCAGTGCCGGCAGTCCTTCCCACGGCCCCGAGGCAGGGTCCTCGTGTCCGGTGAGCAGCACCGCGACCGGATCGGTCGCCACTCGTCGGGCGATGAAGCCCAGGCAGTGCGCGGTCGCCTCGTCGACCCACTGGGCGTCGTCCACCACGACAAGCACCGGTCGCTCCCGGGCAAGATCGCTGAGCAGTGACAACACGGCCGCGCCGATGAGGAATCGGTTGGTCGTGTCCCGGCTCAATCCCAGCGCGCCGCGCAACGCCGCGGCCTGTGGAGGGGCAAGCCTCTCCAGTCGGGCCCTCACGGGCCACAGCAGTTCGTGCAGCGCCGCGAACGCGAGCCCCGCTTCCATCCGGGAGCCACGGCACCGCAGCACCGTCGCGTCGGACGCGGCCTCGACGGCATACTCAAGCAGGGCGGTCTTGCCGATACCCGGCTCGCCCCACAGCACGAGCCCGGAGCCCGAGCCGTCCGCGGCCCGATCCAGTACCTTGTCGAGCGCCGCGGTCTCGGCGTGCCGCCCGAACAACTCCATGTCCCATCCCAGAATGTCGTGCCAGGCCGCGGTGGTGCGACCGTTTCGAGGCTATTGGCCATTGTGCCGCTGTGGCCGACCGATCGAGCGGCCGATGAAAGCCGCAGTGACGAGCGCGACCGACGCTTACCGGAGGACGACGAGGATGAAGCGCCCACTCGTGCGCCGCGCGTGCGAGGGAACGCGATGTTCGGCAAGGGCCGCCAAACCAATCGGCGGCGGTATGCGGCTGTGCGGCTATGACGTCGATGTTCCGGGCGGAGTCGATGCCGCAGAGCCCCCGTCGAGTTGCGCGCGCTTGATGGCGGCCTCGACCGCGGTGCCGATCCGGCGCAGTGCCGCCAGCTCTTGGGGCCCGAGCCCGTCCATAAGGTATTCGCGAACCGCTGCGACATGTCCCGGCGCCGCCGCCACCACCGTTTCGTAACCGGCCTCGGTCAGCGTCGCGTTGGTGCGTCTGCCGGAGCCGGGGATCCGGGCTCGTGCGAGCAGTCCGCGCTTCTCCAGCCGTCCGGCGACATGCGACAACCGTGACAGCGACGACGCCGTTCGCGCGGCCAGATCGCTCATCTGCAGTGTGTGAGCGGGCTGTTCGGACAGGACAGAGAGCACCATGTACTCGAAGAAGGTCAGCTGGGCTTCGCACTGCATCCGCGCGTCCAGAGCAGCCGGCAAGCTGATCATGATCGCGGAGTTGGCCAGCCACGCCGCCCGCTCGTCATGGTTCAGCCACCGCGTTTCGGTAACCGGCCCCGTGGACTCTCGGGAGCCAGAGCCTTCTTCGGCCGGTGCCATCGCCTCGGAGATCGACTCGTTCGACGGACGCCGACGGCGTTGTCCGTTCGTGTCAGCTGCGGTACTCGCCATGAGGCCATACTAGCCACCCTTATTGACGCGTCAAGTTGTGAGGGTGTAGTTATTGACGCGTCAAGTTCGTCTCGCTGTCGCCTGAGCGCGTAACCGATCGCGGCGCGGTGCGCCATCGACGCCCTTACGCAACGTTCTGCGGCGCTGAAACCGGCCCCCGCTTCGAAGTGTGGGGCCGGCGAATGGATCCACGAAAGGACAACCGGATGCAGTTCACATCGCTTGGGGGCCTCCACGTCTCACGCATCGGCCTCGGGGCCATGGGCATGTCGGCGTTCTACACCGGCGCCGGCCGTGACGACGCCAAGTCGATCCGCACCATTCAGCGCGCTGTGGACCTCGGTGTCACGCATCTGGACACCGCCGAGGTGTACGGGCCCTACGTCAACGAGGAACTGGTGGGCCGCGCCGTCAAGGGCCGCCGAGACCAGGTTGTCCTCGCCACCAAATTCGGCCTGGTCTCCCACACCGGCCGACCAGGCCCGGACAGCACCCCCGCCGGCATCCGCACGGCTGTTGAGGGATCGCTGCGGCGGCTGGGAACCGACCACATCGACCTGTACTACCAGCACCGGGTCGACCCCGGTACTCCCATCGAGGAGACGGTGGGAGCGTTGAGTGAGTTGGTGGACGCGGGCAAGGTCCGCCACATCGGGCTGTCGGAGGCGGCCGCGGCGACGATCCGCAGGGCCCATGCGGTTCATCCAGTGGCCGCTGTCCAGACCGAGTACTCGTTGTGGACACGAGATCCCGAGGCCGACGTGCTGCCCACGCTGCGTGAGCTCGGCATCGGACTGGTTCCGTATTCGCCGCTGGGGCACGGGTTCCTCGCCGGTGGAATCCGCACGCTGGATGGCCTGGACGCCGCCGACTGGCGTCGTACCAATCCTCGGTTCATCGGCGACAACCTCACGCACAACCTGCGCATCGTCGACCAAGTGCGCGAGGTCGCCGACGACATCGGGGCCACGCCGGCGCAGGTCGCCCTGGCCTGGCTGCTCGCACAGGGGGACGGTATCGCGCCTATTCCGGGGACGAAGCGTATCGACCGGCTTGAGGAGAACAGCGCCGCCGACGGAATCCGACTCACCGCAGACCAGATCACCCGTCTGGGAAACCTGACACCGGCGTCCGGCGAACGCCATGCCGAGCCGGACATGGCGGCCATCGACCAGTGAGAACAGCGTGGGGTGAGTGATTCACCCCACGCGATCCGCCGGTTGTGCACTTCAGGCCCGGGCAGTGAGCGGCGGACTGGGCCAAAAACAATCAATTCTTGTTGTAGCGGACGGAATGGAGCACTACACCATGTCAAACACACTCATTGGTGTCGGCATTATCGGTGCGGATACCAAGGCGAGCTGGGCGGGGGCAGCACATATCCCCGCGCTGGCGGCGCAGCCAGACTTCCACCTGGCGGGCGTGGCGACGCGGCGCGAGGAGAGTGCCCGCATCGCTGCCGAAACGTTCGGCGCCGAGCGCTGGTTCGCCGATCCCTACGAGCTCATCCGCGATCCGTCGGTTGATCTCATCACCGTGGCAGTCAAGGTTCCGGCTCACCGCGAGCTCGTCCTGGCCGCCCTCGCGGAAAACAAGGCCGTGTATGCGGAATCTCCGCTGGGAGCCACCGTCGCGCAGACGGAAGAGATGGCCGATGCGGCCGGCTCGCTGCACACCGCGATCGGGCTCCAGGGACGGTTCAATCCCTCGGTGCGCCGCGCGGCCGAGATCACCGCCCAGGGCCGGCTCGGGCGGCTCCTTTCAGCGCGAGTCGCCGCGACGACATTCGGCAACGGCCCGGAGTCGGTGAGCGCGTACGAGTACTTCGACAAAGCAGCGGCGGGAGCGAACTTCCTGACCATCGCGGCAGGCCATGTCCTTGATGTCATCGAAGCCGTTCTCGGTGACATCACCGAAATCGATGCGCGCACCGAACTCCTCTGGCCTCAGGTGAAGCTGGTGGACACCGGCGCGATGTCCGCCCGGGAAGTCCCGGATCACCTCGACGCCATCGTCAAGACCTCGTCGGGGGCGCCGGTCGGAGTGCAGGTCTTGGCGGGCGTACCCGCGCCCGACGCCCACTTCAGCCTGGAAGTTCGCGGGTCGGACGGCTGGCTGAAGCTGACCGGTGATCACCCCGCGGGCGTTCAGGTCGGCGACCTCGCGCTGTCGTCGAGCGTGGACTTCACCGCGCCCGACAGCCCTGTCGCCACCGGCACCGGCCCAACCGCCGCCGAGATCTGGACGGGTGCCTCCATCAACGTGGGGGAGGTCTATGCCGGCCTGGCGCGCGACATCAAGAACGGGACCCACCACACCCCGGGATTCGACCACGCCGTCCACAACAGCCGCCTGATCGCCCGAGTCGAACAGGCCTCGCGCACCGGCCTCCGGCAGTGAACGTGTAACACCACTCCTGCTCGTCTCACACCACTCCTGCTCGTCACCTCAACGCCCCTTCCGGTGACGCACGGACGGCCAATGGCCGCGCCCTACCCCATCAGGGCTGGTGTCCGCGATCGAGGTCGCGGACACCAGGTCCGATCGCGGCAGTCTTCGAGAGACCCACGCCGTGACCGATATGGCGACCGATCCGCGAGCACGAGCAGCCGACGTAGGTTCGGGCCAGCCGAGGGGCCCTGAGGCCCACAACCCCGATCCAGGAGTCGTTGATGATTTCTGTCCTCTGTCACCACGGCGCCCGCGGTGCTATGCGAGAGGCTCACGACGCATGACCACGTCCGCGCGCGCCGCCGTTCTTGAGACGCGGAACGGGCCGTTCGAATTGCGTGACATCGAGATCGAAGACCCGCGACCCGACGAGGTAGTAGTCCGCATGGTCGCGACCGGAATATGCGCGACCGATGCCCATGTGCGGGCGCAACGTATGGCGACGCCACTACCGGTGGTGCTGGGGCATGAGGGTGCGGGAGTCGTCGAACAGGTGGGGGCCGCTGTCACCACCGTCGAGGCCGGCGACCACGTCGTCCTGTCGTACCACTCGTGTGGCCGCTGCAAGCCGTGCATGTCCTCCCACGCGGCCTACTGTGACAACGTCTGGGCAGCCAACTTCGCGGGTGCCCGCCTGGATGGCTCGAACGCACTGCACGTCGCCCACGGTGCCGAGCCACACGGTCACTTCTTCGGCCAGTCCTCATTCGCCACCTACGCTCTGACCCACCAACGGAACACGATCAAGGTCCCCCGTGATCTGCCCCTCGACGTCATGGCTCCGTTGGGGTGCGGACTACAGACAGGCGCGGGGGCCGTGCTCAAGGCCCTCGCTGTTCCGCCGGGGGCGTCCTTCGCCGTGTTCGGCGTGGGCGCGGTGGGCTTGGCGGCGGTCATGGCGGCTCGCGTCGCGGGTGCTACCACGATCGTCGCCGTCGACGTCGATGCACACCGGCTCGAACTCGCCCTCGATCTCGGAGCGACGCACATCGTCAACCCCGGCCAGGTCGAGGACCTGGTCGGCACACTCCGCGCCATCGAGGCGCGCGGCCTGGAGTACGTCCTCGATACGAGCGGCCGCACGGAGAACCTGGATGCCGGGGTCGCAGCCTTGGCACCGCTGGGCCGATTCGGCTTCGTCGCGTTCCATGAAGGCACAGGCGCCATGATCGACGCCGGTCGGCTCACGGTCGGCCAGTCGTTGCAGGGCATCATCCAGGGAGACGCTGTCTCGTCGCTACTGATCAACGATCTCGCCCAGCTCTATCGAGCGGGCCGGTTCCCGATCGACCGATTGCTGTCCTTCTACGACTTCTCCGATATCAACACCGCGTTCGAAGACGCCGTCTCTGGCCGCGCCACCAAGGCGATCCTTCGATTCACGTCACCGGGATAGCCCGCCCGTTCGACAGATTTTCCACAGAGAGAGGCATCTCGCCGATGTGCCAGAGCAGTCAGAAACCCATCAGCGTTGACAACACCTCAAGCTTCTACGCGATCGACCACTATGGCTTCCCTCAAGCGGGGGCGGACGACCCGACGGACCCCGAGGCGTATTACCCCCCTTACTTCCGGAGCGAGCACTTCCAGAAGTACGGCTACCACGTCGAAGAATTGCGCGACGGCTTCTATTGGGTCACCAGCGCCGGCTACGACGCCGCATTCGTGGTGACCGAGCAGGGCGTGGTCGCGATCGACGCACCGCCGACGCTGGGCGAAAACATGCTGGCGGCGATCGAGGACGTCACCGACCAACCGGTGACCCACGTGATCTACAGTCACTGGCATGCTGATCACATCGGCGCGGCTTCCGTGTTCGGTCCCGACGTCGAGATCGTCGCCCACCGCATCACCAAGGATCTCTTGGAGCGCTTCCCCGACCCGAAGCGGCCCCTCCCCACGAGGACATTTGACGACGAGCTCGTCCTCGAAGTCGGCGGCGTGAGCCTGGAGCTCTCTTACAGGGGCGAGAACCACTGCCCGGGCAACATCTTCATCTACGCACCACAGCAGAAGGTGCTCACTGCCGTGGACATCATAAGTCCGGGAAGCGTGACGTTCATGCACTGCGACGCCTCGCAGAACATCTCTGGCTGGTACGAGGCGCAGTCGCAGATTCTCGCATACGACTTCGACTTCTTCGTCGGCGGACATCACATGCATTACGGCACCTACGAGCAGGTGAAACTGTGCGTGGAGTACTTCGCGGACGTGCTTGAGGGGGCGACCGCGGCGGTCGAGCGATTCAGCCGTTCGGACGCGCTCGTCGACATCGTGACCAGCACCGGCTGGAACAGGATGTTTGTCGGCACCGAGAACTGGATCAACTCGATGGCGAATTACACCACCCGGCACGTCCTTGAGAAGACGACCAGCAACGGCCAGCTCTGGTGGGAGCGGCTGGCAGGTGCCACCACCCAGACCAAGTACCACGCGTATACCGTGTTGGAGTCGATCCGGCTGGAGCGGCCTCGCCCGGACTACCGCATGCGGGGCGAGAATCCCCCGGTCTTCCTGACCTGACGCCGCCTTGAGCAGTACGGCCGGATGAGCGGTGCGACGAATTGTCTCGGTCCGTCGCGCCGCTCCCTGAACAATGCAAAGGGGGACGGTCCGCGTCCTCCGGCGCGCTGTGATCGGAAACCGCCACCACCCGGCGCGGCGCTGCGGCGTTGAGCGCTTCGTTCTCCAGATGCTGAAGGTTCTCGCGCGGCAACAGCCGCGCGCGGCCTGGGCGTGGAGTTCGCCGACGTGGAGCACATCCAGGTCGAGCCGTAGGCCAGCTTCCACACAAGAGCCTCGTCCCTGGCGGTTACTGATCGCTTCAGTTGGCGAGTGTGCATGTGAGTCGGCGACCAGAGTGCTTGGTGTCGTAATCGGGTAATGCGCAGGCTGCCCGCGCCCCTGGCAGGACCGTCCGAGAGCCCTTTGCGCCACCCACGAGCACCGTCGGAAGGTCATTGTCGGCCGAAGTGTGATCAGATCGGATGCTCGGGTAGTTCCGTCCGGTTGTTCCCTTGGCTGCACCCTGATGCAGGATGTGCTCGTGATTCGTCAGGGGCGTGCCGGGGCAATCTCGGCGGTGGTGTTGAGCATTGCGGTGTGCTTGGTCGGTCTGTGGTGGACGGTGACTGAGCTGCCGGAGACGAAGGGGGAGAAGCCTGACTCGGCGGGGGTGTTGGCGCTTCTGCCCAGCCTGGTGGGTGTGGTTCTCGGGGGATGGGGTTCGTGGGCAGGCATTCGGGCCCTGCGGGCCCAGCGCACGGCTCCGTTGATCGCGGAGGAGTTCGCCGAGCGGGTGGAGCGTGCCGAGGGCACCCAGTACAGGCAGCTACTGGGCAGCGGGCGGGCGGCGCCGGACGGACGGATCGACCTCGCCTTCACGGTCACGGCCGCCGGGGTGGACGGTTCGCGCCCCGCCGGAACGCTGGAGGAGATCGCCGACTTCTACCGGAGCCTGCGGCCTGGGCGGATGGTCATCACCGGCACACCTTCCGCCGACCGGGACGGGCGGCCCGCAGGTGACGCGGGAACAGGCAAGACCGTGCTCGCCCTGTCCCTGATCCTGGGCCTGACCAAGGGACGTTCCCAGCGGGACCCGGTGCCCGTACGCCTGACCGCCGCATCCTGGCCCGGCAGCGACATCCGTACCTGGTTACGCACCCACTTGACCGACGTCTACCAGCTTCCCCGCCGCGACGCCGCCCGCCTCGTGGAAGCCAACCTCGTCCTCCCGGTCATCGACGGCCTGGACGAAGTGGACCCGGGCACGGCCCCCGGCTATCGCTCACGCGCCGCTCAACTCTTTCGTCAAATCGATGAGTTCGAGCACGGCGGCACACACTGCCCAGTCGTCGTGACCTGCCGGCACGCCCACTACCAAGCTCTGGTGGAAGCAGAGGCGGAGCCCCGGACCGTGGCCCACGTCGCGGTGGCCCGCGTCGATGCCGCCCGCGCCCACGGCTACCTGTCGCAACGCGTCGCCGGCACAGAGAAGGGCCAGGCCCGCTGGCAGCCGATCCTCGCCGCCCTGGACGCGGTGGCGACGACCCCGGCCACCACGGTGCCCCCGGAACGCACTCTGCTGGCCGAGGCACTGGACACGCCCTGGCGTCTGACTCTGGCCGCCACCGTCTTCCAGGAGCGGGACACCGAGGGACGGTATCTGCGCGATCCTGCCGACCTCCTCGCGCGGGCTGCCGGAGGTCATCTGTACGAGTACCTCCTGGACCACTTCATCAGTGCCGCCGTGGCAGCACCCCACCGGGCGACGGGCGACACGTCCCGTCCGTCGGGCGCAGACGGTCGTCCACGGTTGGATGCTGACGCCACCTGGCGGCACCTGGCATTCCTCGCGCGCTACCTCAAAACCAACAGAGACTTCGGAGACGGCTCGCCGCGTCGCGTTGCAGGGCGCACGCTGAGCGGGACCGATCTCGTCCTCCATGAGCTGTGGCCTCTGGGCGGGAAGCACTGGACACGGTGGACCGAACGCGTTCTGGTCGGGGCATTCCCGATGCTTATGACCGGTATTGTCTGGCTGGATTATCGTAAAGGTTGGGGCGCGATCAATGTGGGGATGGTCTGGCCCTTGCTATCGCTTTTCTGGGTAGTGCTATATCGTCCCGCATGGCCGGAACCGCGACGATTCGATCTGAACCGTCTTCGCACTTCTACCGCCCGGCACGCTCTCGCCAAGGGTTTGGCGGCCGGTATCGCGATCGGAATAGCGTTCATCTCCGCATTTGTTGTGTACGATCTTTCACAGAATGACGATTATCATCTTTCTTCGGGTGACATCCAGTTTCACCTAGGGGAGGGACTCGCGACCGGGCTGCCCCTCGGGCTTGCGATCGGCGTTGCACTCGGACTCATGACCAAGCGAGAACGTGCAGGAGTCGCTCCGCATCACCTCATCCGCGAAGACTTCACCGCTGCAGTCGCTTTCGGGCCCGTGGCAACCGTCGGATTCCTCCTCCTCTCCCAGTTCGCGCTATTGCTCACAATCCCCTTCTTTTCCGAAATCCACATCGAGCACGAACCCGACTTGTACTGGAGAGCGCTCTCCATCGGAACGGTAATCGGGCTTATCGTATTTACCCTTCCTGTCGCAGGTGGTGCGGCAGCCCTGCGGTATTTCGCGCTCCTCTTGCGCACACGCAGAAATCTACCGTGGCGACTGGGGCGCTTCCTCGATCACTGCTACCAACTCGGCGTCCTGCGCGTGTCCGGGACGGCGTACCAGTTCCGCCATCGTGAGCTCCAGGACCACCTCGCCACCCGCCCCACGCCACCACCCCGCCCGTGAGAGGGCTTTGGCCACCAAAGAATTGCTCCTGCCCTGGGCCAGGGGGTAGCGACCGAAACTCAGCCCGCCAACTGAAGCGCTCACACCGGCATTGAGGCTGCCGGGGGGGCGAGGCGTTTCGCATTGCGCGGTCACGGGCTGCCAGGGTCGTTCCGCTCCCCGTCAGCCGTCTTCTGCTTGAACTCCGTGAGGTCCGCGGAGGTGGCGGCGTGCACGATCTCCAGGCGGGTCACCGCCGACTGCACGTCGTCGCGGCGCATGTCGCCGACCGCGAACTCCAGCAGAATGGCCACCGTCATGTCCTGCTTCCACATGCGCAGTTCGGCCTCGCCCACCAGCTGCGGGCCGCTGAACACGGCCAGGCCGACGTAGCACTTGCGTGCTTGCTCCTGACGAAGCCGGCGCAGCAGACCGGCGCCGGGCCGGTCCATCTGCCGAACCGTGCTCAGCTCGTGCACCATCGCCTGGATCTGCAAGGCTGGACTCGTCGACGGCGACGACAACCCCACGGTGTTGGCCCACCGGTTTCGGCACACGGTCGGCACCCAGCTCGCCGAAGGGGGCGCTCAGATCCAGACCATCATGGCTGTCCTCGGGCACCGCAACGCGCGGATGTCGGCCACGTACTCCCACATCAACGACCCCGTTCTGAAGGAGCAGTACGAGAACGTCATCGCCGCCGGCGGACGGGTCGCGGGACCTGCCGCCGAGGAGCTCCTGAGCAGAAGGATCGGCGAAGACACCCTGAACTGGCTCAAGACCAACTTCTTCAAGACCGAACTCGAACTCGGCCATTGCCTGTGGGCACCCGCTGAAGGGCCCCGCGAGTGCGATCTCTACCTCCGTTGCTCGACGTTCCTCACCACCAGTGAGTACGCCCCGCGCCTGCGGTCCCGGCTCGCCCGCGAGCAGCGACTCGCTCAGGACGCAGTCGAGCGCGGCCGGCCCCGCGAGGTCGAGCGACACAACGCCATCGCCGGCCGGATCCGTGGCCTTCTCGCCGACCTCGGCGAGAGCGCCGAACTCGGCCCTGACGACCGCTGCTGACCGACCCCGCACCCGGAGAATCGTCCAGATGAGAACCTGCTGGGCCGCTACTCATTCCAGCTTCCCGAGCTGCCCGCGAGCTGCGGCCCCTGCGCAGCCCGGACGCCGCCGACGACGAATGACCACGGTCAGTCGGGGAAGTTGCCCTGCCTCTCTCCGGCCCGTCCGCGTTGACCGACACGCACACGGCACCGTGAACAGGATCGACTAGGAGCCTTATGGCTCAGGCAATTACGACAAGTGCTTCACGTCCACCTGTCGTACGCGTCGAGCACGGCCCTAATCCCGTCTTCCCAGCTCCTGAAGACCCCCCGGACCATCGTGAGCGATACCGCCGGACTCGTGTCCCTACCGTCCATCACATAAGGGTTGCAGAGATCGCCCGACGTCCCCATGCCGACCACGTGCCCCACTCTGGTGAACCCACAGTCGTTCGGGTTCGGATCCGTACACACGAAGACATAGACATCCCTGTCGTCCTCCTCGGGCGAGACGAGGAACAGACCCCGCCTTGTCACCTCATTCCGCACGCGACGATCGATCTCCGACACATCCAGGAACACCATTGCCCCGCTCCGTCCGGTCTACCCGGCCACCCCAGCAGTGACCGATGACAGTCTGTTTTGTAGGGAGGAATAGCGGCGACAAGACTGCTGCAAGTTGGCTTGAAAAGGCCCCAGTTCGCGGCCTTTCCCGAACGGGTGACTTAGCGCCGTGCGTTGCCGGGTGCGGGGAGGCTGGTGAGCTCCGAGATCGCTTCGTGGGAGGGCTTGAAGTACCGGCGGACGTTCTCCGGCTTCCTGTGCCGGGACTTGGCCATCAGCATCAGCAGGGAGGCGCCCTGCTCGCCGAGGTGGGTGAGGACGGAGTGCCGGTACTCGTGCAGGTCCCAGCCGGTCCCGGGCCCGTGCACAGCGGTGTGCTCGTAGCGTGCTGCGCCAGGCGCTGGCCATAGACGGCGAGCGCCGGGTGGGACCGTGGACTGAGGCCCGGTTCGGACGGCTGACAGTGGTCTCGGGAGCTGTTCAGTCGGCGGTCTCGATCCGCTGCGGAGCGATGCCCAGGACGAGCTGCTCAAGTGGCTCCGGGGCGGGGCCGAATGTGGCCAGCGAGGGCTTGACAGTGCTGCCGCTGCCTTCGGCAAGGGCCGTGCTGTCGCGCCCGGCCGGTGCCAAGATCGAGACCAAGTTGGCGACCTGTGTCCGACGAGGCGGTGGCTGCCGGCAGGCCTGACCGGGCCCGTGGCAACGTGTGCGCAGGGCCGTGGAGCCTTCTTCGACCGGGAGTTTCGCCTGTCACCGCAGTTGGTTGAATGCCTGGTCAGCGTCGGCTACGGCTTCGGGGTGGACGTCGTGGGCGGTTCGACCGTCGGCGATCTTCTGCCAGTTGGTCCGGGCGAGTACCCGTTGGACCGCGAGTACCTGGGCGGCTCGCAGGCGTGCCTGGATGCCTTCGCCGAGGGCGTCCGCCAGTGCCTCCTCGTCCTCGAGCTGGTACCGCGTGAGCCGTCCCGCCAGGCTCGGTGTGGTGAACACCAGCCGATGGAATGCCACCACCTCGGGATGGTCGTTGAGGCCGGTAACGGGATCGTACCGATCGAGCCCGGCCCGGAAGTGCCGGTGCAGGGCCGTCACCGGCTTGATGCCGGGTCTGCGGTCGCGTACGACGCGTGCTGCTTCGCCCTGGTGGTCTGCGAACCGGTGCAGCACCAGGTCTTCTTTGGTGGGGAAGTACCGGAAGAGGGTCGGCTTGGAGATCTCGGCCACCGCGGCGATGTCGTTGACCGAGACGCGGTCGAAGCCGCGCTCCAGGAACAGCGAGATGGCCGCGTCGCCGATGGCGTCGCGCGTCCGCTCCTTCTTGCGGGCCCGCAGTCCCGTCGGCTCGCTCATCTCACCAGCGTAACATTCATAACCGAGTTGCTTTTTTAACCGAGTAACGTTTTCATGAGCGGCATGAATCAGATGGACCTTCCTCCCGTGCTCGTAACCGGGGCGACGGGCCGGATCGGCCGCGTCGTCATCGACCAACTCCTCGACGCGGGCGTGCCGGTCCGTGCCCTCGCCCATCGCTCCGAGGCGGCGGCGACGCTGCCGGCGAAGGTCGAGGTCTTCACCGGCGACCTCACTGTGCCCGAGACGCTCGAACCGGCATTGAATGGCGCCGGGGCGGTCTTCCTCGTCTGGACCGCCCCGCCTCAGACCGCCGCGGCAGTCGTCGGGCGGCTGGCGGCCCACGTGCGGCGGGTCGTCTTCCTCTCCTCCCCGCATCAGACGCCGCACCCCTTCTTCCAACAGCCCAATCCCATGGCGGTGCTGCACGCCGACATCGAGCGGCTCATCGCGACCACCGGACTTGAGTCGACGATCATCCGGCCGGGGATGCTCGCGTCGAACTCGCTGGCCTGGTGGGCGTCCGCGATCCGGGCCGGCGAGGTCGTCCGGTGGCCTTACGGCGCTGCCGAGACGGCACCGGTCGACGACCGCGACATCGCAGCCGTCGCGGCGCGGACGCTCTATCAGAACGGATACGTCGGAGGCGACTACGTCCTTACGGGCCCCGAGTCGCTGACCCAGGCCGCGCAGGTGGGCGTCATCGGTGACGTCCTGGGGCGCCGGATCGCATTCGAGGAGATGACTCCGGACGAGTTCCGAAGCCTGTCGGAGGGCACGGCGCCCAGTTCGGTCGTCGACATGCTGCTCGCCGCGTGGAGCGCGGCGGTCGGACAGCCCGCGTACGTCACCACCGCGGTGGCCGACATCCTCGGTACGGCGCCGCGAACGTTTCGCCACTGGGCCGCCGACCACGCCGCCGCGTTCATGGAGGATTCGGAGGGTTCGTAACCTCGTCAACCGCGACGTGCGTCGCCGGCCGCAGCCCTCAGTCGTCCCGGCCCCGCCCCCGGGATGTGCCGGGCACGCGGGTGCGGAAGGCTCAGGTGGCCCGGGGCATCGTGCGTACCGACAGGATAGTGACGGGAGCTGTCTGGTCCTCGGCTCCGACGTCGAGGGGGACCGCCGTGATGCTGGTCGAGCCGCAGGTCAGGCAACGGGGGATCGCACCGCGTCCAAGAGGCTGAGCAGGTGTTCTGCTTCGTGGATGAGAGCGGTGCCCGCGGGGGTGGTTGCGAGGGGGCCGGTCCCTTCGATCAGCTGAACGCCTGCGGCGCAGGTCTGGCAGTCCGCGCGCCCGGCATCGTGGTCGGCTTACGAGAGGAACTGGCCGCGTCGTCGGCACCCCCCTCCCCGGCACATGGAACACAGGCCATGTGGTAGCCCGCCCAGATGGAACGCGGGTTTTCGGCCGCAGTTCCCGCAGTACTTCGCACACATTGAGCACAGTCGTTCCGAACCGACGCGTGTCTCCCAGGATGGGGTCTGGCATCGGCAGCACAAGCTGCTGTCAAAGTGCTCATCGTGCCGAGCGCCGTTCCTGCCCGTCCCTCCCTCGTTCCCCCTCGGCTCATCCCCCCTGTTCCTCAGCCGTTCGTATGGTGGGCGCCATGAGCGATGTTGTACAAGCCTGGCGCCGCATCGAGAACTGGCTTCACCAGCACCAATGCGTCGGTGACCTCGAAGCCCTGCGCCCCCCGGCCTCCGAAGAGGCCATCCGGGCCCTCCAGGACACCGTCCCGTACTCGCTTCATCCACATCTCGTGGAGTGGCTTCACATTCACGACGGCGCCATACAGGAATGTTCCATCTGGCCGTTCCGGTACTCCCCGGTCAAGGCCGAGGGAATGAGAGGCGGACCCGAGCATTTCCGGGAGGCGTTCGATGACTTCCGGAGCGAATTCACGGATGACGATCTGGAACCCGAGGGACCCGAAGGGCCGTGGGACCCGCCAGACGCGTACGAGTTCTGGATCCCCGTCGCGGTGACCAATACCGGGGAGTACCTGGCGGTGGATCATCGGCCTGGCGACACCTACGGAACGGTCCGGGAGATCGACTTCGAAGGATCCGATGTGTGGGGCGTGATCCGATGGCGGAATCTGGGTGAGTTGTTCGACGAGATCGCCGACTCCCTTGAATCCGGCTCAGGTGTCCGGGGCCGCGGGCGAACGTACCGGCACGTTCCCCAGGTGATCGAAGTTCCGCCAACCATCACCGCGCCCGACCTGTTCGCGGTGCCTGTGGTGACCGGCGGAGATCCGGTGAATCGCCTCGACTGGCGGATCGAGTGACCCGAGCGACGCGAGGAGGCCCCGCCTGGAATCCAAGAAGAACGGGCCGGGCGGGCTCCTGCTGACTAACGGTTACGGCTGTTTGGAGTAGAACCCGTTGAGACGGCGGCCTGCCGTTTCGTTCTGCCCGCCATGCATCGAGGCTCGGGCCCGACGAAACCCGCGCATCAGCCATGCTGACCGCCAACCGCGCTGCTCGTCCGCCAAGTAGAGCGCTCATCGGTCACCTGAAAAGCTCAGTCACAGTACTGACGACCCACAAGGCACCCAGCCTCTGCTGGGGCTAGGGACTGCCCGGCGGATCAGCTGAGACGCAGGTCGATCCAGGGCACGGTGTCGCCCTCGCGGAGCAGGTAGCGTTCGACCTCGATGAAGCCGTGCTGTTCGGCGAAGCGCAGCCCGTCCGGATTTGACGCGAGCACTACGGTCTCGATCACCTGAGCGTCCAGCGCGCGGGCCTGGCCCAGGGCGCGTTCGTAGAGTCGGGTGCCGAGACCGTGGCGGCGGTGTTCGGGCAGAACGCGGGCGATGACCGTCGCGGTGGCACCGTTGTCCTTGGTGGGCGGGCGCACGGTGGTGCAGCCGATCAGGACATCGCCGAGGTAGGCGACCTCCATGTGGTTGCGGCCTGTGCGGGCACGGACGTCGTCGAGCGACAGAATGTCGCCGGGGACGATCACGTTGTGGGCGTACCGCCAATCGCGGATCGAGGCGTCGTCGTCCACCGTTCTGACACGAAGGTCGTTCATCGGACCAGGAAATCGGTGTCTGCTGTGCGCGTCAACTGACTATGTCGTGCGGGGAAGGGCAGGTCATGGCCGGGGCCGGAGCCGGGGCCGGAGTCGCATCGAGGCGACGGTGATGGTGCCGTGGAAGATGTAGGCACGCTTGTCGTTTCTCGTGGCCACGGCCCGGGAGTTCCTGAGCCTGTTGGTCGTTCGCTCGACTTCGTTCCTCCTTTTGCAGATCGTCTTGCCGAAGCCGGTGGGCCGACCGCCCTTGCTGCCCCGGCTCTGGCGGTTGGCGCGCTGGTTCCTCGGCTCGGGGATGGTGTGCTTGATCTGGCGCCGCCGCGGGTAGCGGCGGTTTCGGTGGGACGAATACGCCTTGCCCCCGCCGACATGGTCGGGCCGGGTGCGGGGGCGACCGCCTTCGAGCCGGCCCACCCGGATGCGGCCCATAACCGGGATGAACTGCGGGGCGTCGCCGCACTGGCCCGGCGTGATCAGCAAGGCCAGGGGCCGCCGTCCGCCTTTCCCGGTGAGATGGATTTTGCGGGTGCGGCCGCCCCGAGAGCGTCCGAATCCCTCATCGGGGCGGTGCTGTCGGGGCGTTGTTGTTCCCCCGGCACCCGAGCGCGGGCGGCGTCCAGGCCCTCGTTGGTGCCCTGTCCCCGGGCCCGGTCCTGTGTAGCCGGATACCGCCGTGTGTAGCCGGATACCGCCGTGGCGCCGTCACGGGCGGTAGCGTGACCGGTGCCCGTGGCGGCTACCGACGGCCCGCTCGTTGCGTCTGCGGCGTGCCCGGCGCCGGGGTCACCGTCCGGGTCGGGGCGGCGTTTGGGCCATCTCACCATGAATGGAGATCGTCCCGCATGCTGTGGCCGTCCCGACCCGGTCAGCTGAAGTCGACACCCGTGCCTGCGCTGCTGCCAGGCCCGTCCGCAGTGGCGTCCCCGGTGCGTTCCGCCCGAACGGGCCCGCTCCCGGTCTCCTGCGGGCGCCGCACTCCGGTGGACACCCGGCCTCCACCGGTGGCCAGCGCCTTCCCTCGGGGGCGCCGTCTACAGTCCGGCTGCCGGGTCGTTTGCGGCCACGGCCCGCAGCGGCCGGTGTCCCCGGTTATCGAGTCATCGAGCTGGGCGAGTTCGCGTTCGTAGTCGACGGTGATGGAGCCGTAGTAGCTGACCACCGAGCTGCGGGCCGGGGGAGAGGTGCGCCAGCACCTCGGCTCCACCTCGCGACCGACGGTGCGCAGCTGGTGACCGCCAGGCCCATGTACTCGGTGTGCCACAGCAGACCACCGCGTTCGTCGCCACCGTCAGGCACCACGCCCGCTCGTTCTGCTGCTCGGGCTGACGCCGCGTGACCTTGCCCTCGCGGGCGTAGCGGAGCTGACGACGCAGCGAGTGGATGGACTCGCCCTTGTTCAGCTGCCGGGCGATCTTGGGCCGGTAGGCGGGATCGGACAGATACTTCGCGGCGTAGATCGTCCGCCGGCTGGCGCTGTACTCCTCCCGCGCCGCGGCGAGGGCGTTCTGCCAGGAGGATGCGGAGAGCTTGCCGACGATCAGGGAGGCGGTGGCGTGCCCGTACCTCAGTCGTGACCAGGCAAGACGCAGCAGATCGTCCCAATGTGCCGCCACTAGGTCGAGGTTGGCCTACTTCGTAGGCAACGGCCCGGCTTGTGTTGCATTCCGGACCCGCTGGCGTGACGCAGATCACCGTAGGGGTCTTGATGGTGGAAGGTGAGGCCGAGTGCGTCCGCTGTGGCAGGGTCGGGGCCATGCCTTTTGATCACAACGAGCACTATCACCGTTTGCTGCTGCGCCAAGTGCCGCAGAACTGCGATGCGGCACTGGATGTGGGGTGCGGGACCGGCCAGTTCGCGCGTCGGCTCGCTCACCTGGGCATAGAGGTCGATGCGATCGATCCGTCTGAAGAGGCCATCGCGGAGGCTCGCGCGCTGTCCGGCCGGATGACCGGTGACCGGAGTCCGCGCTTCCAGCACGCGGACGTGACTGAAGCCGAACTTCCCAAAGCGCGCTACGACTTCATCTCGTGCCTCGCCAGCATTCACCACATGCCATTCGACACCGTCGCCGCATTGCGTGACGCGCTAGCTGTATTGATCCGCAGCGTTGTTTACGCGGCTGATCGGGGGCTGGCCTGCGAGTGCGGTGTGGCTGCGGTGGTGGTTGTAGGTGTGGAGGAAGTCT
>NZ_JBEOUD010000066.1:17669-33138 GCF_040303865.1 Streptomyces sp. NPDC094034 | reverse complement strand
ACGTACCCCCCGGCACCGTCGTCGCCTTCCGCACCGACGCCCTCTACCTCACCCAGCCCCACCACTGGCCCTACCACGGCCAGCCCGGCGACTACCTCAACAAAGGCCACCTCACCGGCCCCCTCCCCGCCCCCACCACCGAAGAAGAACTCCTCACCCTGCGCGACGCCGCACGCGCCGCCCTCCACCACACCCGCACCCACGGCGGTCGATCCTGATGCCACCCCGCACCCCCCGCCCCACCCCGCAACCAGGCGAAGCCGCCCGCCTCGCCGACCAGTTCCAGGCCGCAGGCTTCACCAAACGCGACATCGCCCGCATCATCGACCGCGACCCCTCCCTCGTCTCCCAGTTCTACACACGAGGAAAAGGCGCCGCCTTCATCCCCGCCCTCACCCACACCCTCAACGCCATCCACACCGCAGGCATCACCGACCTGCCCGAACTCGCCGCCATCGCCGCCCGCCACATCACCCGCCGCACCACCGCCACCGGCACCCGCGCCCGCGTCCGCACCAAAGCCGTCCTCATCACCCCCACCGGCACCGGCACCGGCCGCGCCGGCGCCCAAGCCATCGCCTCCGGCTCCGCCCGCCTACGCCCCCTCATCGCCGAAGCCGCCCGCCAAGGACTGCGCCTCGCCTTCACCGTCCGCATGCCCAAAACCGGCTACACCCTCGCCTCCGGCAGCCGCACCGACTCACCCGGCATCCGACGCGACGTCCTCCAGCGCACCGACCACACCGAAGAACGCTCCTACGGCTCCGCCACCACCGGAGGCTTCGACGCCGCCGACTTCGCCCACCGCGTCGACACAGCCGGCGGCGACGTCACCGCAGCCATCCACCAATGGCTCCTCGAAACCGGACGCATCCACCGCGACGCCCACATCACCCACCTCGAAATCCGAACCTGGCGCCCCCGCTGACAAAGGCCCCAGACCACTCCCGCCGACCCGCCCCCACGCCCAGCAAGGCATCAACCGTCCTTCGCCCGCATCGCCCCGTGCCCGCCAAACGGACCGGTGCCGCCCTCGTGCCGGCGCCCACCGCCGGGCAAAGGAGGACACAGCGTCAGAGAAGCCCGTAGAGACCACGGTCTGCACTGCCTGCGGATCCGGGCAGCGCCAGTTCTGGGGCGATGAGGAAATCCGCAGACACGGTCTGCCCGGACTCCGACCACACCTGGCGCCCAAACGCGCACAGCCCCGGGCGGAACATCCCCGCCATGCAGCACGCGATCTGCCGTGCGGCTGAGCTGGGCGCGATTAGTTGGCCGAGCCCAGAGACCGACATCCGTCAGCAGGCATGATCCCGTCGACGCCAGCGCCAAAGCATACGCGGACGGGCAGTGCGACTTACCACCGCGCGGGTGAGGTGACGGCTGGTCACAGCACGGCGATGGTCCAGAGCCGCTACCAAGGAACCCGTACTCCACGCGTTCTCGAAAGGTATTGTCTTGTTCCGCACAGCAGTCGTCACCCTCGCCGCCCTGGGCGCGTTCCTCACGCCCGCCGCCCCCGCCTCAGCCGCGGTCGCGGGCCCGCTCGGGGCACCCGGCGACGTCCTCACAATGCCGCTGGCCGACGCGCTCGGCGCCCTGCCGGTCCAGGACGAGGACCGTACCGGCTACAGCCGTAGCCTGTTCAAGCACTGGATCGACGCCGACAAGGACGGCTGCTCCACCCGCGCCGAAGTCCTCAAGGAGGAAGCAGTCCTCGCCCCGGTGCAGGAGGCGGGATGCAAGCTGACCGCCGGCCGTTGGTACAGCCCGTACGACAACCAGTACATCGACGGCCCCGCCGGACTGGACATCGACCACCTCGTACCGCTCGCCGAGGCCTGGGACTCCGGAGCCTCCCAGTGGTCACCGGCCGAACGCCAGGCCTACGCCAACGACCTCGACGCCACCAGGAGCCTGATCGCCGTCTCCGCGAAGACCAACCGATCCAAGGCCGACCAGGACCCCGCGACGTGGCTGCCGCCCTTCGCCGGATACCGCTGCCAGTACGTCGCCGACTGGATCGCCACCAAGATCCGCTGGCAGCTCAGCATCGACACCACCGAGAAGAACGCGCTGACCGAAACCGCCAACGGCTGCGCCAACGCCCCGGTCGGCATCACCCTCGCCCGATAACCGGAAGCACGCACGGAGCGGGGCCGCAGCGGTTCGGTTGCGGCCCCGTCACCCGTACAGAGAGGCCGTCCGAAGCCTGGGAGGGCCCAGCGGTGGCACACAGCGGACCGCTCGCGCCCTCCTGGCGCAGGCACGGGGCCAGAGTCGGGTGACGGAGAAGTGAGCGGGACTCGCAGAGGGATCCATACACGTCTCACCCGTTCCGGTAAGCACAGGCAGAACACCCTTCGTGCGGACAAGGTCGTCGCCGACACTCACGACGTGAACGACACGAGAAGCACCGATTCCGGGCCGCAGGCTCACGGATCCCGCGGCTCCACCATGCCGAACGAGCCAGGAACAGCTCCGCGGAAACCAGTCGTGTCCGCTTCCCTCCGGCCTGCTGAGTGTTCGCCGCGTACAACCTGGCTGGCCCGCAGTAACGCAGCAGAACTCGGACCGGGCATGGACGCCCACCGCCTGGGTCGTGGCATACCTCGCCTGCCGCTACCCGTAGGACACAGCTCCGCGCCCTTCGGTAGTGACGACGACCATCGCGAGCCCGTCCTCGCCGACGCCGTGATCCCCGCCTACGCCAGGCGGGACATCTGGGCGTCCGCGCCGTCCACATCTGACCGACAGCAAGTGCTCGCACGCCGTCCCGGCCGATTCCGGCCGGCACGAGTTGAGTCCGGACACCCGTGAGGAAGGAGGAGGCGTGCCACGTCACCCTGTCAGGGGCTGACGTAGTCGCCCCAGCCGAACGTGGCCACGTAAGCCCGCCGTACGGCTTCTCTGCCGCGTCCACCCCTGATGCGGATGACGGCCAGCGTGAGGACGAACCAGGCGATGAAGCACCCCGCGACGATCAGAGTCCAGCGAAGGCCGGAGGAACTGGCGATACCGACCAGGAGAATGAGCGTGACGACCAGTCCGATGTGGCCGCCGCGGACATCCGTGCCGGGCCTGCTGCCACCTGTCATCAGAGTTCCTCCCCCTCGAAGATCACGCCGTTCTGCGCCGGAGCAGGCTATGGGGTTCTGTTAACGGTGCCAGTGCCGCTCTCAGTGTCATTGAGCTTTGAATCTGCCACCTGCTGCGGTCCTGCCGCGTGCGCTGCGGGGCCGCCCCGAGTCTGCCAGGCCCCGGCTGCCGCATGCCGCCGGGCCCCGGTAATCGGCCTGCCCGGAGCGCCCCGGCCTGATGATGGGGTGCAGCGGACGGGGAAGTCGATGGCACGGTGTCACCGGTAGCTGGGCCTGCCGCACCAGGCGCAGCTACGGGGTCTATGCGTTGGGGGTGGTGTCGTACACGCTGCGCCAGGCAGCCAGGGCGGGCAGTGTCTGCTCCTCGAGGACGGTCTCGGCGATGTCCGGATCAAGGCGGGTCAGGGAGTACACGACGTCCACGAACGGCGAATCGAGGAGTGCACGCGCTTTGTCCTCGGCACTCGGCTCTCTTTCCAGGTAGCGCCGGTGCCACCCTTCTATGACCAGACAGGCGGTCGTGAAGGCCCGGGTCCGGCCCTGGACGAGGTCGGGCCGGTTGAGCCCGAACACCTCGATACTCGCTTCCCCCTTGCCGGTGCGCCCCTCATACAGGCAGCTTGCGAACCGCAGGACGAGGTGATCGGCGGGGTCATCCACCGTGGGGTCGATCAGCAGGCAGGTACCGTCCGCAGCCAGCGGGTACAAGTCCCGCTTGTCGTTGCTGTTGCACCAGGCACAGGCGATCAGGTGGTTGGCCCAGACGAACGCGCGCAGGGGCGCTGCGGCAAGAGGCTGGAAGTGGTCGATGTCGGTTTCATGGCTGTCGTCGCAATACATGCATCGCACCGCACCGTGCGCCATCGATTCCAGCAGCTCCTTGACATGCTTCTTGGGGTACTTCGCCTTCTTCCACTCGGCGCGTGCTGCCTCAGCGGTCGCCCCCGCGTTCTGCACCCGCGTGGTCCAGTTCCGCAGCAGGGTCTGCGTCCTGTCCGGGGCGGGCACCCGCTGGAGCGGGATCACCGATCCTGCTCCAGCCGCGCCGCCACCTCGGCCACCCGGGTCTGCAGCGAACTCGTCAGCAGTCGGCTCAGCTCCTTGTACTCGGCTTTCTCCTCAGCGGTGGCCGTGCCGGCGTAGACCTTGCGTTCGAGAGCCACCAGCCGTTGCCGCTCCACCTCGGCGCGACTGGAGAAGGAGGTCTCCAGGCCGAAGAGCTCCGAGAGCGCCGCGTCGTCCGCAGTGCCGTAGACGACCCGCCGGTAGAGATCCTCGGTCACCACCTCGGGCGGCCGGTCCTCATCCGGTCCGGGCAGGCGGATCAGGGCACCTTCATCGGCGGCCTGGCAGATGTACGGGCTGTGGCTGGTGACGATGAACTGGATGTGGGGGAAGTGGGTCCGTAGCCAGTCACTGATCCTGCGCTGCCAGGTCACATGCAGGTGGGCATCCATCTCGTCGATCAGGACGACCCCGGGCTGCAGGACCGCAGTACCACCGTCCGGAGCTGGACCAGTCTCCAAACAGCCGTACGCTCTGTGGAGCTGCTGGACAATGTCCAGTACCAGAGCCGCCACTGCGCGGTAGCCGTCACTCATCTCCCGCAGCGGGAACTGATTCTCGGCCTTAACGCCCCGCTCGGAAACCCACAGGCCGTCGGCCGTGATCCGCCGGACCTGATAACTGCCCGGAAGCAGGCCATCACGCAGCAGTGCCAACACCGTGTCCAACAAAGGACCTGCCATCCGCTCCCGTTCCTCTCCCTCCCGCAGTGCCTGCTCCTCCTCCAGCTTGCGGTGATGAAGATCGACCGCCCACGTCACACTCTCGGCGAGCGAGGCATCCTCGCGAAAGAGCGTTGCGGTAGGCCCCAGGAGCACAGAATCACGGCTGTGCGAAGACCCAACGCCCCCGGTCAGCCGCCTGAACGGACCGTACCCCGCGCAGAACCAACCCTGCGGGTTCGGCGCCCAAGGACCGAACGCAGCTGCACGGGGGACTGCTTGGATCGGAGCCATCTCCAGCCGCTGAAACCGTTCACCCGGCTGCAAGGAGGGACGGGCCCACTCCACCCCCAGTGTCAGGTGCTTCTCCCGCCTGCCACCTGCAACGAAGGCGTCAGCGCCGGCTTCACTGATGACCTCTACTGTCACCCGACCCTTTGATGCCCGGCGCGTCAGCCAGCCGCTGAAATCCTGATTGAGTTCCCGAGCCATGTCCGGACCGGCGAGGGCCAGAGCCACGGCCTGCAACAGAGTCGACTTCCCCGAACTGTTGCGCCCCGCCAGCACGATCCAGCCGCTGCGCCCGGGCAGCTCCAGGTCCACAGCGCGTTTCCGGCTGAATCCCTTGATGTTTTCCAGCTGGATCCTGGTGACGTACACCCGCTCTCCACCTTCTTTCTGCAGCTCACAACCCCTGGATGCCTCCGACACCACACTTTCTCACGCACTCACGTCCGCTGCGGCGTCGCCGAGGACCCGGTCCGGTCATGCGCAGTAACTCGGCCAGGGCCAGGCAGCTCTGGTTCTCGTACAGGCTGAGGCCGTCAGTGTGGGCGAGCGGCTCGACCAGGATGTCGACCAGCTTGGTGACGGCCATGAACTGCTTGTCGATTAGGTGCTGCGGACGCTACCCGCGGGCTCCCGAAGGCCCGCGTCAGCGCCCTGCGGCCCCGTGACGAGGTGCGAGAGGCCTGTACTGGGTTCGCCTTGGGCGGGCGGAAGCTGGGACCGGACCTCGTCCACGATTGACGCAGCCACCTTGTTGGACAGGTACGTCCCGGTCAGGGGGAACACCAGCTGATGAGGGTCGAGCAGATTCCGTCCGGGGTTCGAGGACTCGTCTGCGTGGAAGACGGGGGGCGAACAGGGGGAGTGCCCACTCCCGGAGCATGCCGGGCGGACAGACTGGCCACCACATTACATTCCAGTTGTCGTCTGGTAGCTGGGGTCCCCGACCCCCTGTTCGTGACGGTGGGACAGCGTGTCGCCTGCTGCAGCAACATGTTGCCGTTCGGAAGCCAGCTGCCCCGCCGTCCGCCGCCCGGTGGGGAGGGGCGGTGTACGGCAGGGGCGTCAGGCCGTGGCGGGGCCGGGCGTGACGTGCGGTGAGGTGATCAGGCAGGCGGGGACGAGGAGCAGACAGGTGGCGGCCGCGAGCGTGGCCAGGGGCTTGGGGATCTCACGCCCGAGGATGGCGAGAACGGTCAGCGCGGTGATCGCGGTGATGACGACGGCGGTCTCTCGGGTGCCAAGAGGACCCGCAGCCGCCGGGGCCGCGGCGCAGGAAGTGGGCTCGGCGGGCATGACGGCGCCTCCAGACGGTCGGGTGCGGGCAGTCGGCGGGAGGATCCGGCAACGTGCTGAGATCATGTTGGCGGGGGCGGCCCCAACTGCGCGAACCGCCTGCTGACGAACCTCCGGGTGAGGTAGTCTCCCGCGCTGCAGGGCGAGTTCGGAAGCGAACGACCGTTGTCCATCAACTGTTGGCCCCCGGTCCGGCTGACGGCGCACTGTGCTGACGGCGGCACGATGTCGGCACGTCGTCGAGACCACCGACACGCCCTGACAGAGCGCCAGTTGCCATGCAAATCGGACAAGTCGCTTAGGGCATGTAGAGTGACACCATCACAGATAGCCCGGACGATCGGAAGCCACCGAACTCGTTGCCCGAGACTGACGGCGGTCTTCGTAAGCGGTTCTGATCCACTTCTTGTGGGGCGGCTGCGGAGGATGACCGTCTTCAGCCGGCGAGGAGTATCTGCAGGCGGAGGAGGTCGAACCCGGCGCGGCCGTATCCGTCCCTCTTGATTCGCTTCACTCTGTTGACGTTGCCCTCGACCTTGCCTGAGCTCCATTCCAGAGTGAGGCCGGCGGTGACGGCCTTGAAGTCCTGTCGTAGGCCACGGGCCAGACTCTGCAGCGGCTTCATCTGGGTGTCCTCGGCGTTGGTGAGCCAGTCGGCGAGGTCGCTGCCGCGGCGGTCAGTCATCATCGCGGCGAAGGAGCGGACGCAGGCGGCGACGGCGTCCAGTTCGGGGCAGCGGGACAGGAGCTTCTTGAGCTTGAGCGTGCTGCACTCGTCCAGGTTGTCCGGGTGCGAGGTGATCAGCCAGGTGGCCGTGCGGACCGTCAGAGTTTTGGGCTTGTCGGGAGCGGGTTTGCCGCTGGCCCGGATCTCCTGGAGGTGTCGGCGCACGGTCCGCCTGCTACCGGTGAAGCCGAGCTCGGTGATCTCCGCGTGGAGCCGTGCCGCGTCCGTGCAGCCCTCGTTCCAACGGCGGTGGAGGTAGGGAGAGTAGCCGTGGACCTGGCCGTAGCGGCGTGATCCGGTGCCCAGCGTTGCGTCCTCGGGGGTGGCCGCGTGCGCGTATCGGCGTACCGTCTTGCAGTCTAGTCCGAGGGCCACGGTGATTGCCTGGATCGGGACGCCCTTGTCGTAGAGGGCGTGCACGGCGGCGTGACGCTCGCGGCGCCGGATCACGCGCATCCCCTCCGGCCGCCCCGGCACCTCCTGCTCGGCAGCAGTGGCGTCAGCCGGTGCGTCCTCGGTAGGCTCGGCGAGGCAACTACGGTGTGTGGCAACGCACTTCTCGACTGCTTCGCACAGGTTCTTCCACAAGTGGAAGCGGTCCGCGGCCTGGATCGCGTCAGGGCAAGCGGTGCGTACGGCCTCGGCGTAGGCGCTGGCCCTGTCCCGGCAGACGATCTCCGCTCCAGGGTGTGCACGCAGCCATGCGGTGAGGGTCTCTGCGGTGCGATCGGGTAGAACTTCGACGCGTTCTCCGGTCTCCATGTCCAAGATGATCGTTCCGTAGACGTGCCCCTTCTCCAGGGCGAAATCATCGATGCCCAACACGCGGGGCGCGGCCTCGCCCCGCTTGTCTGGAAGCTTGCGTACGATTCTGAGCAGGGAGTTCGCGCTCGTCGGGATGGACAGATGAGCGGCCAGCCGGGCCCCCGGACGCCCGGCGAGCGCCAGCGCGACCTTCTCCAGCGCACCTACAGCGACTGGGGCGTGTGGGAAGAAGAAGCGGACGAGCTCCACCTGCTGGACTACGTCATCGCTCTGGAGGCTCTGATGATCAGCCCAGCCAGGAAGACACGGGCCAACACCCCCGAGAAGGACGAGGCCGGCGCGAGCATCAGCAAGAACATCCGAACCCGGGCCTCCGCGCTCTTCCTCACCCTCGAACACCGCAAACGTGTCGAGGAGACGGTACGCAGCGCCTACAGCGCCCGCTCCACGTACGTCCACGGAGACGTCCTCACCGAGCACACAGGGACGGAGAGACTGACGCAGCTCCGTGAGCTGAGACTGACCATCCGCGAGGTCATGCTGCGTTGGCTCATCCTCACCCCCTGCGACACGAACGATCTCGCACCGATCCTGGATGCCGCCAGCACCGACCGAGAGCGCACCATCGACGGACCCCTGCGCACCTTCTTCACCGCCACGCCGCCTCAAGTACTGCCGGAAGACGTGACCCCCATCTGAAGTCTGCCGCCGTGCAGCCCGGCCAGCAGCCCCCTCCTCCTCCCCAGCGCCGCGCGCGAAAGACTTCTGGCACCCCACCCGATACGGGTACGTACCCGTATCGGGTGGGGTGAATGATATAAGTCACAACATGTCCGATGCCAACGTGCGCATCCCCGAGGAAGCTCGTGACTGCCTGACGGCCAGACCCGCCTCCTGCACGCCCACAAGACGCTCCTCATACTCGGTTGGTGACTTCGCAGATGCGTCCGCCCGCGCCGCGCCCGTGTGAGAGCTGCCCCTACCGCCGTGACGTGCCCTCGGGGGTGTGGGCGCAGGAGGAGTACGAGAAGCTGCGCCGTTACGATGCCGCCACGCCTGATCAGCCGCCGCGGCTGTTCCAGTGCCACCAGGCCGACGCGGACAGTACCGGGGGCCGGATCTGCGCGGGGTGGGCCGGCTGCCACGGAGGAAACCTCCTTGGGCTGCGGATTGCGGTGCTCGAAGGCCGTATCGACGGGGCGACCTTCGCCGCGGCAGCCGAGTACCAGTCGCCTGTCCCGCTGTTCGACTCGGGCGGCGAAGCCGCCGACCACGGTCGGGCCGGCATCGACCAGCCCGACGCCGATGCCGTCCGCATCATCGGGAAAGTCACCCGGACCCGCAGGGACTTGCGCACATGACCCGCACCCGCAAGGCCCTGGGCCGAAGCAAAGAAGAGCGTGACGACCCTGTCGACCACCGTGACGCCGGACCCGGCCGAGACGGAGCAGGAACTGCGCCGCTGGCTCGGGCTGTACCAGCAGCTGAGGCTCGTCCAGTCCCGTCGAGAGTGACGTGGTCGTTTCATCGGTAGCCACCCTGGCTGTCAAACCCCTGACATTCGCAGCAGCCATCCAGGGCCGGACATCCCCAGGAGGAGACAAGCGGTTCGATCTTGACCAGGCCACCTGCCAGAACCCACCATGACCGGCTCCTGTCGCGTCGTCGCCGAAGCACTCGGTCTGGACACCCCGGACGATGACACCGAGCTCCAAGACGTCCTTGAGACCGATGTGCAGCAGGTACACAACCACTGGCGCTACCAGTAGAGGAGCACTGCAACGAGCAGCGCCGCCGCTGGCTGCCGCGTCGCCCTCATTCTTTCGTCGCCCACTGACAGTGCCGAGATACGTCCCCGCCCCGAGGCAGCGCCGGACACCGGTGCCCAATTCGCTGCGCACACGACGTGTTGGGATTCTCAGGTCGCGGAAGACCTCGGCGGCGTCCGCGGAAAGGCGAGCATGGTGATAGGAGTCGATCCCACCGGGTTAGTTGCCGCTGTTCCTCTGCCGGCCGAGCAGGTCCTCTGAGGCATCAGGTCCCGGGACGCGGCCTCGAGGGCGTTGTCACGGGCGTGAGCGTGGGCCTCGATCAGCTTGGTGAATGCGGCCCCCTCGGGGCAGCCTGCCCCTTGGCTGCGACGGCGTGACATACCCGGCGCTGGAACCGCGGCATCGCCCGACATCTGCGAAAGGACACCGACTGGTTCGAGATCATCCATCCGACGCGCACCCACATCCCCGGCACACTTGCCACATCATTGAGCAGGACCGCTCCGCCCTGCCGAACAGCGAACCCCTCGATCCGGCACAGCAGTCCGCCTTTGCGGCGGCCTCCAGGACGGCGGCCTGAGAATGGCTGACCCATATACCATCTTTGGTGACCTGTCACGTATATGAGACTTCTGAATGGTGCGGCCTCGGGTCTGTGTATCGTCAGGCGCAACGCAGGAGCAGCTCCCCGCGAGCCGACACGTCGAGGGGTATCTGCTCGATCCGTGAACCACGACCCGGACACCTGCTACCTCACCACTCGCCGCAGGTGCCCCATACATCTGCACGACCCATGGGATTGCTGGGCCTGAGCTTTACCGTCGGCGTGGAACTCAGTTCTGACCACACCGGTGGTCGAGCTGAGTGATTGCCACCTGTTCGACCCCGACTCACAAGGGACTCGAACAGATGGACTCGATCATCCTCTGCCTGCTGGCGGTCTCCGGCGTGCTGAGTATCTTCCTATTCGTTGCGCGGGGACTACTTGACCAGACTCCCGAGGTCATCAACGCCTGGCACAGGGTTCAGCGGGCGTACCGGGGCACCGAACCCGATGCGGGAAGCTCCGCGGACCCTGACACCTGAGATTCTCTCGCTGGAGCGCGTCAACGGCACGCCCAACGAGCCACTGCGACGAGACATGTTTGCTGAAGATGACCGCATCTCGCCCTCACCGATCAGGCACGCAACTCGCCCCCCCGGGGGCCGGATGATTGTGCCGATGAGGAATGCGGCCCCGACAGTGGGCTGACCGGTGAGACGTGGCGCAGCCCGTTGAGACTGCCAATGGACATAGGCCAGCTGTTGAAGCCCCAATTCGGCTGGACCCGGGGTCTGCTCCTTGTGGACGACATCATCATTTCCTGCGCCACCTTCCGTGGCGAGCCGAGGAGGCCACGAGGTACGCGGCGAGCCGGGCTGTCCAAGCGTCCAAGATCTCTCTACGGTTGGTGTCCGACTGCCCTGCAGGGCTGGATGGACGAAGGGGGCTGTGTGGAAGCCGAGTTGGCGGCACTTGCCGCGTCGGGGGCGACGACGCTGGTCGGGCTGATGGTTTCGGAGTCGTGGGAACGCGCGAAAGGCGGACTGGTCCGGTTCTTCCGGCGACGCTCTTCGGACGAGGCCACTGAAGAAGAACTCCAGGCGGCCAGAGACGAGTTGGAAACCGCTCGAGCGGCGGGCGACGCCGGTACCCGGGCAGAGGTCCAGGCCCGCCTGCGGCAGCGACTGGAAGGGATGTTTCAGGAGGACCCCGCTACCGCGCAGGAACTGGCGCAGATGTTGTCCGAGCTGGCGCCGGACGCGTCACGCGCTTTCATCAACCTGGTCAGCGGTGGTGCGAACTACTACGGTCCCGCCTTTCAGGGCTCGCACATCCACGGCGGTATCACCTTCCACGTCCAGCCGGCACCAGCGCCCGCGTCCAGCCTTCCTGCCAGGCCCGACCAAGTACCGGTCCTGACCATCCCGTACAGCAACCGGAGGACCGAGCTCGCGGCCCTGGACGAGACACTCGGCACGCGAACGGGTGCCCCCGCATCCGTCGGTATCGACGTGCTGGACGGACTGCCTGGCGTCGGGAAGACCGCCATGGCCTGGCGGTGGGCTGAACTGTCCCAGGAGCGTTTCCCGGACGGTCAGTTGTACGTGGATTTCGCTGCCCTGCGCGACGAGGTCACCCCGATGATCGGGCCCGGTGGGGATGTCTCCGAGGCGCTGGCCATGTGCCTGAGGGCACTGCCGGGAGGCGACATCGGCATGCCGGCTTCACTTGTCGAACGAACCAATCAGTTCCGGTCCCGCACGGCCAACCTGCGGATCCTCCTCGTCCTCGACGACGTGAACCAGCCCGGACAGGTCCGTGCGCTGATCCCCAAGGGGCCGGGCAGCGTGGTACTGGCCACGAGTCAGAGCAGGCTCGGTGAACTGGCCATGCAGCACGGTGCCCGGTTGATCACCGTCAGGCCATTGGACGCCCACGGCGGGCTGGAACTGCTGAGGGACCGCTGCGGTGCACAGGCAGTCGAGGCCGACCTGCAGGCCGCACAAAGACTGGTGGAGCTGTGCGGCGGCCTGCCGGTGGCTCTGCAGGTCGTGGCGGCACGTCTGGTCACCGATGACGGACTGGGCATGGCGGACCTGGCCGCCGAACTCGACGACGAGGCCGGCCGGCTGGCCGGCCTGGCAATGGATGGGGAGGAGTCCTCGGTGTCTACGGTCCTGGGTCCCTCCTACCGGCTGCTGCCGCCCGACGCCGCTCGGCTCTACCGGCTGCTCGGATGGCTGCCGTTCGGCATCTTCGACGCCGGCGTGGCCGCGGTCGCCGCCGATACCGACACCAGGAGCACGAAACGCCTGCTGCGTGTCCTGGCGAAGGCCAGCCTGGTGGAGGCCATGGGTGATGGCCGGTACCGCATGCACGACCTGGTCCGTCTGCATGCCCGCGAACACGCGGCCGAGGAGGAGCCGGAAACCGAGCAGGCCGCACTGGCGGAGCGGGTAGGCACGCACTATCTCGCCCTGACCGCGTTCGCTGACCGTGCGCTCAGGACAGAGCGACTGCGGATCGCCGACCTCTCTGACCTGCTGCGGGACGCCGACGACCCCTTCGCCACGGCCGGAGGGCCACCACCACTGGAGTGGCTGGACACCGAGCGCCACGCCATTCTCGCGGTCCTGCGCACGGCCGTCCGCTACGAGCTGCACACCCTGGCCTGGCAACTGGCAGAGGCATTCTCAGCGCTGTTCCTGTACCACCGCTACCTCGGGGCGTGGCGGGAATCGCTGCAGCTCGGCATCGAGGCGGCCGCAGCAGCGGCCGCCTCCGCAGACACACCGGGCCAGAGCGCGCAGGCCACGGCGGGCGAGGCCCGACTGCGCAGCCTGCTGTCACGCCCGTTGCTGGACCTCGGCGAGAACAACCACGCCAGAGAACAACTCGGCACAGCAGCCGCCCTCGCCGAGGCGACCGATCACCTCACCCTGCAGGCCTCCGTTCAGGAATTCCTCGGCCGATACCTGGACGTCACCGACCCGCACAGCGCCGTCACGGCGTACCAGCGCTCCCTCGAACTCAATGAACGTGCCGGAGAAACCCGCGGAGCCGCCCTCGCCACCTATTTCCTTGGATGCGCCCACGACGCCCGAGGCGACCACGCCCAGGCCATGGTCCTGCTGCGCCGGGCACAGCAGGACCTGGAGAACCGTGAAGAGCCTGACCGGCGGATGGCGGCGCGGGTGAGAGCCGCGATCGGCGCCGTACACGGTCATCTCGGCGACACCGAGGAAGGGATCCGGGAACTGCAGGAGGCAGTCCGTGTCCTGGGCGAGGAGGCACAGGGCATGCAGTACGAGGCGCAAGCCCTGGAGCAGCTCGCCGGTATCGCTGATGACGCGGGCGGGCGAGCGGAGTTGGTACATGAGTGCCTGAGCCGGGCCGCCGGCATCTACGAGACGCTCGGCAACCACGCCCGGGCGCAGGACCTGCGGCATCGGCTGGAGGACCTCGGAGCTTGAGGCCGGTTCCCCGGGCGGAGGCGGTTACCCGATCGGCAGGGCGGGGCGAAGGCGCAGCACCACATCCTCGTCCCGCATGCCGCCGATCCGCAGCGTCACGTGCGCGTCGTCCAGAGGAAACCCCGCCCGCAGGCAGGCGTAGACGACCGCCGCCGGCATGCCCGGGTCCGTTGCCGGGCCCGTGACAGCCGCCTCCACGACCCGGCCGTCCCTGAGCCCGACCAGACAGACACCCCCGCGCACCGCCGAAGCGGCGAGAAGGCAACCGGGCAACCGGCCAAGTGTGTCCTCGATCCAGCGCAGTGCCCCGACCGAGGTGGACGAGGAACGGCGCTGAACGATTACCGAGGCGCTCTCGGCCAGCCGGAGGTCGCGTTCGTCGTCCGCACAGGCCAGATGAGTGAAGAAGGTGGCTGACTCCGGGCGTGCCGTGCCGTGGGCGAAGGCGGCGGCCGCATAGCGGAGCACGGTGACGGTCGGCGCCTCACTGTCTTCCGTGACCCCGGTGGTCACCTGCCATGAGGACACCGGTGCGCCGGGCGGGTCCGGAACCGGCAGCGCCAGGGGAGACGGCGGCGGTGAGGACGGCTCCGGGAGCTCCAGCAGCCGGTAGAGGGCGGTGCGGAGCCGGGCGAGCGCATGGCCCGGCTCGGCGAAAGCCCGCTCCGCGACCGCGGTGTACCGCTCGGACGTGTGCTCCCGTACGACCTCCTCCAACTGCTGGAGCAGGTCCCCGCCCGGATCGAGCCGAGGCGCGACAGCCGCCAGGTCATGGACGGCTGTCCCCGGCACTGCCTCACCGCCGAACGCGGCCAGCAGCAGCGGAGTACCGGCTGCCGCGCCATACAGCGTCACCGAGCCGTGGTCACCTACGAGGACATCCGCCGCGACGAGCGCGGGCCGCCAGGCATGCACAGCCGGCATCAGCAGCAGCCCCGCCTCCAGGGCGGCGGTCTGCAGGGTACGCAGCTGCCACGCCCCGTGCGCAGACCACACATTGGGGTGGATGATCGCGCCAACCCGGTACTCGTCACAGGGAAGCTGCGCCAGGAGACGAGGAAGAAGGTCCGGATGACTCCCGAGCAGCGAGGTGGACCCCCAGGTCGAGCTGACCACGACAAGACGCTGATGCTCCGCGACACCCAGCGCCTCCCGGTACGCCTTCCTGCGCGGTCGGCTGCCGACGAGCTCGTCGAAGCACGGGTCGCCGACCAGCAGCGTGCGTCCTGCCGCCTTCGGGTGGGTGGCGAGCAGCTGCTCCTCCTGAACCGGATGCGAGACCGCCATCCAGGCACGTCCCGTCTCCAGCAGGGAGTCCGGTACGACTCCGGAGAGCCTGTCGCGCGGACTGCGTGAGTCCGGTACGAGTTTCTGGAAGCCCACGCCGTGCGGGAGCACCAGCACCGGGCAGTCGCCCTCCGGAACGTCGATGTTCTCGCTGGCGGAGAGGATGAGGTCAGGGGTGATGTGTCCCAACTGCTCCCAGGGGGCGACCCGGCATCCAGCAGCGTGGAGGAGGTCGAGGACACCAGCGTTGAACGCGGACGTGGAGTCGTAGGCGAACACGACGGTCACGCGGCTGTCGCCACGCAGAAGCGCAGGCAGGGCTTCGAGGACACGTACCGTCGAGGTGACGGTACGGGCGGCGACAACCAGGGTGCGTTCGCCGTGGAAGGTGCTCCAGCGGTGGGCATCATGCCCTACGGGCACGCGAAGCGGGTGGCTACCGAACAAGCCGGCCGCCTCTAACAAACCTGCGCCTCCAGTCGGTCAGCG